>NZ_JBVAYT010000009.1:0-214276 GCF_055412765.1 Pseudarthrobacter xylosi | reverse complement strand
GCTCGCGCCGGCGAGCGGCTTGTTGACGCACCATGTCACAGCGGGTGTAGCTGCCGTGATTGGACAACCTATTGGTTCCATCGCAGCCGAGACGCAGCCGGGCGCGTTGATCAAAGCAACGGAAGATGGGGCAGGGCAAAACCACCCAGACCCCATTTCTGACGAACGAGCCGAAGACGCTAACGGGATTCAAACCTGCGAAGCAGACGTAACTGCCGTCAGGTCCCTGTTGTGTAGTTACAGCGCAGGGTTCCGAGCTATCGAAGGGGTTGAACTCACAGAACATACTTTCGTAGCGCGCGCTGTCACTGACGCATTGAGGGCATACCCGCAGTTCAGCCCGCGGAACCATCCAGCGAAGCAGTCGGAGAAAGATTACGCATCGGTCACCCTCGCAATTTCCCCCACAGCCTCCGTTGATGATCAGGTTACTGTCAGGGACGCCCATCATTTGTCCTTGGCGGGAATAGCGCGTGCAATTCGCAGAAGCGGAAAGTCACCCCAGACGGAGTCCCCCGGGGCATCCGTACCCGGATTTTCCATCGTGAGTTTGCGCGACCCTGAGTTCCCGGTGGATGCAAGACATGCTGGCGCCCCTGTCCCCGTGGTCTTCGGATTTGGACACGTCGTACAGACGCCCCCAGCGAGCGATGAAGCTGGGCCAAAGAACATTATTAGCCTAAGCCTTCTTTTTAACCAGCAGGTGTTCAGCAATACAGAGGTGCTTGAGTTCCTGTCCTTGGTGAAGGACAGACTTGAAAATGCACACTTCGAGCCTGAATTGCGATACGCCTCTCAAGGCTGCTAGACCGCAAAATCCGCATCATCGAAAGCAAGAATGTGGACTCAAGCCGCTCCCACATGGAGCAGTGAGAGGCCCTCATCGGCCCTGCTTCTGGTGCGCAATAGAATTCTCTTCCAACACCGCAAGCACGAGCTCGCTAAAGATCAATCGGTTACCCGCGGAAATCACTGACCAGGAAAAAAGATGACAACTATCGACGAAACCGTACTCACTGACCCGGACCCCGGGTGGATGGCAGCCATAGGCACCTATGTCTGCCTCATAAAGCCGGGCGGTATGCCCCAGTGTGGAACTCTTGATGCCAAGACCCCAGATGGCAGCGTTATCTGGGTTACCTCCGACTCTGGTGAACGCCGGCTCTTTCACGTGAGCGATGGCTTCAGCCTTCTGAGCTTGATCGCACCTTCCCCTAAGACCAAGTCGTCCTGAGTCGCCGCCGCTGACGGCGTCCGTACCGGCGGCCTGGTGTCGACGCGGACGGGACGAGGACTTCGCAATGGATCTGTGGGAGGCTGCCAGCGCGGTAAGGTCGCGTTCTTTTCAAACTTCCCTGTCCCGTTAGGTACACCCCAACCTGACGTCAGGCTACGGCTCGTACACCGTCAGAATAGGGTCCGGAAAGCGTTTCCTAGACGCCCTCCGCGCCACTCCTATATGCCAATCTGACGGGGTTTGCAGTCTGGACGGTGATGCACCAGTGCGGGTGAAGACTGATGGATCTTGAGTCTGCGGGTGTCGTTTCCCGCTGGGACTTGTTGTTCCCGCCCGGTGAAACACGTCACCTGGACGGGAGTTTATTTCTTCGGTTTCGTGCGCCTCTTTTGAACAGGCGGGACGTCCAGGTGCGGGACGGCGCGCAGCATGAACCGGTCAAAGTGCGGAACCGTGAAGCCCGCGTAGCCGTGGGCGGGCGTATAGAGCAGGCCCATGCTGATGAGTTCTGACCGTGTGGGGGCCAGCTGGGTGGACTCGCGTCCCATGACGGCGGCGACGTCGGCGGCCTTTTGGGAGTCGGGGCCCAGCTGTGCCATCGCGCGCATGTAGGCGATCTGCAGCTGGGTGGCCCTGTCGAGCCGGACGCGGAAGAACGAGGAATCAAGTTTTGCCTCGTAGGCGTCCTTGGCATCCTCAACATCTTCCAAGGTGATGGAGTCGCCGTCTGCGACTGCCCACACTTGGTACCCAAGTTCCTGCACGAAGTATGGGTAGCCTTCAGTGAGGTCGAAGGCCCTGACCAGTGCATCGTCCTCGAAGTGCACATGTTCGATGTGCGCTGGCTCGGCCAACGCTTTCTTGGCATCTTCGAAATCCAGGGATCCGAGTTTCGGGAACTTGAAGAGCCGCTCGGCGTAGGATTTTGCGTCGCCGGCAAGCTCGGCGATCTGGGGTAACCCGGCCCCGACAAACGTAACCGGGAGTTTTCTCTGCACCGATTTGTGGATCGCCTGGATGACGGCTTCGAGTTGTGATTGGCTCAGGAACTGGACCTCGTCGAACAGGAGCACCAGGCCCGTCCCGTGTTCCCTGGCGGCTTCGCCTATCGACACCAGGACGTCCGTCAGGTCCAGGGTAAGACTGCCGTGATCGGCGAATCCTTCGGCGGCGTCGACATCGAGTGACAGGGTCGGGATACCCGAGGAAGGATCGATGGAAAGGCTGAAGGACTGCAGGACCTGGGCAGCCTTCCGTGCTTTGTCTCCCCACTTGGCTCGTGGTGAAATTTGGTAGAGCGCGGCCCGCAACTGCGAGTAGATCGTCCTCCGGAAGTGGTCGTCATCGTGTTTGCTGGCCTCGAGTTCCAGGACCTTCCATTTGAACTCTTCGGCGATCTGACGGAACTCCCCCAGCAACACGGTTTTGCCCACGCCGCGTAGGCCGGTGACGATCATGGATTGATTGGTGCGGCCCTTGTCGAGTCTCCGCAGGAGGATCCGGAAGTCCTCAAGGAGATCGTCACGGCCGATGACAATCTCCGGTGTAGCGCCGGCGTTCGGAGTGTAGGGGTTGTTCACTGGGTCCATGTTACGAATCTTACAAGGTTTACTTCACTTTATTGATTTCTAATAAAGGATGCATTTTGCAATAAAGTCTAGGTACGGGTCCGACGCTTATCCCACGCTGTACGCTCTGTGCTGTAACTCCAGGTCGCGCTCGGGGCTCCGCTGGTCGGTGCGTAGACCGTCGGCACGTCGAGAACTGCAGGGCAGCAGGGACCGGCTCGGCAGCACCGTACACTTGTGGAGGCGTCTCCACCGTTTATGCTGGCCAACTCCCACATCCTCACGGTGACCCCGAAGACACTGGCCAACCTCACCGCACTGACTGCCGGCATGACCGAGGACCTGAAGGTCACCACGACCCTGCCGGACACCGCACCGAAACGAGCTCCAGGGCCTCAGCAGCACCATCGGCTTCGACTCCACCGCCACCCAGCGGACAGCCACCACCAAGTAATCCGCCAGTCTCCGGAACGAGGGGCCCACCCCCATGAGCACCGCCATCAAATTCACCTCAATCGCCCATCAGGGTGAAGCACGGCCGCAACATAAGGTGAGCCCTCGCACGGGTTCCTGGCCGGCGGCACGGATCCTCCGCCGGACCCTGTCCCTGCTCATCACCCGCCTGCTGGTCCTGGCTGTCGCCGCGTTCCCAGAGACGCCTCAAGCTAAGGCGGAGGCAGAGGGACTTGCCTGAGCGGCTCCTGGCGCCGCTGTATCTTGACCGGATCTACGACCTGGCCGATCAGCTGGAAGACCCGGATGAGGCCTTGAAATTCCTCGAGGCCTATCTCGAAATGTTGCCCGGCCGTCTGCAAAGGATTCTGACCGCCCTGCACGGATACGACAAGAAGGCATCCGTCGATGCCATTCTGAGCCTGAAAATCACGTCGTCAATGGCCGGCGCCCTCAGTGCTGAGGCATGCTGCCTGGAACTTGAAATGCTCGTCCGGGAAGGACAGTTCGGCCCGGCCATGATCACTTCTCGGCACCTGGAGTCCGAAGTATCAGCGCTGTGCGCCTACACCCCTGACGTAATAGCGGAAGCCCGGAACGGCTTCACGGATAAGTAGGATATGGCGGCATGAAAACTCGAGTACCGCCTACTCGTGTCTCCGGTCTGCCATGCCGCGTATCGTCCCTCCTAAGTCCTGGGGGACGTTGGTAAATGTGGCGACTCTCAGGGGCTGATTATGAGTTTGAATCTGGAAGGATACCGGGCACTTCAGCAGAATGGCGCCAGCGTCAAAGCGCCGCCACTCTTCGATGCTGCGGTGCTGGAGAAGCTTCGTGAGGGACTCGGCGAGGACGACAGCGTCTGGAGGGTGTTCGTTCAGAATTTCATTGCGCTGCTGCCCGACAGGATCCGCCGGGTCCAACTGGCTGACGACCGGAGACCTGGCGGGCGCGCTGGATGCTGCGCTGAGCCTGAAGACGTCCGCGCAGATGGTCGGCGCAGAGAGGCTCGCGGGCCTTGCCCTGGAATTGGAGCTTTCCCTTCGGGCCGTGAACGATCAGGAACCCGAAAGAGCTTTGCCCCCGATGGCGGCGGTGCACCTGCCGCGGATCACGCGATGCAGCCAGCAGACCACAGATCTGCTGCTGCGGTGCCTCCCCTGACATCGGGAGATGAGCGTTAAGCATCCGGATGACGATGAGCTTGTGGCCCTCAGGGACCATCGCTTCCAGGGCCTGCCTTGGCTTGCGCGTAGGTGTCACCGACGGCGTTGACACTGCTGTGTCCGCCGTCTGGTTCCTCAAGGGTGCCTGAAATCTCCGCCCAACGCCTTAGCTCAAACCCGGCAGTGGTCCCCGGGTTTGAGCCACTTCCGGAGGGACAACGAACCTGAGATCATTCAAGCAGGCCTCCTGAAGGTGGGACCAAAACAGCCGGGCCGGTAGCGTTCCGCCCCACACCGAGGTATCCCGTGGAGGACCACATGCATCCTCTGACTCTGATCTGTATCGTCCTCGCGGCGGCGGTTCTGTGGATCGCATTCACTTGGAGCCTGCTTGCCCATCTCGCCCGCTCAGAACGCCGTGAAGGGGTGAGAGCACCCCGTAAGAGTGCCGACAACAACACCGGTCGGTGGCATGGGACCAGAACACCGAGGAGACTAACGGTGCGGCGCGTTCGGCCGTCTCGGAGGGTCGTCGTACACAGTCGAATCAGGTAAGTCAGTACTCTTCTGCCTGCCCCGGGCGTCCTCATAAGGTGGAGAACAGGGGTCGGCGGTGAGTGGTGCGGTCTGCGACCATGCACACCACCCCCAGCCTCCGTCGGCCCCCTCTACTCTGCGGCTTCCAGATGGAATTCGACCCGGTACTTCATGAACCGGCGGCGGACCAGGAAATCTTCAAGCTGCTTCTCCATTTGGAACGCGTGCTGGCGGCTGGACCCATCCCTCGTGCGTGGCCCAGGAGTTGGCGGTTCGGTGCCTGCTGGACCAAGTGGAAGTCATTCAGAACCTGTATGGTCTTGACCCTTGCCTACGGCTGGCGCGGCAGGCTTGAAGAACGCGTGCTCGAAGACACCGACAGCGGATTGCCTTACCAGAACGCGATGGACGGATTCGAATGGCACCAGACTTGGCTGGGTGTCTGGGAGCAGGGACGGCACAGCGCGGCGCTCCCCAGGGCTTCTGCAGCCGTTACGGCTTCATAGTGTTATTGCCCTGCCAACAGGTGGCCAGGCAATAACACCATGAAGAGGCCGGGGCCGCTCGAGGCGGCTCCCGGCGTCGCTCGCATTATTTTGTGCCGCGGCGTGGCTGCGGCGCCTTAATGCCCGATTAGCGGCGGGTTTCGTCCACGTCGTCGGATTCGATGCGTTCCTTGCGGACTTCCTCATCGATGGTGACGTCGTCCGTGACGGTTTCCTTATTCAGCCGGACACGCTCGACCGGCACCGTTTCCTTCTCGACCACGGGACGCTCCTCGTGCAGGATCACCTCGTGCTCCTCCTCGCTGATGTCCGGGCCCGAGAGTGCGGCCCCGCGGTTGGCGTCCGTGATGGGCTCCCGCTCCAGGCGGACTTCCTCCCGCTTCACAGGAACCGTTTGCGTCACGTTTTCCGTGACGACGTACTTGCGGAGCCGGACGCGGCCGGTGGCCTGACGCTCCGTGCCCACGTTCAGGCGTTCTTCGGATCGGGTCATGGCGCCATCCGTAGTGGGACCGGACGTGTCGTGACCGACCGCACCCTCGTTCCGCGTGCCTGCGTTAAGATCGGCATCGCCGGCATCGCGAACGGCCCTGTCAGCGTCAACATCCCTGTCAGTATCGGAGCGTGTTTGCGAGTAGGTGCTTGCGCCCCGTTCGTAGTGGGCATAGAGGCGGTCTTCCTCTTCCGGCTCCAGATGACCGTCCGTCTCCACGCGCGGGGCGTCCTTGACATGGTCCTTTGTATACGGGACCACCAGGTCATTACCTTCGGACCTGGAACCCTCAACCGGAACGAAGGACTGGGACGTGCCAAACAGTCCCGTCTTGACGGTGACCCAAGTGGGCTCGCCGGTGTCGTCGTCGGCGTAGAGCTGGCCGATCGAGCCGATTTTCGCGCCGTCGGATCCGATGACGTTTCCGCCCTTGTTGAGCAGGACTTCGATGTTTTCCCTCGTGAGCATGAGTTCTCCCTTGGATGGCGTCTTTGCGCTGAGCTGTTGCGGTAGGGCCACCCGTCCGACGGCGATTCATCAGCCGCGGCAGGTGGCATCCCCCATCTGCTTGAGGTCCGCTGCAACTGCCTTAATATGGTAAGCATGCTTAGCATTGAAAGCAAGGCTACTTAGTATTATCAAGTGCATGGGGGCCGCTTTTCTGGACGAGAACAGTGACCGCCCGCATCACGGCGCAGCGGGGCGGCATTGGTAGCCACAGGGCGTACCAAGGATCGGAACGCTGCGCGCCCCCCGCTTCCTTCCCACGTCCTGGGGTAGCGGCAAAAACCAGCACAGGCAGGAGTGTTGCCTGGTCGGGCACCCGCCGCGAAAACGACGGGTCCGCATACGAAACTGCAGGATCCATTCCGGCCGCGCCCGGCTCTGCAGGAACCTACTCTCGGCTCCACCTTGACTCCTTACGGTTCGCCTTCCGCCGCCTCTTCCTCTAGCCGACGCTTGGTGAGTTCGGCACCTGCGCATCCTCGGACGAGGCTCGGTGTTTCCGGGCGGTCAGATAGAGCCGGTGCGCGGTGATCACCAGGGCCAGCCACGCAGCCCCGAGGCACCACGCGGCCAAAACGTCGGTAAGCCAGTGGTGGCCCAGATAGACCCTGCTCAATCCGATGGTCAGCGCAAATGCAGCGGCCAGGGCCGCCACGAGAAACCTCCTCCGGGGTGACTTCAGGCGAAGAATTATCAGGTAGGCCACGATTCCCGCGATCACCACCGAGTTCAGTGAATGCCCACTGGGAAACGACGCTGAATACTCGTACGGCGGAACAGCGTCGGTCAACGGCGGACGCGTCCTGCCAACCAACTGCTTGCCGGCAATCGTCATCAGGAGCGACCCCGCCGCGGCCGTGACGATCAGGATCACCGGGGTCCAGGAGCGGCGGCGGAACGCCAGGAAGAGCATTACGGCCAAGGCCAGGATGGGCATTCCAATGGTGCCCCCGATGTCCGTATAGGCCGTCACCAGCCCATTCAGCGCGGGGGAACGGACGCCCATCGCTGCGTCCAGCACCGGATGATCCAATCCTGCCACTCCGTCAGCATTGACCACCGACTCGTAGACCTGAGCGAAGACTGCGGTGAGGGCTACCGCTATCACCGCTCCCGCCGCCAGGATGAGAATCAGGGCGGAATGCGGTCCCAGGACGGCACTGATGCGCTGGACCATGCGAGCCAGGAACCGCCCAAGGGAGTTGTCCCAGCGCGTTAAGTCCTGGCCACCGACATACCGGTCCTGTTGCAGTTCTCCCTGCACCCCGGCGGCGGGAGAGCTGTTCACGTCCTTGTACATGTCACTCCCCTATCCACGGCCGGGATCCTTCTCCCGGCAAGTTGTAAGCAAGCTTACTTTCTTGCCTCGGCGGAGCGTCGAACTCTCTGACTACAGCGACGTCATAGGTGTCGGACATCCGAATCCCTTTCAGCTGCGATAAGCAACGAAGATGGATGCCGGAGACTACATACGGCCGGCGGTTAGGTTCGCGTCACCCTCGAATCCGCTCCGCCTGCTTCTTGGCCGTAGCGAGCAAGCTTGGGGTGGTAGAAAGGCTGTCCTCCGGTTGCACGATAGTGGACTAGTTGTGCTCTTCCCGCTCGGGGGCGGTACGCGTCTTCGCCTGACAGCCGCCGCAGATCCGGTCAGACCAGCCAGCGCCAGCAACGTGACCGCTCCGGTTCCGGCGTCGGTTCCGGCTCCGGCTCCTCGCCCAAGGCCAGCGCGGCCTCGACGATGTCGTCCGCGGTGAGCGTCATGACGGCCTCACGATCGAGCGCGTCGAGACTTCGTTCCTCGTCGAGCGACAGCCGCAGCGCCTGGCGGTTGAGCGCCTGCTCGAACAGCGTGCGGGCGAACCGTGCGTTGCCGGAGTCCTCGCCCGCGTGAAGCCCGGTGAGGATGCGGCGCAGCATCTGGTCCGCACCCGGCCCCAGCGTGTACTCGTGCTGGGCCAGCATCTGGTGGAAGATCGTCTGGAGTGCGTCGACGGAGTAGTCGGGGAACGTGATCTCTCGGGCGAACCGGGAGCGCAGTCCGGGGTTCGAGAGCAAGAAGGACTCCATCAGCCGCGGGTACCCGGCCACAATCACGACGAGGCGGTGGCGGTGGTCCTCCATCCGCTTGAGCAGGACCTCGATCGCCTCGGGGCCGAAGTCCATCCGGCCGTCCTCCGGGGCCAGCGCGTAGGCCTCGTCGATGAACAGGACGCCGTCCAGCGCACGCCGGATCACCCGGTCCGTCTTGATGGCGGTCGCGCCGACGTACTGCCCCACCAGGCCCGAACGGTCGACCTCGACCAGATGGCCTTTCTGCAGCAGACCGACCGCACGGTACATCTCGGCCAGGAGCCGCGCCACAGTGGTCTTGCCCGTGCCAGGGTTTCCGAGAAACACCAGATGCTGTGATGTGGCCACCTCAGGCAGGCCGTGCGCCTTACGGCGGGCCTGGACCTGGAGCAGTGCGACGAGGGCCCGCACCTGTTCCTTCACGGTCTCCAGTCCGACCAGCGCGTCGAGCTCGGCCTGGACCTCGGACAGCGGCCGGGCCGGCCCGGGCCTGGCACCGATGAGATCGCCGACCAGGTCGTCGACGCGCTCTGAACTGGGCAGCTTGAGCTGATCGGCCAGATGGCCGAGGGTTTCGCGCAGGTCGTCGAGCGGATGGCGGCTGGGAGCCATGCATCCACTGTAATACTCGATTCCCGGCCGGGGTGGGGTCGGCCTCACCAGTCTCAAGTCCCTTTTGGTCGTAGTATTCACGCGGTACGGGCTGTCTCCGTTGGATAATGCGGGCACGTGCGATCCGCAGGACAGCAGCAAAAAACAGAAAAACGCTTCTACAGGGCGGGCGCAGCGAGGCCCTTTAGTCAGTGTTTAAAGAGGTGAGGCCGGCCCCTAATGAAATGGTCCCCCACATCAAGACTCGCAGAACGGATACCACCGTGGATTCCCCGCCGAAACCTAGCAGCGAACGGCGTCAGGTTCTACCCTAAGAGCAGGTGAATGTCCTGCCGCTGGCCGGGCGGTCAACACTTAAATAGCATCATCCGGGCCTAGTGCGATCATCGAATAAATTGGGAGCAGAAAATGGATGCCGGGACCATTCTCGGGTTCATATCGGCGTACGTTGCAACCCTTGCCGGGGTATTCCTCCTGTACTCGCCGATTATCGTCCTGATAGTTGCGCTGTTGATGGCAGGTGGTGTTCTCCAACTGCTGCTGTTACCGTTCGCCATCCTGATACGCAAAATTAAGGGGTCAGAGCCGGAGTCTGCAATGGATGGATCCTGGCTCTTGGACAGCGACCGGTAGCTCAGGCTTTGATCCGGGCCGTGGAACGGCCCCCCTGCCCGGTCGACCTGACCTTCAGTCGGGGGCCCGCGCAGGGCCGCACTGCGTTACCGCGGTGCCACCCGGCCAGCTCGACCAGCTCGTTATGAATCCGGGACTTCCCCGCACGATCCGCGCTCTGATACTGCCTGGCAAGCGTACTCTCGGCACTAGAGTCCACCCCCTTTGTAAGCAAAACGAAAGCCTCGCCGACTATTCCCGATCAGCGCCCTGGACTATTTTCCGCCGGCTGCATCATCACTTCCAAGAGGCTCGTGAGCCCGTGGGCTCGTGATTGCCGGCGGCCCTCACGCGGATCCTCCACTCGATGTTCAAAAAGGTTAAGGATACGGTCGAACCGAAAGCCCACCGGTCCCCCATCGGTGGGCTTTCTCTTTGTTAAGCCGCCGTCCCGGTTCCTTGGAATAACACTATCGGGGGGACAATCCCCGCCTCTCGCTCGCGCGCGGCGGTCAGCCCTGGACGGTCCCTTGCAGCTGCGATAGGCAACGAAGATGGATGCTGGAGACTACATTCGGCCGGCGGTAAGGTCCGCGTCACCCTGAAAATCCGCGCCGCCCGCGTCTTGCACGGGTGACGGGGACATGGTCTCTTCATCGGGTGTCTTCAGGGAGCGCCACACGCCTACCGCGGCCACGACCATGGCCAGCAGCCCGACAATCCACCACCACTTCGGCGACGCCGGCAGTCCAGCCTGAACCCGACCGGGCTCAGGGACCTCAACAGCGGCTTTCGGTGCAACCCGCTTCAAGCGTTCCTGGACCCGCGGGGTCAGTGTTTCCACCCCGCCCGCGAGCTCGTCAGCGAGCCGATACAAGACCGCTTGGAGCCGTGGGGATGCAGTTTCAATGCCTGCTTCCAGCCCGGCCACCGCTCTTTGCAGTGCAGCCTGCGCCCCAGGCGTGGCCCATTCCTTGCCCTTGGCCAGATGGGTCATGAGGTTCTCAGAGAGATGGTGGACCTGCTCAGTTTCGGTCATCGGGTTTGCCGTGCGCATGGGTGCCTCCTGGGTGTGACGGATGCCCATAGCCTACGGCGGGCAGCGCCGCAGAAAAAGGCTGTATCCATACCGTTCCCCGAGCCATCCCGCTGCATGCCCGTGTCTGGCTGGCCCTCACGCCAGCATCAGCCAGTGCCAGGCGGAACTTGTCGGTGTCGGATGGGCATCGGGTTGTCTGGGAGATAATTGCCGGGACCGGGAAACCTGTACGCCCTGTCTCTGCACGTCCCGCTTCGCTTTCCTTCGACTCTTCCGGAGATGGCCGTCGATGCCTGATGCTGAAACGTTTACCTTTGCCCTCACCTACGCCGGAACGCTTGCCGTGGCCGCTCTGATGTTCTTCGGCCAGCTCGCTGCCTTCACCATGCTTCTGGCTCTGGCCGGGATCGTCAGGCTCCTGACCATCCCCGTCCACGCGCTGACACGACGTAGAAATAAGTGACCAGCGGCTAACAAACGCTACACAGAGCACACCGGCGTGACCGTTGCAGCAGGTCACCTCTGACCAAAAAAAGTCCGTCGACGAAGGCGGAGGCGCGGCTGTCTACAAAAGGGAAAGCCCCTCGAAAGGGTCTTTCAACGGCTAGGACAGGTCGTGCTTGGTATTTGTCTGCGGTGACGTGCTCCCCCTCCCCCGGGCACTGTGCGCCCCTGCAGGTTTCAGCACTAAGAGACTTTATAGCCCGGCCACCCGTCCACCGCTTCAGCGCGTTGTTACAACCCGGTTTCGGGGCGTGCCGTGGGGATGCTGTGTGTCGTTGGCGTCCTGTTCGGCGATGACCTGATTGGCGATCAGGTCCACGCGGTCTGCGTCACTGAGCCGGTCATCATTTTGATAGCGGCAACGTCCCCGCCATCCACGTCCCCGCTGCCGGCGTGCCCGGCCCCTCGTCGGTGGTTTCCTGGATATCGTCTTTGTGGCGGGCTTCGTTCAGATGGTGCACCAGCTTCTCCTCCGCTTCCCGTCGGCGTTGCCCGACGGTCCGGATCTGCTGCGGGCTCGGCACCGCTCCCTGCGCATGCTGGTGCAGGCCATCCCGCATACGTGCTTCGTGTATGTCGCTCATAAGCGCATCGTCTCACCGGACCTGCCCTCACGGAAGACAAAGCCAGGAACGGGATCGTCGGGCCGATAGCGGACATGGCACTGCCCTTGTGTGCCAGCGAGCGTTATCAGAGCATCGGAAGGGCCGGAACGATCACCGGTCCCGGGCCATTGTGGCCCTCCCCACAGCGGCCTACACTCAGGGGCGCTACCCAGCCCATCCCAACCGCGTTCTGATGGAGTCTCCGTGAACAGTATCCACTGCAGTCCCCACGTCCGAGCTACCGCAGGATGACACCTCTGCAGCTGGCCCACCTCATCCATGATCCCCGCGGACCGGAAATGGTCCTCCCCACCCTGACGGCCCAAGAGCTCAGCAAACTCATCGATGCCCTGTACCGGAACCTGGACACGCCCTCACCCGCACTGGAGGCAGATTCCTGGTATGAACTCGCGGTCGAAGAAGACCGCCGCAGGTCCACCCCGCCCCAAGACGCTCCCCTCGGCTTGGCCTAGGCTCACTCCGAAAGACGTGCACGGCCCCGGCATCAAACCGGCGACGGTTCACGATGCGCCGACGCTCCCAACCATGACCGGTGACGCATCAGGGGGGCCAAAACCTCCTTTGCCCGTTTCCGCATCTCGGGTGCGGTGTTGCCGATCCGTGAAGCCAGTCCTCAGCCGCGGGTACTAGGCACGCCAAGATACGAGTACCCACTACTGGTGGGTAGCCTCGGGCCAGACGGTTGAATAGGAAGTGCCGGCGACGACAGAGTCTTTCAGAGACCGAAGGCTCTCCCCCAGCCGTCGCCGGCACCTCCTACAGACAAGGGTCTGTGCTCATTTCCCGAAAGGGCACGTAGCGGAAAGGCGTGCAGGGAGACGGTCCGTAGGCGTTTCATTGGAACCGAACGGGGACATCAACTGCTTGGCTTTCCTTGTTTTCGGCGCCGTTCTGCGGATGCACGCCGGGAAGGGACGCTGGGGAGTGGGCGTCTTCGCACCGCAGATCCTTGACGGTGAATTGTGAGGACATACTATGGACGCTTCCCCTATTTCCGCGGTGCTGCAGGACAATATCACTTCCCGTCTCCAGGACCTGGTCTTGGACACCCCAGATGCTGAGGAGTTCCTCCACGACCTCGCGGTCCTCTGTGCTTCCCTCCTCGCATCGCCTGACTCGGAGGTTTACTGCAACGTCACCCTGGTGCGCCCTAAAAAGCCCGTGACGGTAGCGTGCAGTTCTCCCGGAGCGGGGAAGGTCGATGAACTGCAGTTCGCCTTCGGCGACGGACCTGGCCTCTTGGCCATGCGGACAGGGACAACGATTCACGTCCCTGACCTCTCGCGTGAATATCGCTGGCCCGAGTACGCCAGGGCTCTAGTCACGCACGGAATCGGTTCAATCCTTGCTGTTCCCTTTCCACTGGAGGAGGGCACTTCGGCAGTCTTGAACATCTACTCCTCACAAGCGCATGCATTCGGCAGCGAGTTCATCGCCCGGGCAGAGCTGTTCGGTGAACAGTCAGCCAAAACACTCAGGCTCGAGCTGCGCCTGGCAGGGCTCCAGAACGCAAAGCACAACCTGGAAGCTGCGATGAAAAACCGAACGGCGATAGACACCGCTGTAGGCGTCATCATGGCCCAAAACCGATGCAGCCAGGACGCGGCCACGACAATGCTGAGGAACGCATCCAGCTCCCGCAACATCAAATTGCGGGACATAGCAGCATCAATCATCGAATCCGTTTCCTCCAACCCCCAACTGCGCACGCATTTCGAAGAATAGCCTGCAGCTTCCGGCTGCGTCCTGACGTGCGTGTCTTAGTACTCACAGCGTGCGTGCGCGCATACTCGATCTCATGGACACAGACCAGGCTGGCGAACCGGCAGGGCAAGCCTCGATTAATGAGCTGCTCGATGAGCCGTTCGGCATTACTCCTATCCAGATGGTGCTGCCGATCCATGTCCAACTCCGGGCGGGGGAATTTCGACGTCTGTCTTGACGCGGCGAGCCGCCCCTTGCGTGGGCGCCCTCCAGACCTCAACTGGACGGCATCGCGCCATGCTGATCCTGGGGATATCCGAACAACATGGGCGCAGCAATCCCCTGTCCGGCGCCTGAGGATCAGCGGATACGGCTGCTGGGGCTCAGGCGCCGGGTGCAGCTTGCGCACTGGTGTCTTGCGCGCTCTCAGATGGCCGTCCCGGCCGGGGTTGTTGCGGGGCTGGAATCTGTGTAGCGAAGGATTTCAAAACACACTGCGCCCTCGACTCGTCATGCCCATAGTTCACATCTTGCCTCCGATTCGATGCCGCGTGTGAACCGGTTGAGGGTGGTTCACGGAGAGACCGGGGCACCAGGTTTCCATGGCGTGTGCCCGTGGGTGAGCCAAACCATTTCAGGATTCAGAGAGCGAATCAGCAGCTGTCCCTCGGTGCGGGGGTTATCAAGTTCGTCGAACCAAACTGCTGTGTCACCGGCGACGATGGTGGGGCCTCCTGCTCCGTCAACGACGACAATCTGTGAGCCCCGGGTGTGACCTGGTGCCGGGAGGAGCCGTAGCCCCGGAAGCAGTTCGAGCTCACCCTCGACCGTGATGTAGTGCATCCCGGGCGGGTCTACCCATTCGGGGATGGTGTAGTCGCTTTGGTTGCGGGCGTCCTCGAGTTCCTGACGCTGGACGTAGGTGGGCTTGCCCGCGAAGAGGTGGTTACCTCCGCAGTGGTCAAAGTGCAGGTGGGTGTTGATGACGATGTCGACGCTGCCGATGTCGAAGTCCTGCCCGTTCAAGGGGTAAAGGCGGGGTTCCATGTCGGCGACCGCCGGATGAAGTTGAGTCATACCGGTGTCGACCAGCACGCGCGCGTCGGGGTGGTCGATGACGTGCACGTAGACCGGCATCGGCTCACCTTCGGCAAGCAGTTCGGCCACACGAACGGCAGTTACACGGATTGCAGCGGCGGAATTCACTCTTCACCTCAGTCCCACATCAAGGCCGTGATGTGTCCGGAATCAACAGATCGTCCTGCCGAGTCCCGATCTGGTGCCATGATCCAGAATCATATCCGTCGACGCGTCCCTCGACCACCGAAACCATGCATCACTTACAGAGGCATCAAATCCGAAACGACCGCTTATAGCGCGGCACAGAAAACACGTAAGGAACTATCCGCAAGGGAATCAACAAAAGCGCCCATAGGGCACCCCAGTGTCTGTCCCATCCGGTGGAAAATTTGTGATCCAACCTCGCCTTTCGGCCGCAGCACTGTAGTCCTGAGGATCCTGGCTAAGTCGTTCACGCTTGCCGGAGACGGATCGCTGGTGCCCGTTGAGCTGTACGTCAGCAGAGCGGCCGCGGGCGATGATTTCCGCCGTCCTCAACAGCGCTATTGCCGTGGTGCAATGGCGCTGGTCGCTCATATCCCGTGTTTTCCCGAATCCTGGCAAAAGGCTCCCCAAGTTGGAGCGCTGTCGCAGTGCCTGCTATTCGAAAGCACCTGGCAAAGCGTGCTTTTCTTAACGACCTCCACCAGCGTGGCGTTTGCGTCGTCTCGTTGGGTTTCTTCGGACCTGCAAGTGAAACTCTTCCCTGTCCATCCGGAACAGCGCTACGCGCTGCATGTCCCTGGTATGAAGCCGGCGGCGAATGTTGCGCTTTCGCCGCCGGCTAGCCACCAATGCCAGAACGAGAAGGGATGCGGCTCCGGCGAAGGTCCCGAGCGAGGGAACAAAGTCCATGGGCACTACATCCTCTACAGCCGGTCCGGGACCGGCTGCCCTGGTCTTGTTGGGGCATACAGCGGATAGCTGACGCCTCCCGTTGAGTCCCACTTTGGACTCTGTTTCACAACTATTCCCCAAAGCATCCGGAAAGAAGAAGTGCGACGAGACGGGCAGACATATTTACAATTCGTAAGCGCTATCGCACTGGGGCCTGATCCTCAGTCGGCGGTGCCACGGCCCGGCCAAGAACGACCGCCACAGCAGAGCCCGCTTACACTCCCACAGACGGTACGGACCAGGGCATTTTCTCTTGAATACCCTGCCAGAATCTATGCCGCCAGTGCTCAAGGTATCCCCAACCTCGGCTTCGAAGAGGTGGCCGCTTTCCCACGACGGGGGCACACGAGCTTCCTCCGTCCTACGGGACGAGCGGACTGGGAATCTGCACGACGGAGACGATATCGAGGATCCCCCACGTGGCCGCGGCCGCGTCCTGCTGTCCGGGTCAGGCGTGGCTCCTGCGGGTCACGGCCCCGTAGATTCCCAAGACGATGAGGGCGCCAAGAATGGCCAGCAGCCAGGTCCTGAGGTCGAAGAATTCCGCGAGGCCTCCGCCGAAGATCAGTGAGCCAATCCATCCGCCAAGGATCGCTCCGACGACGCCCAGAACCAGGGTGATCAGCCAGCCCCCGCCCTGCCGGCCGGGAAGTATGGCTTTGGCAATGGCTCCCGCAATTAGACCGAGCAGAAGAAATCCGAGAATTCCCATGACGCACTTCCTTCCAAAGGACCTTCAGCGTCGTAGTGGCGCTATGGAAACGATTTAATCAGTATGCTTAGCATCTTGCAAGGATTCGATTTACGATGAGAGGGTGAGCCGCAGGCAGCCCGCAGGCGGCAACGAACCTGAGGAAGTGACACTGTGGGTTTGGACGACAAGATCAGGAACGCCGCCGAGAAGCTTGGCGGCAAGGGCAAGGAAGCTGCCGGTGAAGCCAAAGGCGATCCGGGCTTGAAAGCCGAAGGCAAGGGCGACCAGGCCAAAGCAGATCTGAAACAGGCCGGCGAGAAGGTCAAGGACACCTTCAAGAAGTAACCCGCCTCAAATCGGGGAAGGGTGAGGCCCGGACACGGGCGGCACCCTTCCTGCACGTACGGTCAGTAGCAGGCCGCTCCGCCAGGCTGACGTACCGGTTATGGCCCTTAACGGGTCGCAGACGGATGAAAGAATGAGAACAGGTCTATCGGCGGCCACGCCTAATAGCCGGGGCTGTCTGAGCTTGGAAACGGAAGGGTTCCACTCATGCCGCTATCGGAGTATGAGCGCAAAGTTCTTCGGGAACTCGAGCAGGATCTGGTGGCCAAGGATCCTGCCCTTGCCCCGCACCTGGAGTCCGGCTGGCCGGAGCGCCGTTCAGCCCCTCGTAGGCCCTGGAATACTGCTGCCCTATGGGCCGGCCTGGTGATGATAGTCCTGGGAATTACCTTCCACCTTCCATCGGCCAGCACAGTCGGCTTCGTGCTGATGCTGGCTGGCGGCATAGGCATTCTTGTCCGCAAATATTATTCCGAGCGCGAGTAGAAGCCGCGGAGGCCCCGGTGCGGTCACATTAGGCCGCCGCCACCTGCCCGGCTGATCTGGCAGTCCAGAAGAGTGATGCGCCATGGTTCCGGAAGAAAGACGCGGTCCCATCCGCGAGGACGGCGGTCTGTCGAAACCTCAGCTGCCCCGGGGCTTCCAGTACGGGGTTCGAGTCTTCTGGCCCCCGTTCATGGGGGTATGGCTCAGGGGTTAGATCAAGCGTCTCCCACAGCACCCAAGAGTGACTTTTCCAGAGTTTTTCCGAGGGTGGTCTATCCCGTTGCTGCTGTCGCTCCCATTTCGGCGAGGAAGTCGGAGAAGCCGGGATCGGTTGATGATCTGAAGGAGGGCCGGTGGTCTTTGTGGCTTCCTTCGTTGATGCACTCAGTAATGCCCCAGGGTTTGGACCTGATGCGTTCGAGCATGGGCCAGAATGTTCCGTCGTGCCAGGAGGCTGCGTCCGTCACCGCATTCTTGTGACCGTAGTAGGCGGCCTGCCAAGCGACCCACGCGGCCGTGAGTTCTTCAACGACGGCTGTATGGAGGTACCAGCACCCGAGGATCCGGGAACTGTCCGTTACGCCGTACCGCT
This sequence comes from Pseudarthrobacter xylosi, assembly GCF_055412765.1. NCBI lineage: Bacteria > Bacillati > Actinomycetota > Actinomycetes > Micrococcales > Micrococcaceae > Pseudarthrobacter > Pseudarthrobacter xylosi. The sequence goes on along the minus strand of NZ_JBVAYT010000009.1, from coordinate 196,509 downwards.
CGTTTATCCAATCCACCCAGGCGCCTAGGCCTTCCATGAGCTCTGCGGCGTCGGGTCCGTCGAGTTCTTTCCAGTTCCACGGTGCAGGTTTGGTCTTGGGTGGGGCGGCGAGAAGATCATCGACCATGTCCACAAGCGCCTGCATGCCCTCTTGGAGGGCACCTATCTGACCGACGTGGGTCAGGACGATATCTTCCACGGAGGGGACTTCAACGTCGTCGGGCCCTTCCTCAGGTGTGGCGCTCACGTCCTCGCTCAAGACTTGTCCCCTCCCGCGCCGGCGGTCGCAGCTTCAACGTCTGCGGCCTTCGTGGCCGCTGCGGCTTCGGTGAGCCGGTCCTGCTGGTACTGGTCTGCTGCGTTCGCTTCTTTGAGCGACTGCGCCGCCTTCTTGTCTTTGGTGATCTGGTCGGCGTCGGGACGTTCCCACCATGGGGTGAGCTTCACACGGGCCGGGGCCACGTTGCTGTAATGCATGAAGGCCTCCCCCACGGGCAGCTGCTGAATCTCGTAGCCGCGGATCACTGGCCGTTCTTCCTCACTGGTGGTGCGGGAGGACCCGTTCCTGCCCTGGGAGGTCGAAACCCGCTGGTGCCGGGTGGTCCCGGCAGCACGGGCGATCTTGTCGAGTTCATCGAGTTCTTCCAGGCCCGGCAGGAACAACCGGATCGAGGACGTTCCGCGGATGGCAGTGGCGGCCTCAGCACCCCATCGCTGACGGTTCTGGGCAAAGGATTGGCTGAATCCGATGATGCGGATCCCGCGGCCACCGGAGTCAGAGAGGGCGCCGGCCATGTCCGGGATGGCGGCAACGTTCGGTGCTTCATCCAAGACCATGGTCAGGACCGGCCATAGCCGGCCCCCGGGCGCGCTCTGGGAGATGCGCTGGGCCTTGCGGAACATGAAGTCAGCGAACATGGCCACCAGCGGTGCTACCGGTGAACGTTCTCCATCGGTGAGCAGGTACATGGTGTTCGGCTTCTCCAGGAACTTCTCCATGGTGAATCCTTCGCCCTTGGGCGGGCTGAGGATATGCATTGCCTTGGGAGAGGACAGCGGTTCCAGCAGGCCCGCGAGGGTTTCCTGGATGGAGTCCACGGTTTCTCCCGCGCGGGAAGAAATGAGCGCCTGCAGGCGGGAGGTGAATGCTGCGGGAGCGTTGTGCCGGCGGAGAATATCGAGCGGTTCAGTGTTGGAGAAGTTGTTGGTCCATTTCACGATGTCCTCGACGCTTTTCCCGCCCAACGCTGCTGCGTGGAGGAACCGGCCCAGGACGGCGGCTGCCTTGGAGTTGAAGAAGTCCCCGTTCTTGACGTCCCCCATGGGTTGGGCACCGGCCCAGGCTTTGCCGCGGGCCAATGCTTCGTCCGGGTCCTCGCACCCGTCGATGACGTTCCAGCGGACTTTGTAGTCCCAGCCGGAAATGTCCTGGAGGTCAAACTCGGAAACCTCGCCCTTGCGCTCCCGCGCAACGGCGGTGAGCATCGGCAGGTCATTCTTGGTGGACGTGGCAATCACGGCACCTGGTGCGTCCAGGACGATGCCAACGGCCAGGAACAGCGTCTTACCGGAGCGCTGCGGGGCGAACACCCACATCGAATCCTCGTGCTGGACATAAAGAGTCTGCCCGTCGAGCTTGCACAGCGCGACGATCATGTCATCTTCGGTGGCGTTCTCGGGGAGCTCCAGCGACTGTTTGGCTTTGGCCAGGGCAGCTTGTCTGCCCATCCGCTTTTCCAGGTCCTGGTAGCTGGGCAGCCCGTCATCACGGGACCGTTTGGAACCGAACTTCGAGCTGAGGAAGGCCGCACCAACGATAGCCAGGACTGCCAGGACGGCCAGAATCCAGGTGGCCGCACCGGGCCAGGAGAATTCGCCGGCCTTGATCTTCGCCCAGAGCGCTTCAACGTCCGTCCACGGCATCCCCGTAGGAGTCAGCATTTCGCCAAGGAAAGCGGACACCCATCCCAGGACGATCAGGACAACGATGATGACGGCCAAGCCGATCTTCATTTTCGAATCCGTGGACATCCCGACTCCGCTGCTCATGCTGCTGCTTCTTCCTGTGCGCTGACTTCGACGTCGTTCATGGTGGCGGTGGATTTCATGGCCTTGTCCGTGTCGGTCAGTTCGATTTCGAGGGCGCTGCGGACATGGATGGCGATGAAGGGGTCTTTGCTGCCGATCCGCATCATGCAGGTGCCCTTGGTCAGGGATGAGATATCGGCTGCGGATCCTGCCGGGAGGTTGAACATCCGTTCGCACGCCCAGGCGTCATCGGATTTTTGCTGCTTGTACAGCAGGACGGTTCCGCATTCCTTGAGCATGGCGATGGCCGGGCTGTCTTCGGGAATGTCGGAAATGTGATGGAACGCGAACATGCACGAGAGCGACAGGGCACGGGAGAGCTTGGTGTTCCTCCGGGTGACTTTCGCGACTGAGCCCTGGACGGTGTGCCAGGCTTCCTCGATCACCAGGACTGTGGGGACCGGTTCGGTCTGCCGGTAGAGGGTGTTCGCCAGCCAGGTGTTGATGATCGTCATGACAATCGCCAGCGCCGGCCCGTCCTCCGGGAGCAGGGACACGTCAAAGACGGTGAGACCTGCGTTAAGGGTGATTTCTACGCTTGTGGGTCCGTCGATCAGGCCGGCCAGGTCATCTTCAATCATGCGTTCGAGTTCGAATGCGGGGTCCTGGCCCCACTGCCGCAGTTCCTCCACCGTCAGGTTTGAGGCCGTAGCCGTGGCTTCATCCGGTGAGTACAACGCCTTCAGGACGTGGCGGACATCTGCGACTTCCCCGGCAGCCGCGGCGGCCCGTAGCGCCTGCTTGTGGGCCATGCGGACGGCTTTGCCTTCCTTGGGCAGCAGCGGTCGGCCAAGAGCTTCTTCCACGACGGCCCGGACGAGCATGGATTGTCCTGCCGGGGTGGAGAGTGCGGTGTCGTCGTGGTTGTCCTCGTGGAGGCGGGCAGCGATCCGGGGATCCAGGATGTTGATCCTTGCCCCGCCCCCGCCGACCATGAACTTCACCGGAGTAATGTCCAGCCGTTGGGCCAGGGAGGTGTATTCGCCGCCGTTCTGGTCCAGCTGGTACTTCTTATCGATCACCACGACGCGGCGGCCGAGGATCAGCTGACGCAGCACGGCCCAGGTTTTGATGGCCGAGGACTTGCCCTGGCCAAGGTCACCGATGAAGCAGACGTTCGGGGATTCGAGCTCGTTGCCATAGGAGGTGAACGGGTCATGAACGATCATCCACCCGGACCCGGCGTCGATCCCGAACGCCAACCCACGGTGAGAGGTAGGAGGCGAGGCGATGGCCATGTGTGAAAATTCCATCTGGCGTGTCGAAGACAACACCCCGGGCGCCGCCGGGTCGTAGAAACCCAGCCGCGAAGCCCGGACGTTTTTGTGCTCATGACGCCACGGGATGGAGGCAGCGGCCTGGGCCTCTGCCCTTTGCCGGAGGTTAACTTTTCGGCCCTCAGCCTTCTTCGTGGTGGACCCGGACCGGCGCTTGGTCTCCAGGGCATCTTCGGTGGCCACCGCTGCCGCGTTGTGCTGGGAGACCCGTGAGCTGCGGGCCTGGGAACGCTTTGCCCGGCGGGATTTGCTGCTCAGAGCCCAGGGCATCCGCAGGCCTTTGATGAGTTTCTGCGTGGTGTTCATCGGATTCCTCTCGTGAAAGGCATGGTGGTGATCAGGGCCAGATCGTTGCGGTGATCCATCCAGTCAATGAATTCGATCCCTGCGTCCGCGGCGGCAGCCTCGATCAGGTCAGCAGTGACCAGCAGCTCATCCTCAGACTCCACGGAGTACGAGATATAGAGCGCGTAGGAGGCCCCGTGGTGACCGGAGCCCGGTTTCAAGTCCAGGAGCCGCTGCCGGGAGGCGCCCATCAACACCTCTTCGGCACCATCAGAGAGCCTCCCGGATTTCCGGACGTCGTTGTCCTTGGCAATATCCATGGCCGCGTCCGTGCGGGCTTTCCCGCGTGCCTTGCGGGCATCCTCCAGCTCCATCACCATGGAGACCGAATGAACGACCGCCGGCTGAATGCCGCTGACCAACGCCTGGAGGGCCGAGACCGGGACGGCTTCGGGGCTGAACGCCGAGGCCGGCACGTACCCGGTGCGGGTATGCCAGTGTCCGTTGACAACCACTGAGGATTCAGAGCTCTCCCCGTCCAGGTGCTGCCAGCAGTCGGCCAGGTCGGCGCCTTCGTGGTCGTCAATGTCGTAGTCCGGGTCCTGCAAATGACGCAGCAACCCGGCCATCTGTCCGGGCCCCAGGGTCCGGTAGTCCTGAATGGATCCCATCATCTGCGCTTGGGACAGGGCCGAACGGATCTCCTGATAGATGGCCAGCCCGATACCGGTATCACCGTCGCCGAGCTTGTCTGCTTTCAGGGACAGGGTCGCGGACTTCGGAATCCGGAACGTCTCGTAGGTACGGTGCTGTTCAGAGCGGGACTGGAGTGTTTGCACCAGATCCCCGTAGGAGGCCAACAGAATGCTCTGCACTCCCGGTGCCTGCCGGTCCCGGACCCAGATCAGGTGATCCGTGGAGTCCATTGGCACCGCACGGGACAACGACTGCACGTGCGAGACCAGGGACTGTCGGCGGGCAAGACGTGCCAGGAACTGACCCCTGGCCACATACGCGGAATCCTCCCGGTTCTCCTCCCGGATACCCGAGGAGGAACCCATGACCTCGACGGTGACGGTGTAGTACGGAACCTTGATAGCGCCCTGGTGCCGGAACACCGTCATCGGGCCGCCCGGAGTGAGGACGGTGAAGGCCCGCACGTCCCCGACCATGAGCGGGACATTGTTCTTGTGCCGGACCGGGACCTCGATCATGCCCTTCTCGTCCGCCCGGGCACGGTCGGCCTTGCCCGCCTTGACCATCCGGGTCTGGTCCCGGAACTTCATCGGAACGAACGTCGCCGTCCCGTTCTTCTTCCGGGTTCGCTGATGCCTGGCCTCGACATACAGGGCACCCAGGGAGCGGTGCCCCGTCATTTTGCTTGGTGTCGTCAGCAATACACCGGCGCCGACCAACACGGCCGCGATCAACAGTCCCACCCAAATAATGGCCGCTGAGGCGACGATGGCGAGGACACCAAGACCCACCGAAAGACCTAAGCCAATCCACTCCGGACCGGTCCGGTTCCCCCCGAACAGGCCACGGCGTGAGACCTCACCGCCGACAACGACCATTCTTCCCATGACTGCCTACTCCCTTGGCGTCTGTACTACTTACCGGCCACTGATGTGGTCGGTATCGGGTGCCATTGAATTGACGCCCTGGCGGCCGCGCATCGAGGCCTGCCGTGCGCTCTCGCGGCCAGCGAGCAGGAACGCTGTCGCGCCGCCGGCGGCGACCTTCGCGGAACCCCGCGCCACTGATCCAGTGCCCCGGCCGAGAGCTGCAGCACCACCGCGCAGGGACTGAGCCGCCTTGCCGGACGGGGTGCCCGCCCGGTCATCGGCCTGCATCTCACCCAATGTGCGGGTTTCAGGTGCCGCTTCGCTGCCGGATTCCTGGCCGGCAGAGCCCTGCCGTGCAGCTGCACCGGCACCGCGCTGACCACCGGCACCAACACCGGCACCAACAGCGGCCGTACCGCCGTCTGGGCCGCCCTGACCGGGCCGTGAGGACCCGCCGGAGCCGCTGCTCCCGCCGGAACCGGACTGGCTCTGCGCCGTCCGGCGTTTGCGGATCATTGAGCCCATGGCAGCGCCAGCGCCGGCCACCATCGCCGCGCCCGCAATTGACGGACGGTTAGCGCCCAGACTTGTGGCCGAAGACGGCAGGATCGGGACGAACTTGAACAACAGGGCCGGCGAGAACGCCAGAACCAGCATGGCCGCGGCCGCAGTGAACACCGACGATGCGTTGATCAGGGCGTCATCAGTCCCCTCGCCCTGAAACGCGGGACGGCTGCTGATGAAACTGAACAAAGCCCCCATCAGCAAAAGGATCAGCGGCTTGGACAAGGCAATACCGAGCCACAGCGACCCGGTCTTAGCCACGCGGGCGCGGTACTGCGGGTGGATCATGAAACCGATCATCAGCGCCAGACCCACACCCAGCAGATACAGCGCCAGCGGCTGGAGGGCGAACAGCCCCAGCAGCGCCCACGCCCCAACGAACAGCAACCCGAACAGAAGGACGGCCGCCAACGGGCCGAACACGCCGTTCGACTCATAAGAGGCGAACCGGGAAATCGTCGTGGCGAAATCAGTGATCTGATTCGACGTCCACGGACTGATGGCGCCCGTGAGGTCCGTCAACCAGCTATTGCCCACATACGCCAGAGCCGGACCGAAGATCGCCAACAGGATCGACAGCGGGCCGAACCAGAACAACGACTGCCGCACCGTATCGAAGTCGATCTTCTCGTCCGAAAGATCCTTGAACAGCTTGAAATACATCAACGCCAGGAGCACGATCCCGATCCCTGAGAAGATCCCCCACATGTCCCGGAACGCGTCATCAACCTGAAACGAGGAGACCTTCAAGAGGTTCATCAGAACCTCATTCGTGGCTGTGACGCCGGCCTCCTTGGTCGAGTTGGCGAACTTCTCAAACCCGTCCTTGGCGTTGGCAATGAAAGCCACAGTGTCCACTGCACCCAGCACGAACTGACCGCCCGGCTGCATACCAACAGCCGTGCGCAGGGCAACGCCAGCAAGCGGCTGAAACTTTTCCCACGCTGCCTCAGCTATACAAAAACCAGCGGTTACCGGACGGGCACCTTCGTTGGCCAGGGCGGCACAAAACTGGCTTTTGCTTACCTCGGGTTTGTAATCGAGGGACTGTTCAGGGGTGGTCAGAAAGCTGTTGAATGCCCGTGCGGACATCCCTTCGCAGTCCTGTCCAACCATCGTTAAGCTCATCGGATTCGGCTTGCAGAGGTTCTTGGCCATCTCCCGGTTGAAGCGGTCGCGGATGCCGTCCCGTTCGGCGGGCGGCAACCCCGCCAGACGTTTCAGCTGATCGGCATTCAGCTTCTCGGACGCGTTCACTTCGTCCGCTGCCTGGGCAGCTCCCGCGGTGATAACACCGAGGCCAAGGAATAAGACCAGGAACGCGGCCACGAGCCGCAGACGGGTGCTAGCGCGTAGCGTTCGCATACTCGACCCACCCTTCCTTGCTCAGATCGTCGAAGTACCGGGCCACCAGGGGCTCATCAAGAGGCGGTATCTTGCCAGTGGTAGTACCCCCGACACCTCCTGAGGGGCCTTTGTCTTTCAACTGGGACACCAGGTCTGCGTCATTGACACCGGTCACGACGTTGGAGATTTTCCAGTCGCCCTTCCAGGTCAGCTCCATGGTTCGGGTACCGAAATATGCCTCTGGCAAGGTGTCGCTGGTTCCGAGGGCTCCAAAGAACACCTGCACTAGGGCCGTCTTCTTTGGCTCACAGGACACGGTCCGGTAGAGGCCGCCAGCCTTGACGTCAGCCTGGTCCATCCACCCGCCCCCGAAAGTTTTTAGCGCCGTACCTTGGGCTTTGGCATCGGAGATGATGGTGCCGGGAAGAAGGACCGTCTCCAGCCACGGCCCGGGGACGGCAAGGGAATTGAGGGTGGCCTTCTGGGTCCCCCAGGTTTCCAGATGCACGTCAACCAACATTGGTGTGTAGTTGGCGGCTGCCTGGGCTGCTGAGTCGCAGGTGCCGTTGTATCCAGTGAGGGTTTTGCTATCGGCAGCAGTTTTTGTGCCGCCTTCCCCGATGTTGATTTTGGAGACGGGGAAGCCGAACTTGCCGGCAACCATGCCGTTATCGGCGCTTGGTTCGGGCTGTGCAGCCTGTGCGCCCGGCCGGAGGTTGATGAGCACCACGGCAACCGCCACGATGATCACTACTGCGGCGATGGCCACCAGTACTTTCCAGTTCTTTTTCATGAGTCGCATTCCATTCAGTGTCGGAAGTTCCGTGCGAGCTGGAGGCCCCAATAATGGGCCTCCAGTGCTCTGGCTAGGCTCCTGCTGCGCCTGCGACGGCGAGGAATGCTCCGAGGATGACGCTGGCGCCGGCGACGCAGCCGAAGGCGATACCGCTGCGTTTGGCGCCTGTTGCACCATCGGAGATGTCATCCACGCGGCCTTTCTCGCGTGCGATTCCCCATTTTGTGAGGTTCCAGATGAACGCTGCCGCGACGGCCAGCAGTGCCAACGCCCACAGGCCGCCCATGACGAGCTGGGTTGCGCCTTTGAACTGGATACCGAACACGTCGATGCTGGGAATGACGCCGTCCAACGGGTTGTCCGGGGCGGCGGCGATGGTGATTTTGGTCAGGATGTTGCTGAGCATGATGAGTGGTCCTATCAGCTGGTGGGGTGAGTGGAGTTGGGGCGGTTGTCTACCTCGAGCAGGCCGGCGGCGATTTCGGCCGTGGCACGTTCGAAGGCGCGGCGGGCGGGATCCCCGACAAGCTGCCAGTCGATGATCGAGCCGGTGTCCAGGGCGCCGTCGTAGGGAATGTCGATGATCGTCCGAACAGCGGAACCGAGCTTTTCGCGGAGGTCCGCCTGCTCTGCGGCCGAGACCTTGGCCCCGCCGCCCTGAGTGACAATGACCAAGGCGTTATCGACCAGGTTCTTGTAGTGGACGTTTCCGGTGCGTTCGGTCATGGATTCGAGCTGTTCGATCATGCGAAGCGCTGAGACAACGGCATTGCGCTTGAGCGTTGTGGGGATCACGAGCTGGTCCGTGACCTCGATGGAGGCCAGCCAGTTTGCGGAGCGGGTGTTGTTGCCCGTATCCACAATGATCGTGTCGTAAAACCGACTGACCACGGTGTGGATCCGGTTGAACTCATCCGATCCGATGGACTTCATCCGGTCCGGATCTTCGTCCGAGGCCAGGACGGAGAACTGGTTCTTGCCCTGATGCCGCGTGTAGTAGGTGAAGTCACCCTTGCGGGCGGAGATGGTTTCGAACTTCGCCAACACATTCAGCAGATCCCACACGGTGCGGGTGGACTCGTTGGAGTTGGTCCGGACGCCGAGGGTGCCCATCATTTCGTTGATATCCCACACGATGGCGTGCTGGCCCGAGTGGATCCCGAAGGTGGAGCCGATCCCGACGCTGCAGGTGGTCTTACCGACCCCGCCCAAGGGCTGGGCGACCATGATCTGCATCGGGCGCGAGTACACGCGCTGGATCGCGGACAGGTCCGTCCGGCGTGCCAGCTCGGCCGCGCCGACCTTGGGCTTGACCAGGCCGAAGGTGATCGCCCGCAGGAACGCCTGCCAGCCGGTAGCCGGCGGAAGCTGATCGTTGACATTTTCCTTCCGCAGCACCGATGCGCTGCGGCGGCCACTGACCAGCGGGCCATGCACGCCCTCGGCTGCGGGCTGTGCTGGCTCTCTGGACGGCTGGACGGGCACAGCCGTGGCCTCCGTGGCAGGTACGGCGTTGATCACAGGCTCAGGAGCCTCTTGCGGGCTGTCCTCAGACGCCGGCTCTGTTGGATCGAGAAGGCTGATAGGGGCGCGGGACTTTCGCTCCGCGCCTGACCAGTTGGTAGTCATGAGTTCTTCCTTTCACTCGTGGTGTGCTGACTTCGGGAAACATGTGTGGGCGGGAGGAACCGTGTGTCCTGGAACAGAACCGGGCCGGGCCCGCCATCCCTTGGGGCTGCTGTGCTGTTGGATGTTTCGTACTGGGCCAGCGGGTCCGTGAACAGCGGTGCTGTGCCGAACTCGTCAAGGCTCACGCCGTGGTGCCCGTTCACTGGCTGGCCTTTGAGCTGATCGAGGTCACAAGCCAGGGATCGTCCTGGCCACCGCGGTGCAGCGTCATGTCCCAGGGGCCGTCGTTGGTGTAGAAGGAGGCCGTGACAGTCATTGGGTTCTCTGCCTCGCGGCTGATCGAGGGACCATCCGTAATCGTGGTGATCGGCACCCGGGCCGGGTCGATGTACTTGGCATCCTCCGCGTAGGCAGCAGCCAGCAACGGCTCCAGTTCGGAAAACCACTGCGTCTCCGGGACATCCGGGCGGGCGAAGAGCTTCATGGCCTTCGCCGCGGCCTCTTTGACCTTGACCTCGGAGTTGGCATCCCAGGTGACATTGGGGCCGTGATAGTGCTCGGTGGCGTGGCCGTCGTCGGCCGAGTGCTCCGCCTTTTCGTTTCCCCCGCCCGCGGAGGCGATCTCTGACGCTGAAGGGGTCGTGCTGGCAGTGTTGGAGGCAGGTTCCCCGGCGCAGGCCGCCAGCAGGAGCGTGGTGGCCATCAGGGCCGGAGCGAGTACGAGTTTCCGCATCAGAGGATGCCTTTCTCTTTGAGGATCGGTGTCGGGTCGATGGTGGCGTTGATCGGGATCATCGGATTCGGGAGTGCACCCGCGTAGAACTCCATGTGCAGGTGACGGCCGGAGACGTTTCCCGTCGCACCCTCAGCTCCCAGCGGAGTCCCGGCAGCAACGGTGTCGCCTTCCTTGACCTTCAAGGAGCCGGCTTCCATGTGGTACATGCCGATAGTGAGTTCGCCGTCCAGGGTCTGGCCAGTGACGCCCGTCCCGAACATGCCTTCAAGATTCCGGATCTTGACGATTTTCATATCCGTGATGGCCACGACCGTTCCGGCCTGTCCGGGGGTGGAGAAGTCGATCCCGTAGTGGAAATTAGCCAGCACTCCCCCGGCAGTGCCCGGAGGTGCCGGCCGGGGGCCGTAGCCACTGGTCATCACCGCATCCGGAAGAGCCTTGACCCACTTACCGGCAAGATCCCCAACGATCTGGTTTCCCTCACCCGGGCAGACGCCGGACGGATCAAGCTGCGCAGCTGCTTCCCCGCCCAGCGCCTTGACGATTTCCGTAGCCTTGGCACGGAACTGCGTGTAGTGGTTCGGGTCAGCGTTCCGCTGCGTTCGGTTGATCGCAATCGTGGGCTCCAGCGACTCCCAGCCCTCCACCCTCTGCAACGCCTTGAAGAAAAGTGCCGAGGACTTGGCAGGATCCATCCGGTCCGCGTAGGGGCCCCACGAGTCCCGCTGCTGGAACAAACCACGCGAATCCGGGCCGGCACCGTCACCAAAATCAATCACCCGCAGCGTGGACTCACCAATGGCAGCCTGCACACCGATCAGCTGAGCCGCCACAGGCAACCCAAGATCCGCTGCGGCCTTCATGATCGCGGCCGCGTTTTTCATCTGCTCATCATCGAACCCAGCCACTGTGCTGCCAGAGACCGGCGACGTTGCGGACACTGCTGAGCTACCCGGCGCCACACAGGCGGAAGCGGCCTGTGCCGGAGTCCCTCCGTCATCGAGGACCACGACAACAAAACCGATTGCCAGGGCAGTTGTAGCGGCAACAGGAACGACGACTTTTCGAAACGCTTTTCCTGCAACGGATTTTGCTGCCCCAGCTGCAGCGATACCCACTAGGAAGTCCGCCTGATCCCGTTGGTTCGAAACCAGGAATCTTTGAGGTTTATGGGGGGCCGTGTTGCGCGCGTGAGGGGAACTCCATGGAGCAGTGGAGCTTCGGACACGGGCCAGTTCCTGGAAACGAGCAGCGTCTCCATGTGAAATCCCCTCGTTTCGGCTGGTGGCTTCGGCCGCCGCTCAAACGCTGATCACGTGACTCCCCTTCGATGCTCACGCTTCGGCTCGCCAAATCAACGATACACGCCTGTAGTGAACATGTACAACGTCTGTAGTGGGCATGAATTGTTCATATATCAGGAGCTGAGGTGACGTTACGATGATTTGGCTTCGTTCCTCGCCCTGGAACGCGGCGGGAGGGTGAGACCTAATGCAGACGACACGGCGGGGCCTGGTCGGCCTGGCGTTCTTTGTACCGGCAGCCGCACTATCTGGATTCGCGGTTGTTATGGCCCGCAAGATCGTTAAACGGGGACCAAAGGACTACCGTCGTGCCGAATTGACAGATGATGGCCGAAGAGTCCGCATCGATTTGGACGACTACACCAAAGCCCTGGGCGACTTTGGCGTAGTCGACCCTGTGGCCGGGAGCTACACGCGAGTCGGCGAGGTCACACTGATCGATGAGGATCAGAAATACGTGGAGCGGCTAATTCATCCTTCGGGTGCCGGGCCGGCACGCCTGGGCCCCTTGGTCGATTGGACCCCCGATGTGTTCTTCGAACCCTCTGCGGTGGCCGGACGGTTCGAAGAGGTACAGATCCCCACAGCCTACGGCGCGGCACCTGCATGGCTATTCCAAGGAAAGAACACCGACACATGGGTGATCCATATCCATGGCAGCTGGACTGACCGCTCGATCATGTTTCGGGACGTCCACGCTTTCAGTCCCCTGGGATTTACCTCCTTGGTTCCGTCATTCCGCAGCGACCAGGAGGTCCGCCCACCACAGGCCGAATCGAGCCACCTTGGGCAAACCGAATGGCGTGACGTGGACAGCGCCGTGGCCTACGCAGTGGCTCATGGAGCCAGGCGGATCATCCTCTCGGGCTGGTCAATGGGTGGCACCATTGCGCTGCTGACAGCGGAGCGCAGCGCTTACCGGGACCGGATCGTCGTGGTCGTCCTGGTAGGGCCGGTCACGAGCTGGCGCAAGACCATCACGGCGGGGGCGGCGCGGGCTGGCGTGCCCTCGATTGGGGCCGGCCTTGTCATGTGCCTGCTGCAGGCACCCCCGTTCGCGAGGATGCTCGGGTTGGAGGAACCGATCAATTTCGATGCACTTGAATGGGTCGATGTACCAAACCGTGTGGCAGTCCCGACGCTGGTCTTGCACTCCTACACAGATCAAGAGGTTCCCTGGGAGATCTCGGCGGCGTTCCAACGAGCGAATCCTGACACCGTCACCCTGATTCCCCTAGCTGAGGCGCATCATACCCAGGAGTGGAACGCCTCTCCTTGTACCTTCTCCAACGAACTGACTGCTTGGGTCAGCAAAACGATCTTGGCTGAGGAGGGCTAGGTCTGTGCGTCTAGCTTGGCCTCAATTTGGCTGATTCTGCCCTGAACAGACTCCGGGAACATCGTCGTGTTCCCCCGCTGGTAGTTGTGCAGAACGATGAGGCTTTTGTAGACCCCGTTTTCGAGCGTTTCATTGAAAAGGTCCCACGCCGGGCTGACTCGGGATTGATCTGCATTTACCCGGGTCCTCAACGCCGTAAGCCAGAGCGCATCGATCATCCAGAGCCGCAACTTCGGGAGCTGCTTCGACAGGAAAAGAATCAGCCACCCCGTAGCCGTCACCGAGAGGCCCAAATAGAAAAGGCGGTCAAACCAGGATCCGATCGCTTGGGCGAAAGCGTCCCAGGGCGAGAAATGGAACAGCACCACGTACGTAAAGTGGCACGAACAAGCCGCCGCAACCACGAGCAGACCCGCTGAGAATGTTGCATAAGGACCCCTCGCCTTGTGCCGAAGCATGTAGATGATCCTGAGCGCGGTGAACAACAACGCGAGCATGTACGTGCCGCTGTACGTGGCAGTTGCGATCTGGTCCATGCGGGAATCAATGAAGCCCGCAGCCGTTGGAGCTTTGTCCTCAATCAGGGCAAAGCTGACAACCATGATGGGAATGCTGAGCAACGGGGCGTAGTAAGTCGATCTGACTGGTACGTTCGCTAACCGCCGCACGCTGTCGTTGAAAAAGAAGATCGCCAGTAGCGCGAAGATGGCTTGAAGCAGGTTCGTCACGTTGATGCCACCGAGGTAGCTGTCTATAACCTCTAGCGGTGTAACCGTCCCCAGGACATAGAGCGCCGTCAGGCCGAACATCGATGCCAGCCACGACGCCCGGGATTCAGCCACCTTCACCACCGAGGGGATCCGAAGGAGGCATAGGGCACTCAGCAGCGCAAAGAGCAAAAGTTTCATGGTCTAGCTAAGGAAAGGATCAGGATCGGACGAGCTGCGTGTGCGGGTCTTCTTCGACATCTCGAAAGCGAAATCCTCCACCCACCGTTCGACAGGATGATTCGGAACGGACCGGCAGGTAACGCTAATTGCGTCCGCGGTTTCCCTCAGCATCTCTTCAGAGAGATCCGGCAGAGCCAGGGGAATCCGAAAGCTCTCCAGGTAGATGTGACCGAGCTCGTGATAGATGCAGTGAAGTTTGTATTGCCGCGACTTCTGCGGGGGGAAATAGACATTTATGCGATCTTCAAATTCAGCTTTGAAGGCCGTCAGCGCACCCCAGGACTCCTTGTACTCGATCAGATTGATCGGCTTCTCACAGATCACGGTCAAGCGGTCGATTACTTCGTTCATCGACGTCGTGCCGTCTCCGCATAACTCCCGGACCTTTTCCGGGACCGGCGGGAGAGCCATTCACTCGTCGCCTTTCATCGATGCATCGATGATCCTGGTGATCGTCCTCAGTGTTTCTGGCGAGGTGGCCCCCAGGTTTCTCGCGGCAAAGTTCTTCACCTTGAGCTTCCGCATCTGCACGAGGAATTCCATGCGCGCTTCTACCTCGGGAGGAGTCTCGCTGTTGAGATCACACAGATAGCTGGCTGGTACAGCAAAAACGAACTCTGCTATGCCCTTCAGCAGTTCTTGATCCGTCACCAGGCTGCCAGTGCCATTGATCAAGTAGGACCACCGTGTCCGCGAAAGGTGGATTCCGTGGGCGGAAAGTGCTTCTTCGACATGAGGGTAAATGAGCGCAGTGTTGTTATCTGCCTCCCAGATATCCACCAGGATGCCCATGCGATCCGCTAGCCGCTCTTTCTTCTGTTGCTGCGTAAGAAACACGCTGCGGCCCCCATTTGCCATCTATACAGCTCCTTAGCCAAGCTCAGCCACTTGTCTAGGCCGCCACTGAGGGCGGGCGGGCAGCTGACACAAGAGATGTTACCCGATGCCTACCGCAGGGTGCAGGCAGTGAGTTGTGCATGTGCGGAGCATGTATGTAGTCTTTCGGTGGCTTGGTCATTTGAAAGAGCACTAGGTGCCACCGCGACAGGACCTGTAGACGTACAGGTTCTCTGCGAAGAATAACCTTGAGTTGCTGGCAGAGGAAGGAGTGGGGGATGCAGGACCCACCGGCATCGGAGGAACGGAGCGGCACGCGCGTCCGCTACAACCTCCTGACATCGCAGGTGCAGCAGAGGTACGCCGCACTGGGTCAAGCTCTGAGGCTAAGTCCATCCAGGACTGAAGCCCCGACACGCCGACGCGCAGCATCCCACTTAATGCAATCTAATTGCGATTGGGTAGTCCCAGCACCCTATTTAGGAGGACTCATGGCACGCATGTACAAAGGCGACCGTCACGTTGTCACGGCAAAGATTCCAAGGGCCGATGCAGATAAGCTACGCCGAGTCGTAGAACTTACTGCTGAAACTCGGTCTGACATAGTGGCTAGGCTCCTCCATGAGCACTTACAGACCATTGACTTAGAGGCGCTCGACACCCACGAGACCTTGCCCATGGCGAAGGCGTCATGACCAACCGAAATATCAAGAGGAGCTGCCCATCGGCCGCATCGCCTCTTAAATGACGAAGGCCCGCACGAGGCGGGCCTTCTAAGCATTTGACTCACTACCTTATTTGCTTGCCGGCGACGAGGTAGAGAGTCCTTGAGAATCAACTCGGGCCTTGCGGTCCGGGCATCTTCCTATCCCTTGAGAGGAATAGCATCATCGTACCCCACGAGATGCGCGCATGCACAGACTTACAGAGTCCGGGCGCGCCGCAGACACCGTGCCGACCTGCCGAAGCTTGGGCCGCACTAGCTCCCCTACTTGCTGGGCAGCCTCGCATGCGCCTTTCCCGCGATGGCGGCAAGACTTACCCACAGAAACATGAACGAACGCTAACCCCAGGCCTTCCGTCCTTCCCTGCCGCAGTCCGGATCTTCGGCAAGGATGGCACGTGCGCCGCGATCTTCCTTGACTTTGACTCCTCAGTCGCTGGCATCGACTGGGTCGAAGCCGATGTCCGCGCCGTGCAGACCTGGCTGCATTCGTGCGGTGCGCGGTGGATTGAGGACTACTCCCCCAACGGCGGCCGACACGTTTACATCCCGCTGGAGAAGCGAGTCACTTTTTCGGAAGCCCGAGATCTTGTTGAGGCCCTGGGTAACCGTCACCGGAGCCTGGATAAATCCCCGCACCAAAACCTTCTGCACGGCTGCGTACGAACTCCAGGTTCTCCCCACAAGCGCGGTGGCCACCAAGAACTGGCCATGAGCCTCAGCATGGCTTACGACGTCGCCCGCCGGCCCAACTCGGCCTCCGTATGGGCCGCCATGAATGCCAACCTAGTCGGGGAGATCAGCGCTGTGCGTGCGCTGCGGCTGGAACAGAGGCTCATACCGACGGACGTCGATACACCCAAAATTCAACACCCCACCGGCCGGATGTCCCGCGTTATGCATCAAATGGCACAAACAGGACTCTATGACGCTAACCGCTACGCGACCGACTCAGATGCACGGCAGGCAATCCTCGTCGGAGCAGCGGCGGCTGGGATGGAACTGACAGATGTAGAACGCCGGATGATGCAGGGGACCTGGCCCGGGCTGGCCTCCTTCTATGCTCGCTACGCTTCCCGACACCGCAGCCAGTCCCTGCGCCGCGACTGGCTTGAGGCGGTTGCTTACGCAGCAAAAAGCTCAGGGTCTAGGGAAGGTAAGAACAATGCCCGTAAATCCCCCACAAGCCAGCCAACTACACACGCCCCGGGGTTACAAGCAACTTCGATCTCTACGAACTCAGATACCGAGCACCAGCACATCAGAACCTGGCGAAGCGCGCTCAGACTGAAAGAGCACGCCTACACCGATTCGAGGACGGGACTGGCACGCAGAATGGTGCTGAGAGCACTTGGGGAAGCTGCTCACATGACGGCGTCTAGGTTCGTTGAATTCGGTGTCAGGTCCATTGCAATCGCTACTGGACTTGACCACACGACCGTCGGATCCCACTTGAGAGCGTTGCGTGGAGAGAGCGACGGCTTGGTCACCCTGGTCGAAGAAGGCCGCGGCACCAAAGGAGATCTCTACATGCTTACCGTGCCGGAGGACGTGAAAGCTGCCGCCGAGGATATGACCTGGCAGAAGGGGAAGATCCATGCCATGAGGCCGGTTTTCCGCGAGCTAGGTCTACCGGCCGCTTTTGTTTACGAGACGTTGGAGCACTCCCCCGGCTTGTCGACAGCGGGAATCATTAGGCTGACAGGGCTTTCCAGGACGGCTGTTAGTGAAGTGCTTGAATTAATGGCCGCGTGGAACATGATTGTCCGCGATATGACGCGGGCCTGGTCAGTGGTATCCGCGACGTCGTTGAAGGATCTCGCCGAGTACTTCGGGGTCATGGAAGCTGTCGCCGCGCAGCTGCAGCGGTACCGGATAGAACGAATCCTTTGGAAGGAGTGGCTGTCCAAGAATGTGAATACCGTCGCCGAGCTCATCTCCCCCGGTGAGGACTATCCCTGGGACGACTTCGAGGGACCACCGGATGAGTGGGCCCTCGCGGACATGGCATTCAGACGGGCTGGATGATCCATCCCGATGGGCTCAACCAGCCCTGCAGTCTAGTACTGACATACTCTGTAAGTCAGGCAACACGAACTTACAGAGTAACAGTGTCCGATCCGGAGTGAGTGTGCGGCTCGCCGCGGCCACGGGACGTGACAGCCAGGGCATATTTAGGCCCGTGGGGTTAGGCCTAACGCAACGCGCAGTTCATCCTCAGTTGAACCGACGAGTTCCTTCTGTCGCTCCAGCAACAAGTCCACGGCAACTCGGATCAGCGTGTTATCCGTAATGCGTTCGCCCTTTTCCCTCCGGGCGCGTTGAACCTTAGTAGCAAGTACTGTCAGCTCGTCGGCCTGGTCCGCATGCAGCCTCAATTCCTTGCGGACCAGTTCCGTATAATGCGTGTGGCTGGAAACAACGGGTCCCTCAACGTCTTTTGCCGCTTGGGTCGAAGTGGCATGCACGACTC
The DNA here is from genome assembly GCF_055412765.1 of Pseudarthrobacter xylosi. Taxonomy (NCBI): domain Bacteria; kingdom Bacillati; phylum Actinomycetota; class Actinomycetes; order Micrococcales; family Micrococcaceae; genus Pseudarthrobacter; species Pseudarthrobacter xylosi. Next base: position 178,595 of record NZ_JBVAYT010000009.1, on the reverse strand, counting down.
CGTTCTCGGGCGTGGGCGCAATCTCCGACGTCACTCCCCCACCGGACTCCGGTGCAGGGTTAGCTGCCGCAATGGGTGATGCAGCTTCTTCTGTCGACAGTGCCTTTGAGCCGTTATGCAAAGCAGCGGCCTCATGGACAATGTGGAGGGTGGGAGCATCCCCACCTAGGTCAATAGGAGGGGCTTCCTTGATCTCCCGTGTCTGGTCAGCAAAGTTTTTGAATCCACCTTTTAGCACCATCGAGTTCAGCCCTTCCTGGTCTTGGCCCAGAGACTGAACAGTTCCAGAGCGACATCTTTGTAATCCATAGTTGCTTTCTCGGAGTTGCGAGTTTTTTCGTACGAAGTAACCACCGTCCCGTACATGGGTGCCCGCTCGTGTGCCTTGTAGGAGCGAACAAACGAGTTGCAAACGAGGATCCCCTGCTCTCGCAGCATCTCCTGTGCGTCCAACGCATCCTGCGGTGAACGCGAATCGGCCTTTGTGATCACGACCCTGTAGTCGAGGCCGAAGGGCTGGACTATCTTCTCGAAAGTGTAGACGAGAGGCAGCAGTGCCAAAGGGGTGGCTTCTGTTGGCATCACGATGAAGTCCGACTGTCCAACGATGGCCTTGAGAACCTGAATGTTTTCCAAGTTACCCGGGGTATCGACGAAAACCGTGTCGTAGTCAAGATTGCGCATTTGTGTGAGCGCTTCCGGATCCGTTTCAGTCGCCACGTCAAACTGCAGCTGTTCCCTTTCAGGGAGTTCCTCTGCATTGGTTGCCCACATCGTTACTGAACCCTGCGGGTCGGCGTCGACGACGAGCACCTTCGAGCTCTGTGCGGCAACGGCGGCAAGATTCATCACCGTCGTGGTTTTTCCGGCGCCGCCTTTTTGGTTGACGACAGCTACGACCCTCATGAGTGCTTCCTTAATTTTGGATTTTCATGGCCCTCGTAACGACTTGGGACTGTGGCCCCACCTAAGCTCCATCAACCCGAGGAAATGGGTCAGCTCGATCAAAGGTAGGGAACATCTGTCAGTCGCCGGCAAGCGCTACGCCAAAATTACCAGCCCCACTCCCCTACTGTCGGAAGAATCGCCGTAGACGCACAGACTCAGTGACTTTGTTTCTCTGTCACTCCATGACTCTGTCACTCTGTCACTCTGTATCTGCCGAGGCAGGGTGGGCAAGTGGGCCACTCCCCCACCATGCCGTTCCTGACACTTCAACCGTTGCCAGGAACGGGGGCGTTCGCTTCATGCTATGGAGCGACCCGCCGTTTCATGGAGTTTCATTGATGTCGATGTTGGGCCGTTGGTTGCGTCCGGGGTTACGTTCTCAGGCCCTTACGGACTGACGGACTCTGGGAGTCGCGTGCTCACGACTGACAGAGTCACAGGCTCGTGGACTGACGGACTGACGGACTGACGGACTTACATACTCACTGACTCACATACTCATGGGTTGGACATTATGGGGTCTCGGCGGCCCAGGGTGCCGACGCGCCAGGATAACATACTTACGGACTGACAGAGTCACTGAGTATGTAACTACCGGAGTTCCGAAATCACAGAGTACGTAACTACCGAGTTCCGAAATCACAGAGTGTTGGGCCGTTGGTTGCGTCCGGGGTTACGTTCTCAGGCCCTCACGGACTGACGGACTCTGGGAGTCGCGTGCTCACAACTGACAGAGTCACGGGCTCGTGGACTGACGGACTGACGGACTCAGTGACTCACATACTCACGGGCTCTTGGACTGACGGACTGACGGACTCAGTGACTCACATACTCACGGGTTGGATATTCTGCGGTCTCGGCGGCCCAGGGTGCCGACGTGCCAGTACAACATACTTACGGACTGACAGAGTCACTGAGTATGTAACTACCGGAGTTCCGAAATCACAGAGTACGTAACTACCGAGTTCCGAAATCACAGAGTGTTGGGGCCGTTGGTTGCGTCCGGGGCTACGTTCTCAGACCCTTACGGACTGACGGACTCTGGGAGTCGCGTGCTCACAACTGACAGAGTCACAGGCTCGTGGACTGACGGACTGACGGACTGACGGACTTACGGACTTACATACTCACTGACTCACATACTCACGGGTTGGACATTCTGCGGTCTCGGCGGCCCAGGGTCCCGACGTGCTAGTACAACATACTTACGGACTGACAGAGTCACTGAGTATGTAACTACCGGAGTTCCGAAATCACAGAGTGTTGGGCCGGTGGTTGCGTCCGGGGCTACGTTCTCAGACCCCTCACGGACTGACGGACTCTGGGAGTCGCGTGCTCACGACTGACAGAGTCACAGGCTCGTGGACTGACGGACTGACGGACTGACGGACTCACATACTCACGGGTTGGACATTCTGCGGTCTCGGCGGCCCAGGGTCCCGACGTGCCAGTAGAACGGACTAACAGGCTCACAGAGTATGTAACTACCGGAGTTCCGAAGTGTAGGCGAGATGCGATCACGCCCTTACTTCGACTATGACGGGTTAATGGGCAGGGATGTTTGGTTATGGCCTGGGTGGAGGGATTTGTTCCGACCCGGGAAACCAGGTTCAAAACGACCGTTTCTGACCACTGCTGCGAAAATCCTCTGGGTGAGCCGAACTGGCCTCGGGACCGTGGTCAAAAGACGTAGTCGGAATCAAACCCGGGCAAAAAGGCTGCTTGATCGTTTTTGAAGGGCAGTAGTTGGGGAGGCCTTGTATACGTTCGTCAGGGATATCGTCACGGGCTACGTGCTTCCCCGCGCTCTGTCGTTTCAGGAGCGCCCACGGACCCGTCATCGAACTTGATGACCTGGCACTCACATGGCGCTTTGTAGTTTGTGTTCCCTGCCTGCTGGAAACGTTGCCGGTCACTAGGACGGATTGTCGTGTTTGGTGACCTCGATGCCACGGAAGTTGTCCCGGACGGTGCGGCCGAGCCTGTCCAGTGTATGTACCACGAGGACGTCGCCCGCCCTTAGAGCCGGAGCGCGGTCCTGGAGCCCTGGGCGGCGCAGCGCGCAAGGAAGGATTGGGATGTCCCAGACTTTTCCGTCTATTCCGGGCTGGCAGGTGGCCCGCTCCCGAAAGGCAATCATGAAGAGACCTGAAAACTGCGTTCACGCACAATAGTGTTCGTTATCGCATCTTGTCCCAGTCAGCCATCCCATAGCGTTATCCCACGTAATCCCATATGGCACCTGACAGCACCGTTGCGGTTTGCCAGCTACGTTGCCCGAGATGGCCCAGTCCTGCACTATTGGGGCATGACAACAACCAATCCCTTCGCTGGCATTGCGGATGACGTACCGCATACGACGGCGACCTTGCGGGACTTCTACCTGAAAAAAGCGCGACGCGGCACCGCGCCCGTGCGCCAAGTGTTTGTTCAGAACCACCAGGACGAAGCGAACCGAGCGTCGACGTTGGCAGCATTCGTCAACGGCCGGCACAAGACCGCTCTTGACCTTTACCTGTTACTACTGGCCCTAGAACCAGTAGTAGTGGAGAGCCCTTTGTCGTTGCAGACTTGGGCGATGCTGCTGGGCCCCAAGATCACCACGGCTACTACCGCGAACGCCTTCAAGGTTTTGCAGGAGTGGGATCTCGTCCATCGCCAGCCAGGGAAAGTCGTATACAACGTCCGCCCCCTTCTGGAGGACCGCAGCAGCGATCCCTACATACGTCCGGACGGGACGGCGGCCTTCAAACAGTGGTACTTCTCCATCCCGCATGAGTACTGGACCAACGGTCACGCCGACCAGCTAGGCCTTCCCGGTAAGGCGATGATGCTCGTGCTGCTGGCCGGCACCTCGAAAAAGACGTCCCAAAATGTGGCCGCCCAGCAGGTACCACGATGGTACGGATTCTCAGAACGGACAGCGGAAAGAGGCTACAGGGAACTTCGCCTTGCCAAACTCAGCCAGGAACGCGAGACCTACGAGCGTGACCCCAAAACTCCGATCAAGCTGCGAAAGGTCTACCATCGGGCCTTCTACGAACCATTCGACACCGACACGCGCCTCAACCGGCAGGCTTCCGCAGCCAAGGCTATGAGAAAGAAAAATGGTTCTGCAGGGGACAGAACCGGCTCAGAATCCGCGCCAGTACTGGGAAGTAAGGGGGTTGCCTGACAGGACTTCTGCAGGGGGGCCTAAAACCTCCGGTAAAATTGATACTAGGGAAACAACAAAAAGGGAACACCAGTAGGTGTTCCCTAAGCTAAGAATCCGTGCAGCTCTTGCGACCGTACTCTTCATTACTTGACACTAATAAAGGTACACGAGGTTCCCTACCTTGTCAAAGGATCAGTCACGGTATTCGATTACCGAAAGGGCGCCCACTGTGGCTGCTAAACACCTAAAAACGACCAACAAGAACACCCTTCGGACAGTGCTCCGGACTATCGGCCTGGCCTTCCGCATGGCTAGGCTCCTCCAGCTCGCCAGGGACATCCAGTCAGCCCTGCAGAATGCCGGCCAGGGCCCGGAGAGCCCCGGAGAGGTAAACCCGGACTCCGGCGCCGGCAGTGGAACTGACATCGACTTTCCCACTGATTTGGGCCTCTTCGACGGCATTTTCTAGGCCTTCGACTGCCTGCACAGCGACGCTATGCAGGCAGTCGTCCGGCTGAGGCCGTCCTGGAAACCCTGAAATCGCCTAGCATGCTCCTTGTTCAGCAGTGTGGAATTTGGGGGATTGCAGCCATGGCCAGCAAGGTGACGCAAACTTGTTCAACGCCAAAGGACACTCGAGGAATGGAAAGTTCAAGCGCAAGCGGTCTATCGGATCAGCGCGAACGAGAGGCCCACGTTGTTTTCGCGCCCCGTGGTCGGCTTTCACTTCTTCGTGTGTGGTGATCACAACCCGCTCCCAGCCTCATGACCTCTGCCATATCCTTCCACGACGGGGAGGTTAACCTCCACCACGCTTTCGAATGGCGGGCCTGTGGATTTGATCGCTATATGGCGGCGTTTTGCTGTCGCTCGGTGTCGCACCTGCGCCCGTAAGTCGATCGCCGTCCGCGCTTCGCGATGACAGGAGGGCCTCGGCCCCGAAGGGCTGGGCAGGTCCTCCGGGGGGACCTGCCCAGCGTTGCAAGGGGCGGGCCTAGCTGGCCTTCGGCAGACCCCTCAAAATGCGGCTGCGGGCCTCGTCTGCATCAAGCGGGACATACGCCTGGTCTACTTCCTGCTGGTATTCCTGTACGTGATTGCTCACGGACATGTCTTTCAGGGTTCGTTCGGAGTTGAACTGCTTGATCTTCGGGTGGTCGGCCTTGATCTGCCATTTGTATGGCTTATCAATTTTCCCGTCCGGAGTGATGCTGGTCTGCTCGTCCTGAACCGCCTGAGTCGTGTAGCGGTTGTAGAACGGGTTGGGGTGCATCAGCGGTTGCCATGTCACCCAGCTCCGGGGAATAAGGACCAGCTGTTTCTCGCCAACGAATGGCAGCTGGCACCTCTTGGAGACCCAGTCGAATTTCTGGAGATCCCACACCATCAAGTTCTGCGTGGTGGTGGTGGCGGCCAGGGCGGGATATTGGCGCATCATGTCATGCGTGAAGTCAACCAAGATGTCCATGGCCACACGCGTAATCATGTCGGACATAAGGTCCCGGTCAACGCCGTCAAGGAACAGCGGAAGGTGTTCGATCCGGGTCAGCGCTTGTTCCTGGCAAAGGCGGTTCCCAAGCGCGGTCCAAAGTACCCTGCCAAGTCCGTTTCCGAATCCCTTGCCGTTCGTTCCCTTCGCGGAGTAGCCCAACCGGGTCTCCCCGGGTTCACTCATTCGCTGAAGGACGGAAAGCCCTCGGGTCCTGTCAGCAAGTGACGGGCTTTGGCGGAGCTGGATCAGGCCGGTGAAGAAACCTGTCAACTGGGCTTGGGCCCGCACCCCGTAGGGGCCGGCGGCGTTACGGATGGCACTGCCATCTGCGAACAAAAGGTTGTCGTTATCCACGTCAACGTCCAAAAACGGGACGTTCGTGGGGAGGGCGTAAATATCTGAAAGGAAGGTCATGATGATCTGCTCACTCCGGCTTTCTAACCGGGGGTTTGAACTGTTTCGCTCCCGACGGCGCCAGAGAACGGGCAGCCCCCGTGTCCCAAAATTAGACACAACGGCCAAGTCCGAGTAAGCTAGATCTATCGCCTGACCAACGATATAGAACCTAGCCCTGCTTGGACTCCTCCACCTTTGGAGGTAACCAGCAGGGCATTCGTGCGTTCCCTAAAACTGGCCTTGCTATTAACGATAGCACACTTTTTCGGTCCTGCTGCAAGCACCCTCACAGCACCCTCTCAGCGGCCTTCCATGGCCCCTTCCAAGGCTTCCACGCAACCGGGGTAAAACATGGACCGCGCGGCGCGCGCCGGGCCCTCAAATCGCCTTACAGCGCTTTTTGATAACGGAAACATAATTACATTTATGTAGTTCTGGCCATACGATTTCTCGCTTCATCCCCCGCGGGAGCCCGCCTGGGCGTCGAGTCCGCCCGGCTCATGGCTCGCACGCTGAGACGTCTTCCCGAGGCTCAGTAGGCCCCCGAAAGCTAGGCGCGCTGCGTCAGGACCCGGCACGCCTAGCGGGGCCGGAGCGGTGCGAGTTACCCCAAATATCACACCCCGCAGACGCGCGAGTGTGGCCAAATATCCCGGCCTGCATCAAAGGGCTTGGTTGCGGTTCCCGAACTGCGCCGAGCTCGTTGACATTGTGAGAGCCGAGCGGGTCACCCTGGACCGGCACGTAAGCCGGTCGATCACAGTGCCGCGGAAGCCCGCCGCCACGTTCCGCGCGGTTGCTGGACTGGGCCATGTACGTAAGACCCGCACGATGAAATGCACGGTGACGGGGGGGTGCCTCTATGGTTTTCGTCAAGCCGCTGAAGGCGTTCGCGCTTCGTAGAGGGTGCCGTCTCTGAGCATGGCGTAAAGGATGTCGCAGCGGCGCCGGGCGAGGGCGATGAGGGCTTGGTTGTGTCGTTTGCCTTCGGCCCGTTTTCGGTCATAGTAGGCCCTCGACAACGGGTCCTTCAGCGCAGCGAACGCGGAGAGGAACAGGGCTCTTTTGAGGATTTTGTTTCCTTTCCGGGATGGGTGGTCGCCGCGGATGGATGACCCGGATCGCCAGGTCACCGGTGCCAGACCCGCGTAGGAGGCCAGGTGTCCGGCGGAGGCGAAGTCCTTGCCGACGACCTCGGTGAGGATCCGTGCTGCGGTCCTGACACCGACCGCCGGGAGAGATGTCAGGACCGGGTGAAGAGGGTGGGCCTCCACGAGGGCTTCAACCTGGGTGAAAACGGTGTCCCGCGATTCGCGGATGTCGGCAAGCATCCGGGCGAGCTGGGGTAGAACGATCGTCGCGGCGTTCGTTCCGACCACTGTCACTGTTTGCTGGTCCAGCGCATCGATGATCTCGCCGGCAAGGCGTTCACCCATCCTGGGCGCGAGCCTTATCAACCTTTTCCCGATCCTGCGCCGGCCGGCGTGGCGGAGCGCTTCGGGGGTCGGCCAGGTCCGCAGCAGATCCAACACGGCCGGGTGGTCCAGACGCGGGCCAAGGACACGCTCCAGTGCCGGGTGGATCTGGGTCAGCAGGCCGCGGATCCGGTTCGACGTCGCGGTGGCCTGTTTAGCCAGGTCGTCGTCGAAGCCGCAGAGCATGGTAAGTTCCGCGAGCTGTTCGTCTGCGATCTGGATAGAGCGCAGCGTGTGCGGCATGGTCCGGGCCGCTTCGGCGATGATGAACGCGTCCCGGGCATCTTCTCCGAACTAAGAAAATTGCGGGGAAATCGTCCATGTTACTGGCCGTTTCTGGGGTCGGGTGGTCTGATGTTGGTGCGGCCGGCGGCTTGGGCAACCGCGACGGGGAGTGCACCGATCGTGGCTGGCTGGTCGACCACGAGCAGGATACTGCCGTGCTTCTTCAAAGAGTCAAGGATCTCGCGCAGCCTGAGCTCGTCGTTGGGCAAAGCCTTATCGAAGAGTTTTTTCCCCGTCCGGTCCACGGCAACGGCGTGGTGCTCGCCCTTGCCGACGTCCAGGCCCATGAAGACATCAATACTTCCGTGGTTTCCGATCACCTGTACCTCCCAGTCGTAGCAGCTGATACTTGTGCTGGACTGTCCGCGGTGTCAGAGCCCGGCATCCACGTTACGCACGACGATCCCAAACTGTCCTGCCTCTATTAGCGGTCTCTCCGGCACCTACCGGACCCCGGTGACAACACCCCCCGGATCATTGACGACTGGGGGCGGCAATCATGCCGGGGCCAGCAGGCCAGCACACCCTCATCCTGCAACAGGAACGGGCTACGAAAAAGGTAACGGGGGGGGGATTACTGCAACCATGTTCCCTATGACTGGAATGAAGATCGGGTATGCCCGAGTCTCGACGAACGACCAGGACCTTACCGCCCAACGCAATGCCCTCTTTGCTCTGGGTGTAGAGGAGGCCCAGATCTTCGTCGATCACGGACTGACGGGAGCGAATCGGGTGCGCCCGGGGCTCCGTGAAGCGATGGCCGCGTGCCGGGCCGGCGATACGCTCTTGGTGACCAAGCTCGACCGGTTGGCGCGCTCCCTTTCGGACGCCAGGGACATAGCCGCCGAGCTGACGGCCAAGGGGGTAGTCCTAAGTCTCGGCGGAAACACCCACGACCCAACTGACCCGGTAGGCCGGCTGCTGTTCAACGTCCTGGGAATGGTGGTCGAGTTCGAGGCGGACCTTATCCGGATGCGCACCCGCGAGGGCATGGCTGTCGCCAAAGCGAAGGGCGGCTGAAAGGCAAACAGCCAAAATTGTCCAAGACGCAGCGGAAGCATCTTCTGACACTGCACGACGCCGGCGAGCACACGCAGGCCGAACTGGCCGAGCTGTTCCGGGTGTCACGGACGACGGTGTACCGCGAGCTCCAAAGGCGCGCCATCTGAAGATCGCCGCGGTGCCGACTGAATGTCAGAAGTCTCCTGCGGTCAACCTAGGCAACTCCGTCGCGTAATCGCATCGGGCGTGCGGACCTTTCTTCCCCTTGCGTCCGGGCCGCGACACGGCCGCATATATTGATTGAATGACTGACCCCACACGTATCGAGAACCTGGCCGTTTCCGAGGGCGAAGGACCGGTCGATTTCAATTACTCGACTGCAAAGTTCTCGTTTAAGGGGCTGGATCCTACGGAGTTCGAGGAGCTTTGCTTCGACCTGCTCACCGAGTCTGGATATGTCAATGTTGATTGGCGGAAAGGGACGCCGAAAAACAGCAGTCCTTCGGATCGGGGGCGAGACATAGTGGCTCAGCGTCGACTTGAGGACGCAGACGGGTATGAGCACTTCGAGACGTGGTTCGTTGATGCCAAACACTATGAGAAGGGCGTTCCACCTGAGGCTTTACAGGGCTTGATGACGTGGGCAGAGTCAGAACTTCCCGACGTAGTCCTCGTGGCCGCAAGCGGGTTCCTTTCCAATCCTGCTAAAGACTGGCTCGAGAACTATCGACGAAATCGACGCCCTCCCTTTCGCATTCGATACTGGGAACGTCCGCAACTCTCATCGATGCTTACAAGGCACCCAGACCTATTGACTAGGCATGGCGTCTTCGCGGAGGGTATGCGGTCCATCACCGAGATCGTAGCCGCCGAGCACGAGATGTTTGACAAAGTTTGGTACGGACGATCGGAGAAGGACCCGGCGACCGCCCATCCGCAATTGGGAGAGGCCACTGTCAGGCAGATTTTGGCGGCACACAAGCGCATCGAGGACTTGTATGGGTACGAGTCTGTGCAACCGGGCGATCAATTTGAGTGGGGCCTCCTGTCCGGCAAGTTGTCAACCCTGCGGTGGATCCTAGGAGACGAATGGGACTTCCTCGATTCGTAGTGGTCGGAGTGATGTGCAGAATTTGGAAGCAATGGCCCTTGGCTGAGTCTTGCTCTGCCACTCACCCCCGGCCAGAGGGCGGGTTGGTCATGGCAGAATCCTAATCCCATCCATCGCCCTAGACCGTCGAGAAGCAGCTCTACCGCGTCGGCCGTCACGACCTCGTAACCCTGGTCAAGACCAAGACCCGCGACAACGCCGCCAACCACGCAAAAGTCGAGCATCATGAACTATCAGGCCGTCTCCAGTGATTGGACTATCCGAGCACGGTCCACCGCGTCGCCGTTGCGCCATACGTCAATGAACAACCAGAGCTTCTCCAGGGCTTTTTGCTCGGCCTCGGCCCGAACCTCGCGGTCTGCGTCCTTGTCTTCCTTTGGAGTAGCTTCACCCGCTTCAGCGGCCCTTTTCGAGTATGCGCTGGCTGCTTCCAACATGAGTCGCTCGTCCGGCTGTCGAGCTTCCAGCCGTGCGGCAGCGATGAGGACCAGAAGTGAAGACACCGGCGGCCGGGGAGGAAACGTGAACCCGGACATACCCCTGTTCAGCCGCATATTGAAAATCGCGCTCTTCAACTCGGAATGGTGCTTGCGTAGGGCAATTATTCGCTCAGCAATTCCGAGGAAAATGTCACGCAATGCCGAGTCAAAGCGCTGCTGCTCCTCAAACCGCACACGATCGCTCTCGGCTTTCACCCGCGCCAGCTCCGAGTCCTCGGCAATCTTGCGAGCCTTCCACGCAATGAAAACCGAGAACACCGCCACCGCAACCGAAGCGACCGCGGCGGCTGACGGGATCACAACGCTTGTCCAGACCAGGAACACGTCGTCGTCGGTCAGCTTCAACGGAACCGGGACCGGCACGGCAGCTGCGAGGAAAGCCAAGGGAGTCATGCACGAAAGACTACCCAGCGGCACGGACAAGCATGCACCCGTCAAGGCTGCGGCAGCATGAACGGCAAGCAGCTCGACACCACGGCCGGGGTCAACATCTGCACCGGTTGCCTCTGGGCAGTGATTGGCCCCAGCGGGCGGGGCCCCAGGCATTGCATGACTTGATGGCCTCCTCCGCGGCGCACTGAGATGCATCAACTATGCAAGCCGCATTCGGGCCAGAGGTTGTGCAGCGGTGTAGCCAGCGTGGCACTTTCCTGTAGCCCATGTCCCCGGGGCTGTAGATTGGCGATCAGCGTCGGGATTTGCCTGGCGTGGGGACATGGAGGTATCGGATGGCCAAGCCGGGAATTGAGACCTACAACGAAGACGGGCAGTGGAAGAGCCGCCGGGTGGGCAAAGATAAGGCCTTCTCCGCCGGTGGGACTAAGGCCGAACAGCAATCGACCGGGAGGGATGCTGCTAAGCGTGATGGTGTAGAACACACGGTCAAGAAGCTTGATGGGACCATCGGTGAGAAGAACTCCTACGGCAACGATCCCAATCCTCCCAAGGATAAGTAGGATCCCGGCCTCATCAGATGTTTTGAAGGTCACTGGAGACCGTCTGAGGTGGCCGGTATTCTGGCGGGCACGAAGGATGCAGGAGGGCGAACTCTCAACCGCGTCAGGGCTAAGGGACCAACGCCCTCCTGCGGACTTATCCGAACATATATAAACTTATCCATAAATTTGGATAGTGCCTTATAATCTCTTATATGGAAAGTGCGCTGAATCCTTATTCGCCTGGTTCCGGTCGGCGGCCCTTTGAGCTGGCTGGCCGTCAGAGCGAAATCGATGCCTTTGACCTGCTGCTGGCCAAGACCCGCCAGCGCCGGCCTGACCGGGGGATCGTCCTGCATGGGTTGCGGGGGGTGGGCAAGACCGTGCTGCTCAATGAGTTTCGGCGACAGGCCGAACACGCAGAGTGCATGGTCGTTGTCCTCGAAGGCAGAGACGCTGAGGGAGGCCCTGGAGCCGTGCGAGCGAAACTCGCCCGGAACCTGCTGCAGGCCGGCAGGAAGCTGAACAGCCGCGGTGCTGGAGCCAAGCTACGGGCCGCGCTCGGGAGCATCGCTTCATTCTCAGCCAAGCTGGGCGTGACCGGAATCGATATTGGGGTGAACCTCAATCAAGGCCGGGCCGACTCCGGATCGATCGAAGTGGACCTCGAGGAACTGATTGAGGATCTCTGCGGAGCATTAGCGGAGAACCGGTCGGGCCTGATTTTCATCATCGATGAGATGCAGGACCTGGACGACGGACTCATCACCGCACTTCTGAGCGCCCAGCACTTGGCGAACCAGCGTGAATGGCCCTTCTACATCGCCGGCGCAGGGCTGCCCAACCTGCCCTCGGTCCTGAGCGAAGCGCGCTCCTACGCGGAGCGGATTTTCACCTACCGCAGCATCGGAGCGCTGACACGGGAAGCTGCCGAATCGGCCCTAGTGGTTCCAGCCGTGCGGTACGGCGTGTCATTCGCGCCGGCGGCGAAAGAGCTCCTGTTGGACGCTTCGGGCGGATACCCGTACTTCCTGCAGGAATACGGGTACGCGGCCTGGGAAACGGCGCCTGAGAAGACCGTGACCCTCGATGATGCCGCAATCGCGGTTGAAATCGGCCGCGCACAGTTGGATCAAGGCTTTTTCCCGTCGCGGTGGAAACGGGCGACAAAGGCCGAGAAGGCTTTCCTTCGCCTTATGGCGCTCGACGGCGATGCAGGATCCAGCACTTCGGACCTCGCCCAGCGGGCACAGAAAAAGCCGACATCCCTGTCCATGACCAGGGCTTCACTGATTGAAAAGGGCATCATCTACGCACCGGCCCTGGGCACGGTGGCGTTCACCGTTCCTGGCATGGCGGACTACGTCAAACGTCTCAACGAATAACAGGGGAACAGTGGACGAGCCATTGACGCCGGGGAAACGGTAAACCGCCCGGCATCTACGCGGCGAAGGAAACGACCCTGAAGGAGACAGCTCAGCGACGCAACGTCGGCGCTGACGCGCATTGAGCTAGGCAGTTGCCGCACTGGCAACTCGTTCGATGAACCAAAAATGGATCAAAATGCGGCACCGAATTGAGGACAAGTAACTATGACAAAACGGACCGAACAAGGGAACCAGGTGCAGGGCCCGGCGCCGATGTCCTTTCCCAAGATGCTGTCCCTTGAGCAGGTTCAGGAGATCCTGAACCTGGGCTCGCCGGCCGTCTATGCCTTGGTGAGAAGCGGCGAGTTAAGGGCCGCGCAGTTCGGCGGCCGCAACATCTGGCGCGTGCGCGAAGACGATCTTGTGGCATACATCGACGCTGCCTACGCAAAGACTGAAGAGATCATAGCCTCAGGGCAGATCCCCGACAGCGAATCTGCCGGGGGTTAATAGTGGCTGCCCGTAAGTACGCCGTGGGGGATTGGTTTGCGGTTCCTCTAAGGGATGGCGGCTTTGGCTTAGGCCTGCTTGCCCGCGGAAAACGCGGAGGCACTCTGGTGGGTTACTTTTACGGGCCAAAGAGGAGTAGCAAACCAACTCTCGAGGACGTTGCCGGACTTTCGGCCGCCGATGCCGTTCTCGTTGCCAGGTTTGGGGATCTCGGACTCAAGCTGGGAGAGTGGCCAATTCTAGGACGTCTCGATTCTTGGGATGCCAAAAAGTGGCCTCTGCCAGTCTGTACGATATGAGCAACTGACTGGTCAGTCCTTCGGGGTCTTTTACGACGAAGGGGACCCGGGCAACTTCCTCGCGGAAGAACATATTCCGCAAGGCCTGGCCGAGCAGGGCCCGTCCAACGACCTGTTTGGCCACGGGGCCTTGGAGAAACGGCTCACCCGCCTTCTGTCCTAATCCGCTATTCTCGTTCCATCTGCGCCCGGGACCACCGTCCGCACGGCAACAGGAGAACTCCGTAGGTCATTCTTTGACGGACCAGCGCTGGTGAGCGGACTGCCGGCTCATGCCCGTGGCTGACCCCGTGAATTGCGTCCGCTGGGGTCGGAGGAAAGTCAAAAAGCTCATCGTCATTCGTAGCGAGAGCTATTAGCCGATGCCACGTCAGGAAGAATGGCCTCATGTGCGGCAGATATGTGATGTCCAAGGCCACCGGGGACCTTCTGAGTTATTTCGATGCGAAGGAAGTGGAGGGCACTCCGCCGTCGCCGAGCTGGAATTTGGCGCCTACTCAGGATGTCCCCATCGTGGCCGAGCGGCTGGACGAGGGCACCGTCGAGCGGCATCTGCTCATAGCCCACTGGGGCCTGGTCCCGTCCTGGGCGAAAGACGTCAAGATCGGAAACAAGCTGATCAATGCCCGCAGCGAGTCGATCCTGGAGAAACCTTCCTTCCGCAAGGCGGCCGTTAAACGCAGAGGAATTCTCCCTGCGGACGGCTATTTTGAATGGCAGACGACCGAGGACGGCAAGAAAATCTCCAACTACCTCTACTCCGAGAAGGAGCCCGTGCTGGGGTTTGCTGGGCTCTATGAGTGGTGGGCTGATCCGTCGTTGCCCAAAGATGACCCGGGCCGCTGGCTACTCAGCTGCACAGTTCTGACCACCACCACCCAGGACGCCTTGGGCCATGTCCACGACAGGTCGCCCGTGATCAGTCCGCGCGACCGCTTCGCTGAGTGGCTGGACCCGGATCTGACCGACAAGAAAGACATCCAGCACCTGTTGGACTCCCTGCCTGATCCCGTCCTGACTCCGCGGATAGTCAGCACGAGAGTCAACAGTGTCCGGAACAACGGACCCGAGCTGATCGAGCCGGCTAAATGAGCACGCAGAATCGACAGCCGTAGTGAGCTTTCCGTCGCTCACGCCTCGGAGGAGCGCCCTGCCGCTGCGAGTAGCATTGCACCCAATTGGCCAACAACGGAAGGAATTCATGTCATGCAGTACGTTGTTCTGCAGGTGATCCTGAAAGAGAAACTGTGGGGAACCGGTTCAGGGAACCTGACCGCCTTGGAGAAGGCCATCAATGATCAGGCCTCGAAGGGCTACCGGCTCCACACCATCACCACCGCGAGCAGCGGGAGCAAAGGAATGATCGGCGGCGGTGACCGCATCCAGGCAACGATGGTGTTCGAGAGCCTCGGATAGTCGCACCTTGCGAAACGAGCTGTGGCGACTGGATAGCCTGTAGCACTCCGACAAGACAGTTCGCTGTCCTCAGTGCCAACGTCCATGTCTGGAACCGTACCGAAAGTTGTACTGTGACGGGTGATCATGGCGGGAGTTTTGGGATAACTTACGGGACAGTCAGGTTACGCGACATTCCGCGGATCCAGGTCAGTGGGGGAGTGTCCCACCGAGGGTGTCCTGCACCCAAGGAAGTGGGACACCCGGAGCGGAGGCGCTGCCCGTCAGCGACAGCATTAAATTACAGGAGCGGCTGGTTGCATTAGCTGGTTACGCCCGGCCCGGAGCAATCCTCACTGGTCCGGTGCCGCCGAGACTTCATTGACTCGATGAGCGAGATCAGTCGAAGTCCCGTCGTGGACCGAATTAGCAGTTGTCCCTGTCGGCCTTCACTCGCAGTACTGCCACCCCGGTGGCCGCCAGGCGTGCCATCTGCCGACACCAGGTGCCGCCGCTTTCCATCGGACGCCAAAGTGATCATTATGACGTAGCCGTCGAAGCAGCCCTAAGACAATTCGCCCAGCCTCGCAGCGATACGGGCCTTAGCGGCAATAACGGCAGCTGTTTGCTCGTCCTTCGCTTTGCTTTCTAAGTCGAGCTGGCCGCGCACCTCTGGATCAACATCCTTGAACACACGTGCCAGCTGCTCAGCAGTAAGGACTGGCATGATGCCCAAATCGCTGGGCCCACTAGTGCCGTAGCATTGGTCGACCAGTTCATGATTTCGGATCAGGTCGTTGATGCTTTTGCGGTTGTCGAAGAAACTGCCCTCAGTGCGTTCCCCGAACCTTAACTTCCACATATCTTCGGCGAGTGTGACCAGCAGCTGCTCTGTCTTCCCACCACCGAAGCCCTCGTCAGACCATTGAACGTCCTCCACCCACACCGGAAGATCAGCCCGGACTGTTTCCAGGGATTCGGCATACTCATCGCGTCTCTGCCGAGCAAGTTGCTCTTTCTTTGATGCCGCCTGCAGTTTCTCGTGCATGACGACATCGGCCTGCTTTAGGGCAGAAGACAGGACTTCCACTTCGTCGGCAGCAGCTGAGGGCGCATCGACTGCCCGGCGTACCTCGATGGTTCCGTCATCGAATACCGTCCAGTATTGGGTGGGGTCGGTACCAGGCAGCAGTTCACGGAGAGTCCGCACCCAGGCAGGGTATTCGGCTTCGGCAGGGACATCAGCAATTCTGAAAGTGGCACGGATATTTCCATGGCTGAAGTCGACGGAAACGCACTTGTCGATTCGAGCCGGACCATCCCCTGAACGAACCCTCCGTCGGGCAAGGGCGGCGCGATGTCTGCGATTCGGCGTCCACGAAGCTGCTGCTCGTTCGTATTCGACGATCCATTCGAAGACGAAGCTCAGCACTCGTTCAGCATCGTCTGAGTCCAGCACATCGCTTTGCTCAGCGATAGCCAGGGTGAACCACTCAGCTTCCGCCAGGTCTTGGGAGAATGCCGCAGCGTCGAGGACAGACTGAACGTTGTCGATCCGTCCGTTGAGGAAGTCGTAGCTCTTCTTGTCGATCAGCTCACGACTGATGGGGGCAAAGGCAGGTCGGCGGCTGCCGTGGAGTCTGGTCCACTTCATCGACACCTCACGGTAGGCTTCTTTCGCTATGTCGACGCATGCTCCGGGTTCCCCCGCTGCCCGGGCTGTCTCGGCCTTACGAATGAATTGACGGAGATCTGGATCTCGGATGGCATCCGACAAGACGACACTCAGAATGTCGACGGCAAACTGGGCCTCGATAAGACTGGAAACGTAGACCTTAGCTGCACTGGCCCAAACTGGCACCTGTTCACGGTCCGGCTCGAGCCCCTCATGCTGAGAGGCGTTACGCGCCCGCCGCAGGTGCCGAATGTCGGGTAACACGGCCGGCTTCCAGCTGGAGCCGAAACTCTCCCTGAGGCGACTAATCAGGTCTTCCAATTTGCCGTTCGTGGGAATCGAGAGGCTGCGTGTGACAGCTACTATCGAGCTGGCACGCTCGACTGTTGCGTCCAAGGCGACGATGGCAGTCCCTCGTCGATATTTGGTCGCACCCTTAGCGCGAGACAGTGCATCTTCCAGGGAAAGGCGCAGAGCGACGAGCTGCTCGACTTCATGCACCGTCAGTGAATTCATTGCTTCTTCATATCCGGTACCCCGGCTGCCGGGCCGGGCGACACGCCAGACAGGGGATGTCCCACGGCAAGGAAGTTGCGTGCAGCCCTCCGGGGCCGTGCTCGAACGTCGCGCCCACCCAGAACATGCCGATCGTGGTCGAATGTGCTGGTGAAGGCGCCATTGACCGACACCTACCGCACGCACGACCGTTCTGCCGGTGTGGCTCAACCGGGAGTTTATCCACGATTGGTGTTCCAGTTCCAAGGAAGTGGGACACTCCAGCCCAGTCCATTAATCCACCAGCATTAGAAGGCGTGCCGGGCCGGGCGGCTTCGCGAACCACGTCAGTAGAAAGGCCCAAATTCGTCCTGCAGCCACTGCTGGTAGGAGGCCCTCTGGGCCTCTTGTATTTCTTCTTCTCTCACGTTGTCGATTGTGAGGTCTAGGTGAAGGAGCGGAAATGTCCAACCCTGGGCAACGGTCTCGCCGGCCTTTGCTCGGGCGAGCCGTGAAGGCCCTCTCGGAGTACCGGGATCGCGCAATTCATCTCTACAACGCCCAAGGCCTGGGGGCGATCATCTACCCATTCCTGCAACAAAATGTCCTTAACTACCGGGACTTCATGCTGGCCAAGTTCAACAAGGATCTTGCTGATTCCATGACATGGCAGCTCCTGCCGCTTGGAGCGACAGCGCCGGCGGACGCCGTGAGATTCATGCGTACGGACAGCAACGCAAAGATGGTTACCGAAGTGCGGCAGTTCATCGAAGCGCTGCGAGGCTACATGGACGAGGCGGAGGCGGCAGGTAGCGAAATGTCCCGCGTTGCCACGCTCTACGACATCAACATGCAGTCCGTGAAGAAGATGACGAGTGCGGACCTTGTCGTAGCCATCTCCCCGACGGGTGATGGGCAAGTTGTGGTGCGGAAGACCGACCCCAACAAGACTCACCCCTACAGCATGAAAGAGCTACTGGAAAGGGTCAACGACCGACGGGAAGGGCGTCCCTTGAATACCTACGACTATCAAGTCGTGTGCTGGAAAGAAAACCTGAAAGACGAGGCGAAGTACGCGTGGAAGCACAGCAACGCGGCAAGCTACGTGTGGTCCGGCGACGCCGTCTATTTCCTAGCATCATTCGATGATCACTACTACGACAATTGCCGAGCTGAGTATCGCGAGAGGACTTAGGGATCTCCCATCTTGCTGCTGGATCTTAATGAAGGCCCCGGCACCGTGAAAACAACGCAGGATCGGACCTCGTGGATGTGACCGGGTCCTAGGTCGGTGGGTTAGCCGACCTTGGTCCAGCTTCCGCAGCGCTGGCTGACGAAACCCTCGCCTGCGTAGACGCTGACTACCGGCCCCTGGGGTGCGAACGAGATGAAATCATTCTCGATCGTCGCACCCTGTGGGCCAGTGCGTTCCCAGTAGCAGTCATGGACGCCGTTGGCTCCCGCCGGCACGCTAACCTGGTAGGCGCCTTCGGCGATGTCCTTGCCGACTGCGAACGTGCCATCGTCCATAGAGGTCTTCGGCGCCGGCGCGACCCCACCGGCGACCCGGACCAACTCGGACACGAACGGGGCATCAGGGCACATCACGGCAGCGGCCTTCGCCTCGGACCTGATCTTCGGGCCCCCGGCAGGGTATTCGCCGTATTTGGTGTCCCAGCCTTCCGCTTGCGGAAGAGTGCAGAGCAGCAGGATGCTGCCGTACGTCGAGGACGGAAGGCTGATGTCACCGCCGTCGGCACCAACCTGCTTCACGACTGCAGCCTCGTCTGGCGCCAGTGTGAACTTGTCCCGGTACCACTTGCCGCCAACGTAGAGGTCGCACGACTTAAATTTCGGGAAAGACGGGGCTGCCCAGATTTCTTGGAACTTGGTGAATGACTGGTTGTCTTTCGCCGTGATGGCACTCTCTGACGCGGAACATTTGAAGCTGTACCGCAGCGACCGGACCCGCGCCGCTTCCTTGACCGCCGCCGCGGCAGTGGCTTGCGCCTGGGTTCCGTCGATCTTGAATGTCACAACGGCGCCAGGCTGAAGATCCTCGCCGGGGGCTGGATCCGAGCTGACCACGACGGCCGGGTTCTCTGGTGTCTCGGTGAACTTCACGCCGTCGCTGCCCACGACTTCGTAGACGATGCCGGCGGTGCGGACCAGGCTCCGGGCATCCGAGAAGGTTTTGCCCGCCACATCGGGAACTTTCTTGGGCGCCACCGACGGGGTCGGACTAGCCGATTCTGTCGGCTGAGATGCCGGCGCCCCGCAACCTGCCAACAACAATCCAACAGTGGCAGCGGCCACCCCGAGCATCCTGAACTTCACGTCCGTGTCCCCCTCATTGATGGCCGCATGTGCGCTCATCCTATGTCCGGTCAGGCAGCAGGACAGCTCCTCCGGTGATTGTTTCTTGGCCCTTTCGCGGTCAGGGTCCGCCGCTGCTCAGAGGTCCGCGTGGACTATCCGCCTCGTACGTTGGGGGATCTGGGCGGGCGGCCGCGCGTCCTGCCGTTCCGCCAGCCGGGAAGGAGCGAGTCCAGCTGCGCTTCTTTGTCTTGGTCCAGTTCGTTGCGGCGGTATTTCATGCGCTGGATGTGCAGCCACATGCCCAGGACCCGTTCGTCTTCGGCATCTGTCTTCTTGTGGCGCGGCCAGTCGTTCCCGGCAGCCATATAAGCGGTGAGTTCTTGCATGCGTTGGTTCCAACGGGCTTCGTCTTTGGACGTGCGGGTCCGCAGTTCCCAGCCGTGGATTTCCTGCAGGCCGACGCTGTAGGTGGGGGCGAGGGTGCCCCAGTCGTGGTCCTGGCGCCGTCTTGTCAGCCACTGGGCGAGGGTACGCTCACGCGCAGAGGACGATTTAGTCGAGGGGAACCGGCCTTCGGTCTTGTATAGGACGACGGTGTCGTAGAGGTTTTGTAGCCCGGCTGCGGTGATACGGGTGACCGGCCGTGGGCGGGTTGCGTTGCGGTGGTCGTCCCGGATGGACGGTTCCGTGGCGGCGGCGATGGCCAGATGGTAGCGGACGGTGCTTTGGCCGACGCCTGCTGTGGCGGCGATCTTGGTGGAGGTGAGGCCTTGCCGGTACATCTGCACCCATTCCGGGTGCGGTGCTGTCCTGTGTCCGGGCATCCTGTTCAGCTGCCTTTGCGGATGGCGATCAGCTTGGCGCCTTCGGGGATGGCGGCCTCAAGTGCGGCCTTGGCGTTGTCGTAGTCATCGCCCTGGGCACTGATGTGGTCGGTGCTGCCGTCGGCCATTTGGATCGTTCCCGTGAGTTCCACCGGATCAGCCTAGTTGGCTCTCCCGGATCCTGGCAGCTGTGCGGCGAAGCCCTCCAAGGCGCGGTGCAGCTGTGGTACCCGAGGAAGGCAGTTCACGGGCCGTGCCCCGCCAAGGTCGTGGGCGGGGGTGACCATCCAGACGGTGAAGTAGTTGTGCGCGAGCCTCAGTTCCAGGGCGTGCCGGAACAGCGTCCGTACCGTGTGGTGTACCTGGCCGCCGGGGAGGAACTGGAAACCCGGGCAGTACGTTCCCTCACGGACGAAGATCCGGATGAGCTGCCGCATGACCGGGTCGGTGTCTTCCACGAGTTCGGCGAGCCGGCGCCGGACCTGCTCCACGGTAGGCAGGGCGAATTCGGCCCTGATGGACTCCCAGAGGTGGTCGGGCACGGGTTGGCCGATGATGGGGGAGGGCATCAGCTGCCGTCGTCGATGGACTCGAGCAGCCAGGCCGTGGCGAGGGGCTGACGGCGCAGAGTGAACGTCCTCAGCGCAGCGTCGGGGCCGGGGATCCGGGCCTGGACGCGCCAGTATTCGACGCTGACCAGGTCTCCGCTGCCTTTGGCTGCGTTGCGTCGGGTGTCCCACCAGGAGTCCCGTCCGTACCAGTGCTGGGAATCCGTGTCGGGGTCGACCAGCCAGATCTGTCCGTCGTGACGGACGGCGAGGGGTATGCCTGCAGGGTCGAGCCGGACCTGGACGATGGTGGTCTGTATGGGGGCTTCGTGGGTGATGGTCATGAGGTGCGTTCTTTCGTGGTGCTGACGTGCCAGTGCGGTCGTGCGATAGTTAGGCGGCTTTGACGAGGGGGAGTTCGTCCCAGTGGGTGGTGTAGCGGGGGGAGAGCATGTCCCGTTTCATGGTCCAGTCCGGTCCGCCGCGGATCCCGGCGTGGCCGAGGCCGATCGAGCCGCGGCCGTAGCGGCGGGTGACGTCTTCGAGGAGGGTGCCGACGTGGCGTTCCTCGTGCGGGTTCTCGAACAGGGATAGGGGTGCCTGGTTGCCGGTGGGCCGCAGGTCGGTGACCATGATCCCGGCCCTGGCATATCTGACACCCTCATTGATGTGGGGCAGGAGGGCGTGGGAGGCCTGGGTCAGGATGACCGGGTCCGCGGTGGGCATCGGCAGCGGGATGCAGACGGAGGGGTAGGAGGTGTCTTTCGGGTTGAAGTGCGAGGTGCCGGCGAATGCCGTGAGGACTTTGGCTTGCAGCCCGTGTTTGGCCAGCCGGGCCGAGGCCTGCTGGCCGTAGACGCTCATGACCTGCCGGATCCCGGCCGCGGTGGTGATGGGGGTGGCGAAGGAGCGGGAGAAGATCAGCTGGTCCCGCCCGATCCGTTCCTCTTCCATCGGGATGCAGGGGGTGCCTTGGAGTTCCAGGACGGTGCGCATCATGACGACGGAGAACCGGTTCCGGATCATGACCGGGTTCGCCCGGGACAAGTCCAGGATCGAGAAGATTCCCATCGAGTTCAGGCGTTTGGTCAGCCGGGTCGCGACGCCCCAGATCTCGATGACGGAGAGCCGGCCCATGAGCCCTTCGCGTTCCTGGGCGGGGATGGAGTCCCAGTGGCAGACCCCGCCGAAGCCAGGGTTATTCTTCGCCCATTTGTTGGCCAGTTTCGCCAGGGTCTTGGTGGCGGCGATCCCGACGCAGACGGGTACGCCGACGTTCCGCCGGACGGCGGTCTTCATCGCCCGGCCGAGGGTGAGGAGTTCGTCGGGGGTGCCTTTGACGCCGAGGAAGGCCTCGTC
Organism: Pseudarthrobacter xylosi; assembly: GCF_055412765.1. Classification (NCBI taxonomy): domain Bacteria; kingdom Bacillati; phylum Actinomycetota; class Actinomycetes; order Micrococcales; family Micrococcaceae; genus Pseudarthrobacter; species Pseudarthrobacter xylosi. Next base: position 156,503 of record NZ_JBVAYT010000009.1, on the reverse strand, counting down.
GATGCTGTAGACCTCCAGCCAGGCCGAGTACCGGCCCAGGAGTTCCATGACCCGGGCGCTGATGTCCCCGTAGAGCTCGTAGTTGCTGGACAGGGCAACGAGTCCCCATTCCTTGGCCCGGGGCGCGAGCTTGAACCAGGGCTCACCCATGGGGATACCCAGGGCTTTGGCCTCGGGGGAGCGGGTGACCGCGCAGCCATCATTGTTGGACAGGACAATGACCGGCCGGCCTTCCAGCGACGGGTCGAACGCCCGCTCCGCGGACGCGTAGAAGCAGTTCACATCCACGTGCGCGATCTGCGGCATCCGCCGCATCACAACCGGCCTAGACATGATGAAGGCACCTGGTGGCGACACCCCAGACCGTCAGTTCGCTGAGGCTAGGCACCTGTATGTCCGTATAGGCGGGATTTTCTGCCTGCAGCACCACGCCGGTTGGCGTGATGCGCAGCCGCTTGATGGTCAGTTCCCCGTCCAGGACCGCGACGACCACGCACCCGTCCCGCGGCTCCAGCGCCCGGTTCACGATCAGTTCATCGCCGTCGCTGATGCCGGCGCCTTCCATCGAGTCCCCGGACACCCTCACCACGTACGTGCTGGTGATGTCTTTGATCAGGTGCACGTTCAGATCGATCCGGCCATCAAAATAGTCCTGCGCCGGCGAGGGAAACCCCGCCGCGACCGGCACCGGTGAGATCAGCACCGACAACAACGACACGCCCGCATCTATCACACGGGGACCAACAATAACGCCCACAACACACCTTTATTCGAATATATGTTCGATTCATTCAGTGTACTCGTGAGGGCGGACATTCGTTCCGACCATGCGCAATTGCATCGGATGCAGGACGACCTGCGGAACCGGCCATCGGCAGGCGACCACGGCACGGCCCGTGGGTGCGGGGCGAGGTTGGGTGCGTTCAACTGATCGTTGACGGGCCCAACTGTCGGGGTGAAAGTGAGGGGATGGCTACGGACAATGAAGTTCAGGCAGTGGCGCGCGTCATCGATCGGTTGGTGCAGCGGTTTCCCGACAAGCCGCGCTTGGTAGTTGAAGAGATCGTTGGCGAGGAAGTCAACGCGCTGGATGGGCCGATCCGGGATTATGTGCCGGTTTTGGTTGAACGGGCTGCCAAGGACCGCCTCGGACACGGATTCACACTTCCACGCGCTGCTTCACCGACTCCATTTTGTCCACAGCCTCCAGAGTGGATCAGTCCTGAGCCGGGCGCCGTGTCCTGCGCAAAGTCAAAGACCCGCCTGGGATCAGGTTTCCCGGTTACCGGGGGTGGTCGTAACCGGCGGGTTGGTGTTCCTGCCGTTGCTGAGGGCTGTCTTGATGTCGACCTTGGCGGTGTAGGAGATGGACCCGTATTGGAAGAGCCTGACAGCGAGGCGGAACATGATGGCCGAGCCGATGAAGAGGATCGCGATCACAATCGCAGCTTCCCAGATGCTGAGGGATCCGAGGCCGTTGCGGAGCATGGCGGTGACGGGGGAGGAGAACGGGAAGTAGGTGAAGACCTGGACGATGAGGGCCTGGGGGTTGGAGAAGATCAGCGAGATCGCATAGAACGGCACGAAGATCAGGGCCATCATGACGCCCATGAAGTTCCCGGCTTCCTTGGCGGTCGGCATGACCGCGCCGATCGCGACGAGGGTGGTGGTGAAGAGGGCGAACCCGCCGATCAGTAGCAGGAACCCGATGATCATCGGGACAGGTTCGAAGACCAGGGCGGCGAGGTCGAGGTCCGGGATTTTGATCTGGTCGCGGAAGAACAGGTAGCTGATGGCCACGGGGGAGGCGAAGACGATCATCTGGACCAGCCCGATGCCGAAGAGGGCGATGACTTTCCCGCTGATCAAGGTGGTCGGGTTCAGGGTGGTCAGGATCATCTCTCGGTGACCCTGTTTTCCTTCTCTTCCAGGGTGGAGGAGAGCATCTGCCCGGCGAGCAGGATGATCAGGGCGTAGAAGATGACCAGGAACATCAGCGGCGGCAGGGCAGCGTTGAACCCGCCCGCTTCCTGGCCATCCTTGAAGGTCGTGACATTGATGGTTGCGTCACCGGCGGCGAGGGTGGTCAGCGCGTCGGACCCGATCCGGGCGTTCACGGCCTGGGTGAGCATGGCTTCGGCGACGGCGGAGTATTTGTTGTTCTCGAACAATCCCTGGTCGGCGCCGTAGACCTTCACCTCCGTGGTGGCAGGGTCGGCGGGGAACTCGAAGTACGCGTCCACCGTCCCGGACCGGACCGCCTCGACACCCTGCTCGGACGAAGCCGCTTGGGTGGCTTTGAAGAGTCCGGCCTGGTCGGGGGTGATGAGGCCGGAGGCGTCGGTGTAGGAGATGGAGAACTGGGCGTTCTCCTGGGCGTTGGCGGCGGATGCGGTGGAGCTGTTGCTGATGTAGATCAGCCCGAACACGACGGCCATGATCAGGGGCACGGCGAGGGTACCGACCCAGAAGCGTTTCTTGCTGATGGTGCGGAGGAATTCGAAGCTGACGACGGTCCCGAGGTTGTGCTGTGCCATGTCCCTAGACCTTTGCCGTTTCGTAGGTGGCCGCGTCGGCCTTGTTCTGGTCGCCATAGACCCGGATGAAAATCTCCTCCAGGGAGATCTTCGTGGTCGTGAACCCGCGGACGGTGACACCGGCGGCAATCAGGTCTTTGAGGATGTCGGCCTCGTCCGTGTCGTCGGTGATGGAGAGTTCGGAGTAGTTCGTCTCGCTCAGGGTCACCGTGTAGCGGGGTGAGGGCGGGACGGGGCCGGCGTGTTTGAGGCGGATAACGCGGCCGCCGTACTGGTTCTGGACCTCATCGATGGTGCCGTAGGCCTCGGAGGTGCCGTTCTTCAGGAGGATGACCCGGTCACAGAGCCGTTCGACTTCCTCCATCTGGTGGGTGACCATCACGACGGTCGCGCCCGTGGTTTTCTGTTCGGCGATGATGTCCATCAGCAACCTGCGGTTGACCGGGTCAAAGCCCTTGGTCGGTTCGTCCAGGATCAGCAGCTCGGGTTCGTTCATGATCGTCACCCCGAGCTGGACCTTCTGCTGCTGCCCGCCCGAAAGCTTATCGAGCTGGACGTTGGCCTTGTCGGGCAGCCCGACCCGGTCCAGATACTGCAGGGACCAGGACTTGGCGGCGTGCCGGTCGATGCCTTTGAGCCGTCCGAAGTAGGTCATGATGTCGATGACCTTTTCCTTCTTGTACAGGCCACGTTCCTCCGGGAGGTACCCGAGCCGGTCCCCGTCCTCAGGCCGGAACGGCCGCCCATCGATGTGAAGAATCCCGCCGGTTGGCTGGTAGATCCCCAGCAGCGCCCGGATGGTCGTGGTCTTCCCGGAGCCGTTGCTGCCCAGGAACCCGAACGTCTCACCCCGTGCCACGTCGAACGACAGATCCCGGATGACGATTTTGTCCCCGAAATCCATCCTGAAATTCTCGATGTGGACGAGTGCTTCGCTCATGGCTGTTCCCCAACGTGACCGGCAAATGGTCTTTCGAGTCTACCGACGGGTAGGGCGGGCATCGCTCAGCCTTGAGGCGTACTTCCTCGGTTAGTCGCCGTTCAGGTCGAAGTCCAGATCCAGGTCCTCCGGGGAGAGAAGCTTCCGCCAGGTCGAGGTGACCCGGGCGGTGGGAAGTTCTGCGGCGATCGGCATCCGGTCCGCGGCAACGAGCTGGTCCAGGTCCAGACCGGTGAGCGCGGCGATGTCCCGAATGGGCACCTGGAAGGTCCGGAACGGGCCCAGCGGGGGAGCCTCCTCCACGGCCCCGGGCCGGGGCACGTCGGGCAGGTCTGCCAGCTGGGGTGTCTGGTCCACGATGTAGCCGGTGGCCGCGAGCTTGCCGTCCTGCAGGAATGCGGCGACTTTGAAGAACAGCAGCGGGATGTCCACGCCCCGGTACACCGGATCTGTCTCCCCGAACACGGGCCCGGTGAACACCACCAGCCGACGGCCGTAGTCGGCGGCGTGTTCCAGCAGGTAGGACTCCATGCCCAGCCACAGGTCCTTGCCCTGGTTGAACTTCGCTGCCTGCGGTGCCGCGTTCGTGTAGTGGAACGTGTCCTCGTTCGCCTGCGCTGCCTCAACCTGGCTGTCGCCCCAGACAGCTGAGGCTCGCCGGACCAAGTGCCCACGGTCAATATCGTTCCGGGCGTAGAGCCGCTCACCGGTCTGCTGGTCCTCGGCCAGCCGGGGGTCCAGCCGCCACGCTATGCCGGACCGGTCCAGGCCCATGAGTTTCTCCCCGGCGACCCCGAGGGATGTGACGGCGGCCAGCCGTTTATCCAGCCGCATGAGCACCGAGAAGTGCGTATAGGGCAGCAGGACCGTTTCGGCGCCCGCCAGGGCCGGCACTGGGACGGGCACACCGAGGAAATTGGTGTCGAACCCTGTCCGCTCCGACAAACCACGTGGAGCAGAACCAGGTACCTGCAACAGTTCATCCATGGCCGGACAGTAGCAGCCGGAGCTGACAGGCCGATGAATGTCCTCCGGGACCGAGGGACGATCAGCGTTCCCTGTGCACACCTAACGGGGCCCGGTGCCGGGGGATGGTGGGGTGGACCCGATTCTGAACCGCCGTTCTAAACCCTTGGATAGTAGTAGTAGTAGTCGTATCGTTACTACTTCTACTACCTTTTGGGAGAAGACGCTATGACGTCGAGTGTGAAAGACCGCGTATTTGCCGCCGCCGAGCAGATCAGCGCCGAGCGCCGCCCGACCGTCTCCACGGTCCGCTCTGCCGCTGGCGTCAGCAACGCGGACGCTACCCGCTACCTGAAGGAATGGTCGGAGGAGAAGCTCGCCGCCGGGGGACAGGTCGCCGCGACACCGCCGGCCGTGCTCGAACAGGCGGCGCGGCTCGCGGCAGCCTGCTGGGCGGAGGCCTCCACCCAGGCGGCCGAACGACACGCCGCCGTCGAAGCAGCCTGGGCGCAGGAACGCAAAGACAAAGACCTAGAAATCGCCGAGCTCGTGGCCGACCTGGACAAAGTGCCAGCCGAGAAAGAAGCCGCGGCCGCTGAATTCAAAGCCCGCATTAGCTCTTTAGAGTCCCAGCAGAAGACTTTAGAAAAGGAGCTTGCTACCTTGGGCTCGCAGCTTGAAGAGACGCGTGCAGCAGAACGCGCCGCCGCCGGGGCGGCCGCGGAGGCGGAGAAGAAGCTCGCTAGCGCCGAGGCGCGCAGCGCGACCCTGGAGAAGGTACACAACGCCTTGCTGCAACGCGTCGCCCCGGAGGCGAAGGCCCCCGGTGCCTAAGCGGCGGATCTATGAACTTGCTTATCGCCACAGGGATGACTGCTGGCACCACAGCCGCGGTGGCGGCCGCGCTCATGCCTACCGCAATGATCGTGCTTGCCGGGGCATGAGCCCCCGTCGGCGGAGGTTACTGGAGGCTGGAGCGCATCCACCGAAAGCCGGCGCAGATACGGCGATTTGAGTACGGACAGATGTGCTCTGAGCTCCAGTTTGGAGTCGCAAGTGCCCGCCGGTTTCCCTATGAAGGTGTATCGGAGGGGGGACACGGAACTCGTCTCCGTAAGGCCGTCCAGCAGCGTTGAAACAATCACCATTGTGTACAAGGAACATGGCTTGTGGGACAGGCTCGAAAGGAAGATCCCTAAGCGCAGCACCCTATATGCGCAAGACTCAGTTGATGAGGGCTACCAGCAATGGGACACCCTGCATCTGAATCCCTGATTCTCTCCGTGCTGGCACGCCCAGCACGAATACCGTCGATAGCGGAAGGACGCCAAGCATGGAGTTTGAACACAAGGTGCATGCCTTGACGGTGGGCCAGCTGCGAAATGCACTGTCCGGCCTCCCGGATGACATGCCAATCATTGTAGACGTCGCGGAGGAACCGGGCGGCGACACTGTTCAAGAGCAGGTTGTCATTCACGCTGGCTTTGGTCACGGAATCGATGGCAGGGGGGAGCCGTTTATCGGAAGGGAATTTCGGATCGGCTGTGAGTTCCCATCCGGAACCTATCTGCGTTGACCGATAACGGCCGCTTGACCACAACTGTCCCACCGTGGGACAGTGGGACTGTCCCACGCTGGGACATTCTTCCTGGAGGGGTTGCCATATGTCCCAGTTCGCGAGTTCATCCGAAGCATTCCGTGTAGCACGTGAGCGCACGAGTGTGGCTGCGTCTATCGAGGCCGGGGCGCTGCACATGGCCATCTACGACGCTCGCGAGGCTGGACTATCCATCCGCGAAGCTGCGGCCGCGCTGTGCGTACCCAAGAGCACCGTCGCGCGCCATTGGCGCGAGGGGCATCGCTGCGTTGATGTTGCCCCGACGTGGGGAAGCCCTGAAGCTTGGCGGGCAGCTCATCGCGCTGTGTGGGCCCATGACCCTGTACAGCAGCGGGACGAGTGGGTGCCCTACGAGTGGAGTGACGAGTCCGACGGCGGGCGCGTTGCCACGCCCCGAGCCCGCGGGATCATCCGCCTGGACGGTGAGGGGAACGCTGTCGTCAATCTCAACGAGGACGACCACTAACGGCGGTTTCCGTGCGCTGCTCGCCCTGTCATTTTCAGAAGCTGACTGCACTAATTGCCCCGCGATTTCGGGATGAGTGCAGACGACTTCTGAACAGTGGCTGCTCGATACTCCTCTGCACCAATCGTCACTTCGGCCCGGCATTCCGCCTCCAATGGCATAGTGCAGAGGACTCCTGACATTCGGTGCAGACGACTTCTGAAAATGACAACAGGGGACACCGGTGGGCGCTAATTGCGGACGGGTGAGCCCTCTCGACGGGACGGTGACCACGGCTGACGTCTCGCTTTACGAGAGTGCTCAGGCGAGCCCTTCGATCCGTCGTTTGAGGTCATCCACTGACGGGCTGTATCCGCGGCGGTTCATCATCCCGAGGACCCTAAGTCGCGGAAGGCCCGCGATGGGAGTGAGGTCATGGTCCAAGATCTTGGTCGATCCGTGGAGATGGAATTCCTCAAGGTTGATAAGCCCTGTCAGCGGACTCAGCGACTCGATGTCGCCGCTCTCGGCGATGTTGAGTCAGCGTAGTCCTGTGCACTCTGCGAGATCGTTGATCTTCGTCAGTTTCTTGCAGGAGACCAGCTCAAGCTCCCGGATTTCGGAGCGGCCGCGGAGCTCAGAAATGTCGTCAAGCCGTGAGGCTAGGTAGATGCCGAGTCGCTGCAGCCTGGGGAAGTGGGATAGGCCAGCCAGAGATCTCAGTCTCGGACGGTCCTTCATCCGGAGCATCCGGAGGGTTTCGAGATCGGCATGTGAAGACAGCGGTTCAAGATTGTCAGGCGTGTAGGCCAGCAGGAACACGTATTCGAGCCCGGAGACTTGGCTGATGGTGTGCCTTACCTGTGCCCAAGATGCTCCGAGACTACGGAGCTTGGGTAGTTCGGTGAGCCTGATCTTTAGATCGGGCTTGGTGGTCACATGCAGCGATTCCAAGGTCGGGGCAAACGTGTAGATGGGCTCGAGGTTGGTCAGGCGCCGGTCGATGATCTCCAGTTCGCGAATCGGGAGCCCGCGGAGGAAGTCGAGTGTCGGTTCGTTAAATCCGTGCGCATAGTTCAGCACGAGCCGGTGGGCGCGGCCCTCCTGGAAGATCCGTGCCGATTGCGCTGTCCAAGGTTCGGTCACCACAATTTCGCCGGTCTGCTCGTTTTTCATTGCTTCCCTGCGAAGACGAGGATCCCGGTAGCGTTTCGGCGTCATGCCGTTCGGGAATCCGGGGGGCCGTTCATAACTGTAGTTCTCCAGGCAGCCGGGCTGGACTGTTACATTGTTTTCGATGGGGGCTCATTGGGTGCTTCCTGCACTCTCTAAGGCGGTCCTATATGAGAATCCAAGTTCGAAATCCGAGTGATCTACCTAAAGCGGATACGGCAGCCTATTACGCGGAGAAGTCCCGCCGCGGACGGACCGGCGTGGGCATCTGTCTTACCTTCATCGGCCTGGCCTGGGTGTTGGTGCTGGCGGCGATGTACGGGACGAACGGACCCTACATCGCCACTCTTGGCGAGAGCGAGATAATCGGACTGATACTGGCCGACGCTCAGAATGTTTTCTTCGCTATCGTCCTGATCATCGGCGGGATCTGGAACATCACCGCGCGGCGCAGTAACTCCAAAGCTCCGCTGATCGCTGCACTTGTTTTGTCAGGCCTGGCTCTCGTTTTGGATGTCATCAGCATCGTTGAAGTTGCCACAGCCACGATGCCGAATGTTGTTGGCGTGATTTTTCACGTCGGAATCTTTGTTCAAACCATCAGGCTCCTAAAACTAAAGCCAATCAACCCGCTCTTGTTGCCTATCTCGTAGTTCACCTGGACCCTGCCGCGTCTGCCTTGGGTTCAGCTGGACCCACGAACGCTGCCGCCTGATACAACGCAAATCTGGCAGCTGCGCTGGACCAGTCAAGGACCGCGCGCGGCCGGCCGTTGATCTCATCGGCGGCGAAGTGGACCTCAGATGGTTCCACAGTGCTGAGGTCGACCCCTTTTCGGAAGTATTGGCGGAGTAAGCCGTTCGCGTTCTCGTTCGAGGCCCGCTGCCAAGGGCTGGCGGGATCACAGAAATAGACCAGCGTTCCGAGCGCTGCAGTTACCTCGGGGTGCTTTGCCATTTCGGACCCCCGGGTCCCAGGTCAATGTCCTCCGCAGAGTAGCCGGTAAGACCCCGAGGGCCTCAATGAGTTGATCGCGCATGACATCGGACCTGATCCCTGCTGGAAGCACAAAGGCGATGAGAAAGCGTGAGGAACGCTCCACCAGGGTGACTATGGCCGATTTGTTCGCCTTCCCCATGACGAGGTCACCTTCCCAGTGGCCTGCTTTCTTCCCGGGTGGCAATATGGGTTGGTCGGTCGCCGATCTTAAGGGCATCGGTGATGTACCGGCGCGGTTTCACCTTGGTCCGCGACCGCGGCCGCCTGCTGAATTTCCCGGAACGCAACAGCCGGGCAGAGCCAGACGGAACTCAAGCCATAAGGGCCCGGTAGATCGTCTCGTGCGCCAAATGCCTGTGGGATTCTCCAGGAAACCGTTCTTTCAATGCTCGGCAAACCTGTTGCGGGCTCCATCGCTTCGTCAGGACGACAAAGACGCGTAGGTCATCGTCGCCGGCGATCTTGGACAGGCGCGGTCTCGGGCGTCTCCTCTGCGCCAGTTTCTGGGCACGGAAGGGATGATAGCGCCGAGAGTCAGGACGGTTTCGGGCCAGGGATGCCCGGGCTGCGCCGGGCGGAGATGGCGGCCCAGCTCGCGCCCTGCACGTGTTGAAAGGACTGTAGAACGGCCCACGATCCGCAGCTGACCATCAATGGGCAGGCCCGCGATGATCGCTTGGGGCTGCGTCATGGGTCCTATGACGGCGGCGCAGATAACGTCCAGAACGTTCTTGTGTTTCAACTTCAACCAGGAGCGCGAGGCGTCGTATGTCTGTGATCCTCCCTTGAAGACCAACCCTTCAATTCCGGTGGTGGGAAGATCCCGTAGCCAGGTCTTGGCCAGTTCCGGGTCTGTGGTGGTGGGGGAGAGTGCCAGCGGGGCGGCCCATTCCCGGGCCAGTTCTTCGAGCAGCTGCCGGCGGCCGGTGAACGGGACACCGCGGACGTCCTGCCCGGCGACGGCCAGAACATCGAAGGCCGCGAACGCGGCCGGCAACTCCTGCACCAGCGCCGGCAGAGCCAACCTGGACGTGACCATGCGCCGCTGCAGCGCCTCGAAGTCCAGCCGATCCCTGTTCCAGATAACGGCTTCGCCGTCGAGGACAACACCGGGTGGAACCTGAGCTCCGAGGGGCTGCGGCCAGATCAGGGAGGACGCGGGTGAGCTCTTTGCCCTGGCGGGACCAGAGCGTCACCCCGTCAAAATTTATGAGAGCGATCATCCGGTACCCGTCCCATTTGGGTTCGGCGTATAGCCGGCCCGGTAGTGAGCCGGGTCCCGGGAAGTTTTGACGAGTTTCGCCAGGGCAACAGCAACCGGGGGTTGCAGAGCTGGCGGGATGGACTCGCTCATGGCCCCAGCCTAAAGGGACGGGCCGTTTTACCGCTCCGGACCGGTCTGGATGCCCTCGGCAGTGTAATTCTGGGTGTGCCTGATGGTCTCCGCCATGGCCCGTACGGACTACGGGTCGTCCTGCCAGCGGCTCTCGTCCCGCGTGCAGGCCGGGAGCGACACGACGCCTGCTTCCGTGGCCGCCTGCCGTAGTTCGGCCCACGCCGCTTCCAGGTCCGCCAGCTGCGCGGGCGTCAGCGGCTCGGGTTCCGTGGCCACCACCGCGGCGGAGGACTCCGCTGCGGCCGGTGCTCGGCGCCGGGTGAAGAAGCTTCGCAGTCCCACAGTCCAATTCCTCCTTCTGACAAAAGGTTTCCCGCCTGGGATTGGGGGAACCCGGCGGGACAACCCCACCGTACCAACCGCGTCTGACAAGTCCGAGGGCAAGGGCAGGCTCGCCGGGCTCGCCCTGGTTTCCGCTGCGCTTCAACCAGTGTTCGGGCGTCCGCTGCGCGGCCGGCTGTTGGGTGCTGCCGGCCCGTCGCAGAGCTCCTGCCCGTCATCACCTTTGTCTACGTCTTCGACGTTTTTTGGTTGCTGTCCTTCGGATTCTAGGCGTCCGCTCCACCCCGTCTAGCCCCTCCGTTCCTCCGGGGCCTGCGGGGCAGGAATTTCCCTCCGGCGCTCCTGCGTCGCTGATTTCCTCCGGAAATTTCCCGCCCCTTGCCCTTTGGGTAGACAGGGCTCCGTCGGCCGCCGAGCAAGCGAGCTTGCCAGCAACCAAAAAACAACGGGGGAGAAGGGCAGCAGCTGGCACCGTTCCACAGCCCCCTCACCCACCGAATCCTCAGCAAAGGACACACGCCATGAGTACTGTTTCCACACAGGCCGTCACCACGGCGGACACCGCCGAGACCATTCTCGCCGCCGTTGTTCTGGGCGATTACCACATGAACGACGGCTGGGACTGGATGGACCTGATCGGCCAGCACGGCTGGGCAGCGGTGAACGTCTGGGGTTGCGACGGCTGGGACGTTGGCCAATGGCCCTACGTCATCGTCGCCGCGACCCGCGCCACGGACAACACCGGGGAATTGTTCGGCGTGGCCACGTACTGTGAGGGCGACGTGAAGACCACCTATTACCGGACCCAGGCCCGGCAGTGGGACGCGATCACCGAAGAGGCGTTCGAGTCGTGGAAATGCGGACAGGCCACCGGACCGGCAGACCTGCCACTGGCGGCGGCCGAGCTGCCGAGCCGCTACCGCACCCCTACGCCCCGGCCTTCGCCTAACAGTCCCTGAGGTGCTGCGCCCCGTCACCCACGGGGCGCAGCACCCCACCACTTCCAAGGAGCACCATGAGCAACGACACCACCGCCAAGGGCATCACCGCCCTGATCTACCGCGACAGCTTGGGCATCGACTTCTCCAACCGGGGAATCTCCGCCCAGGTCACGGAAGTGACCGTTATCGGTCCCGGCATTGACCCGATATTCCCCGCGTCCAAGGAACGGCCCGCCGTCCGGATCGTCACCGGCGAAGCGTTTGATGGCGGCATCACCATCCACGCCGTACCCGTCACGGCAGAGGGGGAACCGGCCCCGTGGTACATGTTCGGCGGGACGTTCGTTTTCAGCAGTGACTCACGCTTCCGGGCAGCTGCAGGCCACTATGGAGCGTTGCCGCTGCACGACCGCCAAGAATAAGAAATGCGGTGGCCGGGTCAGATGGTCCGGTCACCGCTGGCGGTCCGCCGTCGTGGCCGGCCCGGGTGCCTGGTTGGGGCGGCGGACCGCCGTTAGCGCCACGGCCATGAAACGTCGTTCAGTGCCGACGGCGGCCTCCGTCGCCGGGATCCGCGCCGTGCTTTCTGTGGTGAAGGTACATGGCCGGCTCGCCAGGGCTCACCATAATGGTCGTCCGCTGCGCGGCCGGCTGTTGGGTGCTGCCGGTCCGTCGCAGAGCTCCTGCCCGCCATCACCTTTGTCTTCGTCTTCGACGTTTTTTGGTTGCTGTCCTTCGGATTCTAGGCGTCCGCTCCACCCCGTCTAGCCCCTCCTTCGTCGGGGCCTGCGGCGAGTGAATTTCCCTCCGGCGCTCCTGCGTCGCTGATTTCCTCCGGGAATTTCCCGCACCTTGCCCTGTGGGTAGACAGGGCTCCGTCGGCCGCCGAGCAAGCGAGCTTGCCAGCAACCAAAAAACAACGGGGGAGAGGGGCAGCTGGCCCGGTTACGAGGTCCCCTCACCATCCCAATCCTCAGCAAAGGACGCACACCATGACTGATTCAGTACGCGCCACCGGCCCCGCCGATATCCTCAGCTACATCCCGCACACGCTGGGCAACGTGCCCCGCGAGTCGTTTGTGTTCCTGACCGTGCAGGGCAACCGACTGGGCGCCACCCTCCGGGTCGACGCGCCCACGGCGGCAACGCCGGGCATGTTCGCGCACACCATCGGCGGCTTTCTCGAAGCGGACAAAGCTGCCACGTCCGTCCTGCTCGCCGTTTACACGGACCTGACTGCAGAGGACTCCCCGCGCCCGTTCCACGAGTACATCGAGGCACTCATTGAAGTGCTCGACGCTGCCGGGACCCCGCTCAAAGACGGGTGGCTGGTGACCTCCACCCACTGGCAGGACCTGCTGTGTGACAGTGAGGCCGGATGCTGCGCACCCCAGCCGCTGGAGACGATCACCGACAGCGCCCTGAACGCCGAAATGGTGTTCCGCGGCAGCGCTTACAACGCCGGACCCGGCAAGACCTACGCGCCCTATGCCGGACCGGCAGAGGCCACCGAGTGGATCCAGTCCATGTATGGGCACCTGTTGGCCGAGGACCTGAGCGCACCACGGGCCCAGTGGGCCGCAGCTCTGGAAGCCAGTGACCCGCTGACCGGAGTCAAAGCGGTGGAGTTGGTGGCCGCATTCCAAGCCCCCGCCGTGCGGGACGCCCTGCTGGTGAACATCATCGACCCGGACCTGCCGGATGCGGAAGACAGCGGGGCGCTGCTGTTGGGCAGCGGGATCGCGCCGGACTGGACCCGCGTGGACAAGGCCCAAGCCGTGGCCCGCGAACTGATCACCGCAGCACCGGCGGGCTACCGCGCCCCGCTGCTGACCTTGATCGGATGGACGGACTACCTCAAAGGCCGGGCATCTTCGGCCGGGGAGCACTTCGCACTCGCCCAAGCCGACGTCCCCGGCTACCGCCTCGCGGAACTGCTGGAGCAGATGATGGTGCTGCGCCCGATCGCGGACACCGCCAAGAACCCGGCGACCGCCTACAAGCGGGAACGCTAAACACCCCCCCCGCGGGGCCGGGCCAGCACGGTCCGGTCCCCTCAGGTGGGGCGCGGCGGCCTCCCCCGCAAGCTCCGCCGGCCGCCGGTCACGCTTGCGCGGGCGCAGCACCACCGTGAAAGCACGGAAATACCCGTCGGGTTAGAGTGGAAACACGACGACCAGGCGGGAGCCCCACCATGAGCCACGGATTCATCCTCACCGATGAGGACAAAGCCCCTGAAGGCATCACTGCGGCCGAAGAGGCCGTCGAGCTCGCCATCCTGGGTAACGACGAAACCAGGTCACCCGCGGACTTCACCTGGGACAACCAGGGCCAGCAGTACTAAGACTCCTGCAGCGATGTTGCTGCACCTATAGATTTCCTTTTGCTGAGGGAAAACAGGGAGGGCCGGCGCCTGCAAGGTGCCGGCCCTCCCTCCTGTTAACAGGCCCCTGGCGCGACTAAAGTACTCACTCCCTGGGGGAGCTGGCGCGACTAAAGTACGGGCTTTGTTTGGTGTTCGGGCAGGCTCGCCGGGCTCGCCCTGGTTTCCGCTGCGCTTCAACCAGTGTTCGGGCGTCCGCTGCGCGGCCGGCTGTTGGGTGCTGCCGGCCCGTCGCAGAGCTCCTGCCCGTCATCACCTTTGTCTACGTCTTCGACGTTTTTGGGTTGCTGTCCTTCGGATTCTAGGCGTCCGCTCCACCCCGTCTAGCCCCTCCGTTCCTCCGGGGCCTGCGGGGCAGGAATTTCCCTCCGGCGCTCCTGCGTCGCTGATTTCCTCCGGGAATTTCCCGCCCCTTGCCCTTTGGGTAGACAGGGCTCCGTCGGCCGCCGAGCAAGCGAGCTTGCCAGCAACCAAAAAACAACGGGGGGAGAGGGGCAGCTGGCGTTCCACAGCCCCCTCACCTCGAGTCGATGAAACAAGGAGAACCACCTCATGACTGCAATCGCAGAAAACCCCATCGCTACGGCCCCGACGCTGGAATGGCTGGACCCGGCCACGCTGACCGTGGACGTGAACGTCCGCAAGGACGCGGCACTGACCCCGTCCTTTGTGGCCAGCATCAAGGAACATGGCGTGCTGGAACCGGTGATCGCCCACCGTCAGGACGACGGGACCGTGCGCGTGCTGATGGGACAGCGCCGCACCTGCGCCGCCGTCGAAGCGGCCCGTCCTCTGATCCCGGTCATGGTCATGGACAGCCCCGAAGAAGCCGAACGGATCGTGACGCAGGTGGTGGAGAACATCCAGCGTGCCGCGCTGACCGAAGCGGACGAGGCCGACGCCTACCACCAGCTGTCCCTGATCGGTGTCTCAGCGGCGCAGATCGCCAAGAAAACCGGGCGGACCAAGACCACTGTTGAGGATGCCCTGAAAGCGAAGTCCACGGACGCGGGGTCCGCCGCTCTGGGGAAGGGATGCACGATCGAGGAAGCGCTGATACTGGCCGAATTTGAAGGGAACCAGGATGCTACGGAGGAAATCGAATCCGTGCTGGCGGACGAGCCGGACCAGTTGCATCACGTGGTTCAGCAGTTGAGGGACCGCAGGGACCGAGCCGCCGCCCTCACGGCGCTGATTGCCGAACTCGAAGCGGCAGGGAAGACCATTGTGGAGGACGCAGGGCACTACGCAGGGGAGGAAAACCTGTACGTTTCCGCCGCCCGCCGCTCCGATGGGGAAGACGCAACCGAGGACGACGCTAACGCTTACATCATCACCAGCAACTGGCAGGGAGAACACTCCGCCAAACCGGTCATTACCGGGTGGGAAGCGCTGGGCTTCACACCCAAGCACGAGCGTTACGACGGCGGCAGTTCCGCGCAGAAAGGACCGATGACCGATGAGCAGAAAGTCGAACGCCGGACCCTGATCGAGAACAACAAACTGATGATTTCGGCGACGACCGTACGCCGGGAATGGGTCACCGCGTTGCTGGCCAAGAAGCAGGCTCCCAAGGGCTGGCAGTACTTCACCGTCCACGCCATCACCCACCACTCAGAAGTAGCCAGCGGCTACGACGGTGAAGTGGCCGCGCACATGGCAGGAGCAAAGATCGAAGGGGAGAAAACGTGGGCGTGGAACCCGCTGAGGGAACACGTGGCCAAGACCACGACCCGACCCGAGTTCGCCTTGATCGCCCTGATCTGCGCCGGGTATGAAAAGACCATCGCCAAAGATTCATGGCGGGCACCGCACCAGTCCCACCGCGACTACCTGAACCAGCTCGTCACATGGGGTTACACCGCATCGGAGACTGAAAAGATCATCATCGACAGCGGCAAGTAACCACCACCGGGCATAGAAAAACCCCGGACCCTAGATGTTCGTAGTATCTAGGTTCCGGGGTTTCTTCTCCCCACAGTCTACCGGCCAAAACGGGAAAAACTTCAAAGCCCGCACGGGCAGGGAAACAGGGCATCAGAACCGTGAGAATCGCGGGCGGTCCGCCTCCCCAGGTGGCAGCACCCAGCGTGGTCATCAGCGACGGACCGCCGTTCCAACGCGGCAACCGCTAGCAGTTCCGTGGGGACAGCGCAGCAGTTACCAGGAAAGGGTGTCCCCACCCATGAAGACCCCTCGCCCACCTGGGCACGCCAAAAGCTCAACCTCCGGGCTTTTCCCGCACACACCTGGACGACGGGGCCCAGCCTGACCGGCTGACCACACCCGCCAGCTACTCAAACCCAAAAGATGCCGTGGACGACACAGTGAACGTCCGTGGCCACCAGGTGTCGGCTGCTGCGGATCGTGGAGGGCCGGCTACCAGGGCGGCTCTATTCCGAGGACCAGGAACGGGGCGGCTACACGCCGGAAGCTGACGGCCTAACCACTGCCAGCACTCACCTAAAATTGATCAAGAAACCTCTAGATCACAGGGCAAAAGCCTATTTATTCAGTTGAATAATTGCTAGAATGGAGGTAGCAAGTCAAGCAGTCGAACGCAACTAGAACTCATACGAAACCAGGTACTGAAAATGACTTCTTCACCCACCGCTTACACGGTCTACACCAAGCCTGAATGCCCCAATTGCGATAAGACGAAGGCGTACTTCGAGTCCAGGGGCATCACCTACACGGCCGTGGATATCACCGAGAACCCCGCCGCCCTGGAGTACATCACCGTGGAGCTTGCCTACGCCCAGGCCCCTGTGGTGATTAATAACCGCGATGATCAGGATCACTGGTCAGGGTTGCGGCGGGACAAGCTGGTCCAGGCATCCATGAACCACAGCCAGGCCGCGTGAACACCATGGCGAATGCGATATCGGTGGACCGGTTCATCCTCAGCCCGCGACGGATCACCGACGCTGACTGGTTCGGACTTGAAGCCAATCCGAACGGCACCATTAACGTCCCGTTCGAGGACCCGCAGGAGGATCCTTGGGCTACACCCCAGACCACTGATGCGGCCGCCGGCTCTGAACTCCTGTTCTAAAAGGCCCCAGTGTCGGGGCCAGTGGCTACGCTGGCCCCGACACCCCCTCAAATCCGAAAGGAGAACCTCGTGATGACATTGCAAGACACCCAGCACCAGCCAAGGGAATCCAAGGACGAAGGCAGGAGGTACCTGCTCCGGGGTGCAGTGTTGCTGTGCGTTTTCATTCCCATGGGTTTTCTGAGCCCAGGGGCCGCCACCTGTCTCTTGGGCGCGGCGTTGGCAAACTTCGGACTGGCCCTGATCTCACGGTGGAAGACGACTCGGAAGCCGGCAGTGAAGCATTTCGGCTGGATCCTCGAGGCGGTGGGGGCAATAGCCATCGCGGTGGGCATGGTTCTGTTCACCAGAGAAATGTTCCGGTTCGTCTTGGGCTGATTCCAATCCGTATTTCTCCATACCCTCATGAAACACACCACTACCCGGATCGAGGCAGCATCATGACCGCCAACGAACCCGTCATCACCACCGTCCTGGACCGGCACAACGTTCCTGCCCGGTTCGGACAGGATCCCGAGCTGCGCGCCATTGCTTATAGCCTGCACCGCCTCGATAACCCGGTCGAAGGGCCGGAAGCCCGCTTCTACGCGGCTTCGTCCCTCCTGCCAGGGGATACCCCCGAGGCGGAGGAATACCTCGTGGGCAACCGGGCAATGCTCAGGGAGATCCACGCAGACCAGCTGTCCCAACGCCTCGGAAGCCTCGAAGATGCCGAAGAAAAAGATCATGGCGGCTCATGACTAAGCCGACGTCGCACATCACCCCGTACTTCACGCAAGACCAGGCTGACCAGGTACGCGCAGCGTTCCAAGCCGTCGGCACGGTGGAGGGTTACGCCTCGCTCTCTGATTTGGTGGTGGCCGCGACGATGCGGGAATTAAAGCGGCTGCAGCGCAAACACAACGGCGGCCGCAAGTGGGCCGGCGTGCCTGCCGGGTCGATGCGTCCGGGCCGGCGAACCCGCGCCGAAACCGCCGCCAGTGAGGACCGAGCGTGAACACCCGCCGCAAACGTCGCCGGCACGTCGGAACGCTTGCAGCCGCAGCGGCGGCCGTCGCCTCGTTGCTGACGGGCTGCAATCCGTACAACAACGAACTCTCACCATCAAGGCCGAGGAAGTGCCCACGGCGGTTCGATGCGAACCGACCGGCACGGCGCTCAAGCCTTCGGCTCTTACCCACGATGTCGGCGGCCCGTACCTGGTGGAGAGCGTGGTGGACGGTGACACCATCCGGATCAGCTGCAACGGGACCTCCACCCGAGTCCGCCTGGTGGGCGTGAACACCCCCGAGACCGTGAAAGAGGATTCCCCGGTGGAGTGCGGGGGTCTCGAAGCATCGGACTTCCTGCATTCGCAGCTCGACGGCGGCCAGGTGTTCCTGTCCGCGGATCCGGCCCAGGGAGAACGGGACAAGTACGACCGCCTGCTGGCCTACGCCTGGACCGCTGACGGTGCCCTCGTCAACCAGTCCATCGTGGAACTCGGCCATGGTGAGGCCACCGGTTACGGCAAGGACTACGCCATGAGCCGCACCTTTGAAACGGCCGCGGATAAAGCCAGGGCCAAAGCGCTGGGCTTGTGGGCCTGCCCGCCACCACTCGCACACGACCGTTAGGACCGGACCATGTTCATCTTTATCTTCCTCGCAGCTTTCGCGGCTGTGGCCCTGGCGGGCTGGATCATCTACGCGCTCACCCACCCGGTCCAAGCCGGCCAAGGCATCCTGATCTTCCTCTGCAAAGCCGCCGGCGTGATCGCCCTGCTCTCCGCGCTTGGTTTCTGGATCGGCCAGGGCTTCACCCAAGCCATTCCCGGCTTCCTGTTCATGGCCGGCTTCTTCTTTGCAGCCAACAAGCTCGAGCTGCGCTGGCGCAGTTGGTGAGTGCCCGATGAGTCCCGCCCCGGCAGAACGGTTCTGGGCCAAGGTCAGCAAAGGCCCGCGCCCGGGTGATTGCTGGCTCTACACAGCGGCCGTCTCTGACGATGGGTATGGCCGCTTTACCTTGAACGCTGATGGACGCACCCGGGCGGTACGCCCGCATCGCTTCGCGTTCCATCTGGTGCACGGGCTGCCGCTGGATTCCTTCGGGGATCTGATGCATTCATGCGATGTGCCGATCTGCGTCCGGGCCACGACCGGCGCGGACACGCATCTGGTTCCCGGAACGAACCGGGAGAACATGGCCGACCGTCTGGCCAAGGGCCGGGACTCCAACGGAACGATGTTCCGCTGGCGCGGGCTCTCCCGCACTCTCTTCGCTGACCGGTCCCGCCTGCTGCGCGATGAAGTCCGAGCCCACGGCTGGGACCGTGAGGAAAGGATCCGGGCACTGCTCACCGGGGCGGACCCGGACGCCCCCACACTCTTCTAGGACGCGGCACCCAAGACGCAGATGGTCCCCGGAAGTAGGAACTGCCGGGGACCATCATTGCGTGCGGTGGTGCTTAGGCCGCCTGAGCCGTCGAGGGCGTTTCCTCGTCCTGGGCAGCCGCGGCGTCAGCGGGGGTGGCCTCGCTTTGCTCGGCCGCGTCGAGGTCGAGCAGTTTCTTCAGTTCGGCGCCGGAGACGCCCAGGCGGGAGGCAACGGCTGACTTCGGTTCGCCGGCGGCGACCATCGCGGCCACCGTGCCGGCGGCGCTGCACGTGGCCGCCGCGGCGTCTTCTTCGGCCTTGGCAATGATCGCGTCCGCCTTCGCCTGCGCATCGGCGCGGACCTGATCGGCCTGTTCCTGCTGTTCGAAGAATTCGGCGGCGAGGTCGATGAGTTTTTCGTGGCGGGCGGTGAGCTCCTGGGCTTTCGCCCGTGCCTTCTCGCGTGCGGCCAACTGCTGTGCGGACTTCCGTGGTGCTGCCATGTTCGTGGGTCCCTCCCCTTGGGCTTTCCATGGAACAGACCTAACGGCTAGCGCCGTGACTCGCCCATGGCCGGCGTGGCCGCCGGATCCGTCCTCGCTCTCGCTCGGGCTGATACACAGCGGTTCGTCCACTCGTGGACAAACCTACAGGAACGGACCTCGCTCTCGCTCGGGGCTGGCCGGGGATCGTTTCCCCACACCTGGACGGCTCCGAGAGAAGACCTGTCTCTGACCTGCCCACCTGTGGACAACCCCGATCCGTCGCGGTTCCACACAATCGAACGCACGGTGGATAACGAAAAGCATGTTACCCACCGCCCATTCTCATGTGCAGAACCGCATCAAAGACTTGATGGCCACAACAGAGCGCGATTGCCTTCTGATTTTCTCCCCTGTCGAAAGGCAACCACACGCTGAATCTGTCACACCTCATGCATCATCGACGAGTGAGGTCCCTTGGCGGGTAGGCTGGGGCGATGATGACCGTGCACAGGCTCAGTGCCGGCGACGGATACACGTACTACACCCGTGAAGTCGCCAGTGGTGATGAGCTGCGCACGAAGGACCGTGAACTGGGGGATTACTACACCGTGGACGGCAACCCGCCCGGCCTTTGGGGCGGCGGCGGTGCCGCACTCCTGAACGTCACCGGCGAGGTCTCAGAGACGCAGATGGCTGCCCTGTTCGGTGAAGGCCTGCACCCGGACGCGGCTGCCAAGCTGGCAGCGGACCCGTCCGAGAAGGTCGCCCTGGGCCAGCGATACCGCAAGCCAACGCAGAAAGACAACGAGCTCAAGGCACGGATCAACACCACCACCGGCGATTACCAGCGCATGAACCACCGTGAGCCTGACGCGGATGCGAGGCGTCTGATCCGGACCAAAGAAGGCGCCCAATACTTCCGCGAACTCAACGGCCGCAACCCCGGCGACAAGGAAGAACTGGGCAGGTTCATCACCGCCCAGACCAAACCAGGCTCCCAGACCGTCGCAGGCTATGACCTGGTATTCGCACCGGCCAAGTCCGTATCCCTGTTGTGGGCTGTCGGCGGCGAAGACGCCCGCAAGCAGATCGAAGCCGCCCACCACGAAGCCATCGAAGAGACGATGGCCTTCCTCGAAAAGGAAGCCACGTTCACCCGGCGCGGCCGCAACGGCGTCCGGCAGGAAGACGTCGAAGGCGGACTCGTCTACACGACCTTCCGGCACTATGACTCCCGCAGCGGGGATCCGCAGCTGCACGATCACGTCGTGGTGTCGAACAAGGTCATGGGCGCTGACGGGAAGTGGTCCAGCCTCGACGGACGCCTGCTGTACCAGTTCAACGTCGCCGCATCCGAGCACTACAACCGGACCGTCATGGAGAAGGTCTGCACCCGCCTGGGCGTCGGAGTGACGACACGCAAAGTCTCCGGGGACCGGCCCGTGATCGAGATCGCCGGGGTGAACCTCGCCGCCATCGAAGCCGGGTCCTCCCGCTCAGGTGACATCAAACCGGTCCTGGATCAGCTGGTGCAGCAGTTCACCGCGGACCACGGCTACGCCCCCAACACCAAGGCGATGATCGCCCTCGCCCAGCGGGCCACCCTCGACACGAGACCGGAGAAGAAGGCCGCCCGCAGACTCTCTGACCTCGTGACGGAGTGGACCGATGAGTTCGCCCAGGTCCCCGGCATGGCCGTCGGCCCTGCAGCCGTGGCCAAGGCCCGGGCGCACCGGCACGACGCCCGCGACGCCGCCGAACGCGAGGGCAAACCGCTGGTGACCCACGCTGACGAGGTGGACCCGGCCACCGAAGCCGCCGGTGTCATCAGCACCCTGGAGCGCAGCCGCGGCGTGTGGGGAGAACACCACATCGACGCCGAAACCCGCCGCCGGCTGGGGTCAAAGTTCGGTGAACTGCCCATCCCCAAAGACCTCATCGAACAGGTCAAGGCCCGCGCCATCGACCAGTTCTCACTCCGCATCACCGCCACCAACCCCGCATCGGACATTGGCGCCCTGCGGCTGCGGAACGGTGCCAGCCGGTACGGGAAAGTCCACTCCACCCTCTACACCTCCTCCGGTGTTCTGCACAGTGAAGACCGGTTGCTGACCGCCGCCCAGCGCACCGTCATACCCGCCGCGACTCGGGACGCTTTTGAGATTGCCCTGGCCACGCAGGACAAAGAATTTGATGCCGGGCAGCTGCGCATGGCCGGCGAGTTCGCCTGCAGTGACAAGCTCCTGGTGGTCGGTGTCGGCCCCGCGGGTGCCGGTAAGACCACTGCCTTGAAGCTCGCTGCCGACACGGTGAGGGAGGCCGGCGGCAAGGTCATCGGCCTCGCCCCCACGGCTGCCGCAGCAGCAGTCATGGGCAAGCAACTGGGAGCCAATGCAACCACCATTGACTCCTTTGTGCTCGGCCACAAGACACAGAACCCCAATAGGGTGGCCCTGGCACCGGGGGACGTGATCTTCCTCGACGAGGCCGGCATGGTCGGCACCGAGTTGTTCGCCGCCGTCGTCACCGTCGCTGAACAGCACGGCGCTGTGGTCCGCGCGCTGGGGGACGATAATCAGCTCTCGGCCGTCGGTTCCGGTGGCGCGCTGCGGTACTTGAAGAACACCGTCGGTGCCGTGCACCTGGAGGACCTGCACCGGTTCCGGAACGCCGACGGCACCCCCAACCATGCAGAGGCCGCCGCCACCTTGGCGCTGCGCGAACCTCCCGCCGTTGGTGAGGATGACCCGTGGGCCTTCTACCGGGAGAACCGCCGCGTGGTCGGCGGGGATACCGAAACGATGACCTCCCACGTGTATACGGCTTGGGAGAAGGACACCGCCGCCGGTAAGCATTCGGTGATGATGGCCTTCGATAACGCCACGGTCACCGAGCTCAACGCCCGTGCCCAGGCATACCGGCTGGGTACCGGCGCCCTGGCCGACGGGCCGGCCGCAACGCTGCGGGACGGGCTCGCCGCCCGCGCGGGAGATGTCATCGTGACCCGGCAGAACAACCGCCGGCTCTCCCTGAACCGCGGCAAGGACTTCGTGAAGAACAACGACGTCTGGACCGTGACCGGGATCCACGCTGATGGGTCCCTGACCGCCAGGCACCAGGGGCACGCCGGAACGATCACCCTCCCCAAGGAGTACGTGCGGGAGCACACGATGCTCGGCTACGCCGCGACCATCCACCGCACCCAGGGCCTCACGTGCGATACAACCCACGCCCTCATCGGCTCCGGCCTCTCCCGCTCCCTGGCCTACGTCGCCGCGTCCCGTGGACGGGAGTTCAACCACCTCTACGGCGTGGTCCAGGACGGCGAAACCCTGGCCGACGTGCTCCGGAGCGTGGCGGGGAATCACGACGGGAACCTCACCGCCCACGAACAGATCGACGCCGCCCGCGCCGCCGCCCGGGCACTGCCGGACATGGTCAGCATCTACAAAGACATTGACGACCAGGCCAACGAACTGCGGATGGCCAACACCGCCCGCAACACCTTGGGCGAAGGCGCTGCGGAGCCGTTCATCGCCTCCGACGCGTGGGGGGCGATCGCCACCCACCTGCGCAAGGCCGAGAACGAGGGCTTCAACATCGCCAACCTCCTCACCGACGCCGCCCGGGATCCGTTCGAGGAATCCCAGGACCCAGGGGCCGTCCTGGCCTGGCGCGTGGAGGACAAACTGGACTACTGGCGCACCCTCGCCGAAGCCCCCGTCCGCCGGCCCCTGGAAGCAGTCAGCGACGATGCATTGACACGTCTCCAGCGCCGGGCCACGGGTGAGCTGATGCGCGCCCAGGCCAACACAGCCCAGAACCCGGCCACCCCGGCACCGGACAGGCGGGACCCGGCCCGGAACTGGCTGGCCGAGACCAAGGAAACCCCGTGGCAGTCCCGGCTCCACGGCCACATCAGCGACGATGACCTGGATTCACGGATCACCCGGGCCAACGAACAGCTCCGCACCGACGACACGATCAACGATCCCGCCAAGGCGGCGAAAGCCCGCTGGCTCACCGGATCGCTGCAAAAGGAGAAAGCGTTGCGGGAGCTGATGCCTGAGCCCGTGCGGGCGGATGAAGCCTACGAACGCGGCGCGGTCACCAACTACACCCGCGACAAGAACGCTCCCCGGGTCCGTGCCGCCGAGCAGATTTTCCGCCGGATCGAGGCCGAGCAGATGCTCCGCCGCCGCCTCCCCGAACCCGTGCCCACCGCCCCCGCCCAGGACGGGCTGCCGGCATGGATGGCCCCGGCTGACGTCATCACCCACCAGGACACCCCGGTCCTGTGGCGCAAAGAACTCGCAGAACGCCGCGAGGTCATGGCCCTAGAGGTTAACCGCCTCGGATCCCAGCTGGCCGCCGAACCCCCGGCCTGGGCACAAGCCCTCGGACCGGTCCCCTCCGACACCGCCAGGCAGCAGCAATGGCGGGACCTGGCCGTGGAGGTCAAAACCTTCCGCGACACCTACCGGATCCCCGACACGGAAACGGCCGTCCTGCCCGCCGAATACACCGGCAAGGGGACCGGTGCCGAGCTGGCCGTACGCGTCACCGCCATGCACAAATACTCCGCCCAGACCAAGAAGGAACCACTCTCGGCCGACGACGCGAAACTCATGGCCGAAGCCGCCGAGGTCCAGGCCACCGTGGCCACCGAACCGACGCCCGCAGAACGCGTCGTCGACGTCCTGCGTGAGGAACGCTCCCAGGACGTCTCCCTGACCCCCGGGCAGGAACGCGCCGAACACGTCGCCGGTACCGCGCGGAAGGTCCGCGAGAACCTGGACGGCCGCCCGGGTGCACCGGCGCCGGAACAGACCCCGGAAGCCGTCACCGAAGCACTGAAAGACATTGCCGCACGCCGGGCAGAGGAGCGCTCCACCGGCGAGACTGCCGGCGCGGACGCCAGGACGTCATGGGCCGAACGGCTGGCCGCGGCACAACACCAGCCGCCCGCCGCCGGCAGCGGCTTCGCCGAGAAGCTGGCCAACATCCGCAAGGCCCAGGAAGACCAGGCCGCGGAAGAAGCCAAACGGAAGGCAGCCCGCCGCGGACCCGCCGCCGGCCCGGACCAGGGACGCCGCGGCCCCACCCTGTAGGGCGCAGACCCGTTCGACGGCACCGGCCTGCGGTCGGCCCGGAATAACTGACCCCGAGGGAGGATGACATGACGCGAGGGCACGAAGAGGCAGATCGTCAGCAGGACGCAGACCGGGGGAGCGATCAGGACGTCATAGCAGAGGCCCTGCGGCTGCTGGCCGAACTGGACAACACGCCCCTGACCCACATGACCCCGCTGTTCTACCAACACGGATTCGAAGAGTTACGGATGATCACCGGCGACCTGCTCCGGGTCCTCGGACACGACCCGGGCGAGTAGCCAGCACCTGATTCGTAGAGCCCACCCTGCAATAGTCCAAAGTACTTTGGACCATTACAGCCCTGACGGGTCAGCACGTACGTTGCGACGAACTGGCGTAGTAAATTCCCCGAGTCCCTCTACCTTCCGATGAGGGCGCTGTCGGCCGGCGGGCGGACGGCCTGCGGGTCTGCATCGATGCTGTAGATCGTTTCGAAGCGGTCGGTCAGCCTGGAAATGTCTTCAAGGGTGATGTTAATGAACGCTGACCGCTTCTTCAGGTGCAGGACGAGTTCAGTCTGCGGCCACAGCAACTGATCAACGTACGTGTTAAACGACCGGCCGCTGGCTCTGGTGTAATCCGCCAGCGCCTTCTGGTCGGTGATCCGCCGACCGTAGGTGAGCTCGATGTCGACGTCCCCCAAGGGGTCAATCTCCGGGTTGAGATAGCTTCCGAAGACCCTGAGCGTATTGATAAACACTGGATTTCCCGGGTCCGCGTTGTAGTCCCGCGCACGTTCCAGTAACCCGGTAACGAGCCGGTCTGCTGTTTTTCTGCTGATCGGCTTTCCGAAACTTGCCATCGCCAAGGCAATGCCCTGGATGGTCGTGTCCCACCACACGTCCCCGTCGTTATCGACCCGGACCTTCTCCAGATACCCGGCAGCTTCCAAGCCCGCAACGACTGCCCCGAGTTCGAATCCCGTGCCGTCCAGCAGGTCGGCGGCGACTTCGGCGACCCCTTCCCGGCCCCGGAACTTGCGGGCAATGGCCCGGGCCAACCCGGCCGGCAGCCCAGCGATGGAATCCGTTTTTGAAACCCTCATGACCAAAGTTTAGGCATTCCCAGGGCGACCCTGTCCCGGGGCTCTCCAGTCCCATTGACATGGGAACAACGGTGCATTGGTGTACGTTGCAGTCTCGTCAGAAGAACCGCGCAGAAACGTCAGAAATGAGAATCACCCAAAGTGGCAACCGATTACGACGAAGTCCGTTCCGATGTCAAGGAATCACAGGACCGTTCCCTGGAGGCATTGCAGTCTGCGAATGCCCCGGATGCCCGCAGCGTCGTCACCGAACTCGACGAAGCCGACGCCCTCGATGAGGGCCTGACTCCTGGTGGAGAGATCGTCGCCGAGGAACTCATAGTTCAGGTCATTCCTCAGGCCGCGGACGAGTTCACCTGCTACTCCTGTTTCCTCGTCCGGCACCGGTCCCAACTCGCACGCGAAGCCAACGGCCACTCATACTGCATCGAGTGCGAAGGCTAACCGCTCTATCGAGTCCTGCATTGTCCAGACAGTGTCTGGACAATTGAGAACGTCGGCGACGGTGCCCCCACGCAGGTGCACCGAGGGTCGGCGCCGGGCGGACCGGACGCACGGCCTCGGGCGCAGCAACCAACCTGATACCGTGAGATTCACAAGGTTCACAGGATTCATGGATATTCACAGGAGCGCTCATGGAAAACCCGTTTCGCCCGACAGCAGGGGCGACTCCGCCCGACCTGGTCGGCCGTGGGGGAGTGCTGGACGAGTTCGCATACGGCCTACGTCTCGGTTCGGGCGCCCCAGGTCTCTTAACCATCTTCACGGGAGCCCGGGGTATCGGCAAGACCGTCATGCTGGGCGCCGCCGAAGACCTCGCCATAGCAAGCGGCTGGGCGGTAATCTCCGAGACAGCTACCGGAGGATTCCTGGGCCGCATTGGCGAAGCAATGCGACGGCTGACCAATGAACTGGGCGACGGACCCACCGGCCGGCGGGTCACCGCGCTGTCAGTTGCCGGCTTCGCCGTCACGACCCAGCTCGCTCCTGAAGAACAGGTTGACTGGCGTGTCCGTGGTGCGCAGCTTCTCCGGCTGCTGGCACAGCGCGGCACCGGCCTGGTCATCACCGTTAACGAGATCCATGCCGCTGATCGCAGGGAATTGTCCCAACTCGCGGCCGACGTGCAGCACTTCATCCGAGACGGGCTGCCCATCGGACTCATCTTTGCCGGATTGCCGGCCGCAGTCTCCGACCTGCTAAATGAAGGGGTCGCCACGTTCTTGCGCAGAGCAGACCGGATCGACCTCCACGCAGCCTCGATCGCTGAAGTCGAACGCTCCTTCACCGAAACATTTGAAGGGGCAGGTAAGACTCTCAGCCCCGAACTGGCCAGAAGCGCAGCCGAAGGCACCGGCGGCTACCCTTTTCTGATCCAACTGGTCGGCTACTACCTCTGGCAGGAAGCAGAGAGCGGCCTTGGAATCCTGGATGCCGCAGCAGTGGACCGGGCAGTCGCGGCCGCCCGCCGCCGAAACGAACGCGTGGTCATCGAAGCTGCACTCTCAACAACATCCGGCAGAGACCGCGACTTCCTCCAGGCCATGGCCGAAGACTCGGCTCCTTCGTCCACCACAGACATCGGCAAAAGGACCGGAATGCGTCCCAACGCTGTGGGAAACTACCGAACCCGACTCCTGGACGCCGGGCTCATAGAACCTGCAGGCCACGGACTTGTGGACTTCGCAATCCCAGGACTACGTGAGTACCTGACATCGCGCCCTGCACAGCAGTAGAAGCCCCGCTTGTCCGGCCACTAGTGGCCGGGGTGCTTCATAACAACTGGTTCAACGAGGCCGCCGGCGCGGTCAAAAATGAGCCACGCACCTACCATTTACAGGGAACTCCAAGGTTCACATACGCATAATGTACCGAAGCTCCGGTCAACCGCTATTTGACTGGAGCTTCGCCAATGTGACGGTTTCCGGGTCCCACCGAGGCCGCATAGGCAGGCGCCCAAAGCTCAAGGATACGGCCCTCGTTGCCGGCGGCCCAAGTCTTCTGTCAGATTTGAATCTGAGACTGTCTACTCAGGGATATGCAGGAACCCTTGTAGGACCCTATTCTGACGATGTTTGAACCGGCTGCCTGACGTCCAGTTGGGGTGTGCCCTATATGGATGAACTGCCCGGCCGGGGGCTAGAGTTCGGACTCAACGAGTCCGGCTACATAAGTGGCCGTATTCCAAAAATCTTGAGCAGGCCGGTCTGCATCCGTGTTCAGAGCCACGACCAGGTCACCATCCGGAATACTCCAGGGAAGCGTAGGTCAGGCCAAGTAGGGAAATAACCCCAAGGAGGCCTATGGACCACCCTTCGAGAAGTTGGCGGCGCTTCTGGTCCCGGTGCATATAGCGGTTCCTTTCGATCCGAGTTTGCGTGCATTTTTCGTTTCTGTCCACTGGAACTTCCTGTGCCTTCCGCTTTTTGTTCTCCAACTGACCGCTGCCTGAAAAAATCTCCTGGCCTTCATGCATTTGCTGGGAGGTGGACTATGAGTTGGGGGACGCTGATACCGTTTTGTGGGCTAGCTCGTTTCTATGTGCGTCTTTCATGATTGGCACGACGCTTGTTCATGGCAATAGGCCGAGCCAGAGGGGTACACGGAGTGAATCGGCGGAACCCGTCCAGCTCAACAAAAGCCTCCGCTGACAGTTGGGCTAGCTGATCTATTTTTTGTACCTGCTTCGGCGCATCCGAGTTCCAAGAAGCGGGGATTACTGTCCGGCGCGGGTCCCGTAGTTGTGGCCACCGCTCCAGCCAGGGGCTAGTTAGCGAGGTTGAGTTGAGAATCGGGGCTAGGCCCGACTGGCTGTCGGCCTCCTGCGCGCTGTGCTGCTGCTCCTGCGAAGACGACGAGAAGGAGGCCCAGAAGTTGCGGGATCGACGGATACTGGCGCAGTACGAGGGCGCCCAGCATCAGGCCAATGGCAGGGTCTAGTGCCGCGAGTGTCCCGAAGGCCGTGTGTGTCATCCGGCGCAGGGCTAACATCTCACAGATGAAAGGCAGTACGGGCACCAGAACGGCCAGGCCAGCGGCAATGGCTATGATCTCCCAGGTGATGTGCCCGAGGGCCTGTTGCAGTCCGAAAGGCGCCACGACTGCGGCAGCGATCGGGACTGTCAGGGAGAGGGCGCCGATTCCGCTGAAGCGATCGCCGACCAGTTGGGTCAGCATAATGTAGACAGCCCATCCCACACCGCAAAGGGCAGCAAGTCCCACGCCAACCATGTCGACGTTTCCCGTCCAAGGTTCGGTAAGCAGGAGAACGCCCGCCAGTGCAATTGCAGGCAGGATCAACGAGCGGGCGCCCCGCCCCCGGACTGCGACAACGCTGAGGGGGCCGAGAAATCCAACCGCAACCGCTGTCCCCAGCGGGATTCGTTCCAGAGCAGCGAGGAATGTCACCGACATGAACCCCGTCGCGATTCCCAAGCCAAGCAGTGCCGGGGCGTCACGGAAGCGTAGGGATCTCAAAGGGGGACGCCCCACCACGAGCAGAATAAGAGCACCCATGCTAAGTCGTAGCCATGCGGTTCCCACTGGCCCGAGAGTGGCAATCAGACCTGTAGACAGGGCGGAACCAAACTGAAACAAGAACATCGCGGTGACACACAAAGCCCACGGCGGGATCGGAACGTTTGTAGGTTTAGTCATAAGGAGTTCCCTACGGATCGGACAGCCCCTCCATGCACGCGACCTCGAAGCGACCACAGCAGCACTGGTTTTCGGAATGTGCCAGGCCTTTGCATTCTCACCATCCGGAAGACTGCAACGAAGCATAGGTGGTTTCCATTGGGGCGATAACGCCGAGGATCCCTACCAACCACCCATTGATAGTCTGCTTTCGTTTCAGGTCTTGGCACATGTAGCGGGTTCTGCCGACGTTGCTTTCGATCCATTCCTGACTGTTGTCCATTCGGGTTTCCTTTCATGGCCTTCTTTGGCGCGGACGTTCATCACTGCAGTGCTGCAATTGTGAGTGACACCGCACGATTCCGATCCATCAATTCCAGGTGCTGGCAAAGTCCTGTATAGAGTCCGCAATCATTTGCACAGCGATGGCGGATAACAGTAGGCCGGCGATGCGGGTCACCAGCTCGACGCCGTCTTCGCCGAGGAACTTCTGAACAGATGATGCAAAGCGCATCGCCAGGTACAGCGTCACAAAGGTCAACAGCACCCCGCTCACGACGGCGGTAACGCGAGCAGGGCTGTTGGCTTGCTGGGTGAACACCATGACAGCGACGATGGCTCCCGGACCAGCCATTAGGGGAGTTCCAAGTGGCACAAACGCTACGTTCTTGTATCGGCTTGCACTGTCCTGCCCATCTCCCATTCCGGTCAGTAGCTGCAGTGCTATGAGGATAAGAAGCAGCCCGCCGGCGCCCTGCAAGGCGGCAAGGCTTATGTGCATGTAGGTGAGGATGTTTTGGCCAAACACGGCGAAAACTGATATGACGCCAGCGGCTACGACCAGGGCCTGTAATGCCGAGCGGTTTCGGTCTTTAACTGTCATGTCTGCGGTTAAGGATATGAACAAGGGGACGGTTCCAGGAGGATCCATGATGACGAACAAGGTAACCAGGACGGAGATGAACAGTGGCCCGTCAATCCATTCCATCGTCTCCCTCCGTTGTTGGCGTTCGTCCTTCACGGGGGCGCTTCCTCACCGAAAGCCATGCCAGTTCGCGGGCGACCGCTTCTATGGCTTCCGCGCGAGTTACGTCCCTGGCCTTGGGGGCATTGCGGCGCCTGGGCTCTTGGGCTGCTGTCCTGGTTGCTCCCGTAGGGCGCTCTCGGGTCAGTTCCCCGCTACCTTCGGAGGAGATCGGGTCGTAAAAGATGACGTCTGTGCTCCGGCGGGTGGCTACGTCAGCCGGAAGTTGCGGCACCTCAACTGGAGTGACCGGCGGCTGTGGGACAGCGCTTGGGAACATCGCGCCCACGAGGATCCCCCTGCCTTCTTGCGGGCAAAGTTGCGCCGGTCCAGTGGTGGATATGGGGTAAGAACGGTCCTTGGCGGCGTACTGGGGTCTTTGTTTGGTGAGGGGGCCCATGCGTTCCTTCCTAAGCTTCAAGCTTGTTTGCTGCCATGTTTCGGCGCCCGACATCGGGTCAGTGGGCGCTCCCATTAATCATTTTGAGAGTGTGCCCCTGCGAGTTCTTCTGCAGCTACCAAGCGATAGCCTTTGGGTAACCAGACGCAGGTACCCTCATCGGCGTAAACTGCGATGCGTCCGCGGCCTCCGTCAAGCCATACCCAGAAGACGGAGGCGTCTTTGGTTCGAACATCGACTTCGCCCGCGAGGATTGACTCGCCATCCCTCTGGACCATGACGTAGTGGCCTTCTTCCAGTTGTCCCCATTCGCTGCGCGGGAGCTCGCTGCCCTTGTCATAGGAACCGGGGGCAAGGAGCCCGCGCGTCTCCGGCTGTGTCATGTCAGGTCCTACCAGCCGCGTTGGGCGAGGCGGTGCGGCTGGGGGATTTCGTCGACGTTGATGCCGACCATGGCTTCGCCGAGGCCGCGGGAGGCCTTGGCGATGACGTCGGGGTCATCGAAGAACGTGGTGGCCTTGACCACGGCAGCAGCACGCTGGGCCGGGTTGCCGGACTTGAAGATGCCGGAACCGACGAACACGCCGTCAGCGCCGAGCTGCATCATCATCGCGGCGTCGGCCGGAGTAGCAATGCCGCCAGCGGTGAAGAGCACCACGGGGAGCTTGCCGGCGGCGGCAACTTCCTTGACCAGTTCGTACGGGGCCTGCAGTTCCTTGGCCGCGACGTAGAGCTCGTCCTCGGGCAGTGCGGCAAGCTTGGCGATCTCGGCGCGGATCTGGCGCATGTGCCCGGTCGCGTTGGAGACATCTCCGGTGCCGGCCTCGCCCTTCGAACGGATCATGGCCGCGCCTTCGTTGATGCGGCGCAGGGCCTCACCAAGGTTGGTGGCGCCACAGACGAAGGGAACCTTGAAGTTCCACTTGTCGATGTGGTGGACGTAGTCGGCCGGGGTCAGGACCTCGGACTCGTCAATGTAGTCCACGCCCAACGACTGCAGGACCTGGGCCTCCACGAAGTGGCCGATCCGGGCCTTGGCCATGACCGGCACTGAGACGGCGGCGATGATCGCCTCGATCATGTCCGGATCGGACATGCGGGACACGCCGCCCTGGGCACGGATATCGGCCGGAACGCGTTCCAGCGCCATCACTGCAACGGCACCGGCATCTTCGGCGATGCGGGCCTGTTCAACATTGACGACGTCCATGATGACGCCGCCCTTGAGCATCTCAGCCATGCCACGCTTAACGCGGCTGCTGCCCTTCACTGCATATTCATCAAAGGTATGGGTCATTTGGAGGTTCCTTTTGGGTCAGGGCAGTAAAAACTGGCCCGAATTAGGCTTTCCGCCTTTGCGCCGTAGATCGTCTCTTCAACCCGAGAATCTCGCTTTGTAGAGCGCGTAGCGGACCATATCAGAGTACGACTTCATTCAGAGTAGCTCCAAACTATGGCGTCTGAATAGGTTCGACCCTAAACTTATGGCACGCATGAAAGCCTCCGGCCCAACCAAGCAACAGACTTGCTTACTCATGGGACTAGCCTCTGTTAGCAGCGCTTACCCGTTGCTACCTTGGTGTCATACCCACCACGAAAGGAACTGGCATGTCGATTACGACGAGCGAATTGGCCAAAGTCGAGGACTTGAAGGTCCTCCCGGCCTGGAGCGCCCTCAAGGCGGCTGTCATTGAATTGCAGAAGGTTCAGGTACAGGACGGTTCGGTCCCTGACACCGCCAATCATGACCACGCGCGCTCCAACATCAAGACCATCGTTACTTCGATCCATGAGCTGCGGCGGCACCTGCCTCACGACACGGAATACCTCGAGTTGCTGGTGCGGGACTTCGGTCGGTGGGAGTCTGAAAATTTCGGTGTCCCGGACTTTTTGGACTCGCTGGTAGCTTTTCACCCTGAGCACTCGCGTATCGATGGCTTGCCGCACCTGGTTGTTTTCCCCATGTATACGCAGAATGGCAGCACCAACCGCTACTTCGAAGCTGTTCTCATCGAGGTTATTTGGCCCGAGTTCGTATCGGACCTCGAGGCAGGCCACTATTCCAACAAGCTGTTCGTGCCCATCAGCTTCGTGGACTTCACCCCTGGTTACGACACCAACTCCGCCGTACTGTTCCCTGAGAGCGTCGCAGTAAGGAGCACTCCCACGTTCACCTGGGGAGGGATCTTCGCGGACCGCGAAGCAGCCCGATTCCGCCGGGTCCTGAAAGCCGCTGCCGACATTACGTCCCTGGAGCTCCCGGCGGATGCCGCGGAACTGATCGAGGACCAGCACCTTACGGAAAAAACCTTCGTGATGTGGGACCTAATTCATGACCGGACCCACATGCGCGGCGACCTTCCCTTTGACCCGTTCATGATCAAACAGCGCATGCCGTACTTCCTGTACTCCCTTGAGGAGCTGCGCTGCGACCTGACCGCCTTCCGCGAATCAGTCATCATCGAAAAGGACGAGAACGCCTCCGAGGATGCACGCAAGCACGCCAAGCTGGTCCAGTACGCCGTAATCTTCGACCGCATCTTCCGCTTCGCCATCACAGGTAACCGCGTACGCAACTACGACGCCGTGGGCGGCCAGCTGCTCTTCGCCTGGATGCACCAGCACCGGGTCCTGCACTGGACTGATGGCAAGCTCAGCATCGACTGGAAGGATGTCGCCGGCGTCGTCGTCGAACTGGGAATCCGGATCGAGGAACTCTACTGGCGTTCCATCGACCGGCCAAAGACCGCACACTGGCTTGCAGCCTACGAACTCGTCTCGGAAACCCTCACCCCTAACCCCTCATCGGTGTGGGCAAAGGGCCCCGACGCTCTGCCTTTGGACGGGCCGCCCAAGGGCCTGACTGATCAGGTCCACGATGACGAATTCCCCCTGTCCATGTTCTACGAAGCACTGGAGAAGAAGATGCGCCCCGTCATCGAATCCACCGCCGGTGTCACGGGCAAGAGCCCGGTCAACACTACGAGCAAGGCCATCGCGTGAACGGGGCCCTCTCGGGGAGGACCATCGTGGTCGCCGGCTCAACAAGCGCAGCCGGCGCCGCGGTGGTCCGCACCCTCTCCGAGGCAGGAGCGCGCGTAGCCGCTGTGGACATTCTTGAGGACCGCGTCCACGATCTGGCCGCCGCGTACGACAACGTCACAGGATACGTCTGCAACCTCGCCAACCAGCAAGCCGTTCATGACCTGGCACAGTCGGTACGGGCCAACCTCGGTCCCGTCGATGGTCTCATCCACCTCGTGGGCGGCTGGCGAGGTGGCGGCGGCATTCCAGGACAGAGTGATGCAGACTGGGACTTCCTCCACACCAGCGTCCTCACCACACTTCGAAACACCACCCGGGCCTTCTACGATGACCTGGCGGTCTCCGCGTCCGGCCGGCTGGTCATCGTGTCGGCCGAAGCGGCTTCTAAGCCGACTGCTGATGGCGCTGCGTATGCGGCAGTGAAATCTGCCTCCGAAGCCTGGACTCTTGCAGTAGCCGATGGATTCCGCCAGATGCAGGTGGGCGCAGGCAATTCCCTCAGCACTCAGCATTCGGCAGCGCTTGTCCTCGTGGTCAAGGCCTTGGTAGATGACCGGATGCGGGCAGCCCAACCCGAACGAAAGTTCCCGGGCTTTATTGACGTATCTGATCTTGCCGAGGCAGTGGAGCGGATTTTTGAGCTGGAAGCAGGAGAAATCAACGGTCAACGGCTATCTCTTAGTTCCGGCAGGTTGGTGACTACGCCGGTATGAGCGTCAATCTCGAATCCAACTCAAGCTCCTCAGTAGTGGCGGGACGCCTCCACGATCCCGAATACCGCGGTTTCGCCTCGGATAATTACGCAGGCGCTCACTTTGAGATCCTCTCCGCTGTGCAGGCGGCCAATGAAGGGCACGTCACTGCCTACGGGGAGGACGTCTACACAGGGCGGCTTCAACAGGTCATCCAGGGCCACTTTGGCGCCACCGCCACCGCGTATCCGGTATTCAATGGAACTGGGGCGAACGTCCTTGCCCTCCAAGCCCTGCTCCCGCGCTGGGGAGCCGTCATCTGCGCTTCAACCGCACACATCAACACCGATGAAAACGGCGCCCCGGAGCGGATCGCAGGCATAAAGCTTCTGCCTGTCCCAACCCCAGACGGCAAACTCACGCCGGAACTGATCGACGCCGAAGCATGGGGATGGGGAGATGAACACCGGGCACAGCCACTGGTCGTATCGATCACCCAGACCACCGAGCTTGGCACCTGCTACACCCCGGGAGAAATTCGGCAGATCGCGGAACACGTCCACGCCAAGGGAATGAAACTTCACATGGACGGAGCGCGGGTGGCCAATGCGGCAGCCCACCTCAAACTGCCTTTGCGGGCATTCACCACCGATGTCGGTGTGGATGTCCTGTCCTTCGGGGGGACCAAGAACGGGCTGCTGTTCGGTGAAGCGGTGGTCTGGCTCGATTCACAAACTGACCCCGGCATGAACTACCTGCGCAAGATGAATATGCAGCTGGCCTCCAAGATGCGGTTCGTCTCGGCACAGCTGATTGCCTTGCTGTCAGGGGACCTGTGGCTTCGGTCAGCCGGCCACGCCAATGACATGGCCCAACACCTAAGGACCGGCGTCTCAGCCATTGACGGCATCTCGATAACGCAGGACACCCAGTCCAACGGCGTCTTTGCCATCCTTCCTCCCGGCGCGGCGGAGAAAGTCCGTGAGTCCTTTCGTTTTTATGACTGGGACCTGGCACGCGGTGAAGTTCGGTGGATGTGCTCCTGGGACACCACCCAAACTGACGTCGAATCCCTCGTGGCAGCCGTCAAAGCAGCAGCAATGGCTTCTGCACGGGGGTCGATCCAAGCCGAACACGCTTCAGGCGCAAGCAGGGGACCTTCGTCTGAGTAGTCCAGGTCCGCCAGCCGCTGAGATGGCGTGCATTCCAGATGCGCACCGCTGCAGTCCTACGCACCTTGGCCAGCCAACCATGTACTCCGCATCAGCTATCAATTCCTTTTTCTTCCTCCGAAAGGCTGATTTTCCAATGACCGATGCCTCCACTGCACTGCAAGCTGCGACGGCCGAACCCCCGAAGGGCGGCTCCCGACATTGCGTTACGGTCCACTTCACCCAGATGCTCGAAGGTAAGCAACTGCTTTCGGACGGAGTTCCCTTCTGGAAGGGCCATGGAACAGGCAATGACTTCGTCCTCATCCCGGACCCTCAAGGCGTACTCCAGATTGATGCGCCCTCGACCGCCCGGGTTTGCGACCGTCACACGGGCGTCGGCGCGGACGGTCTCATCCGCGCCGTCCGTTCAGAGAACATTCCAGAGGGACGCACACTATTGCGGGGTACGCCTGAAGCTGAGTGGTTCATGGACTACAGGAATGCGGACGGCAGTATTGCTGAGATGTGCGGCAACGGCGTTCGCGCGTTCGTCCACTTCCTTGTTTCTGTGGGGCTGATCCGGCTGGGCGAAGGATCAAAATTGGCTGTCGGGACACGCGCGGGTGTCAAATGGGTGGAGCGTAGCCGGGGTGGTTATGAAGTCGATATGGGCCCGTGGCGCCTGTCATTCCCCGAGCAGGTAGCGGGAATTGGATCAGATGCTAAGGTCTCGATCAAGGGGCAGCCGTCAAATGCAGCCATCTCCATCGACATGGGTAATCCACACACTGTTGTCATCCTCCCGGCCACGACTCCACTCGAAATGCTTGACTTGGGGTCAGCGCCACGGGTTGAACCCAACCCCGCCGCCGGGACAAATGTGGAATTCGCGACGTTTACCCAGCTGCCCGAAGCCGGGGCTCCGGCCTCAGTTGATATGAGGGTTTTTGAACGTTCTGTCGGCGAGACACAAGCATGCGGGACAGGCGCTTGCGCAGTCGCGGCAGCTGTTCGTCATTCTGAGGAACTCTATGACGTAAAGACTTGGCTGGTCACGATGCCCGGTGGACCCGTCAGAGTGTCCTTCAGCAACGTCGCACAGTCTGAGGGCGGCACGAAAGAACACGTCCTTTTGCGTGGACCCGCCCGAATTGTTGCGAGGGGAACCTTCAGCCATGAAATGTGGGAAGACGACTGGCTCACCACGATGAAGTAGCGCCGTTGCGTAGGCCTGCTGGGCTTGTAGGCCTGACGTCCACCTACGAGGGCCGCTCCTCGAGCAAACAAACGACTGATATCTGCGTTTACGCAATGCGGTAAGAGGTTCTCGCGTAAGAAGTTATGTGGCACTGCTCTCAGCCCGACTAGGATCCATCCACGTCAAATAAGCCGAGGCCGTCACAGTTGTTGCCGCTGCAGGGGCGCTACCGTCATGTCCTTGAGCTCAAGTCCTCCCTTGTAGTCCCAATGCGGGACAACTTCGTCCGCCAGCGACCCGTATCTGCTGAATCGCGCCCGGGACCTGCTTGAGGTGAGATCAACCACTCGCGCCGTCAGCGCTTCTACGACAGCCATGCTCGAAACATATGATTCGAAAGGCCTGGCTGATCCAACCGAAGCCGCCAACACCGCGCTTGCCGCATCGGCCAGTGGGGAAAGCCATTGGTCGGTGAAAAGTATGAGTTTCCCGCCGCGTTCTACTACTGTCCTACCCAGCTTCTCCGTCCGGGCCTCGTAGCGGCGGAAATCGAAGGCAACGGCGGTAGTGCGCCTGCCTGCATCACAGAGAGCCGCTACGCGTCGACTGGGGGAGTCGTCGATGAATTCAACCCCCGGCCGTAGTTCCTGGAGCATGGCGCCTAAATGTTGGGCAAGGGATGAGCTAAACCATCCACCAAAAATCAGGACCTTTTGGCGGTGGTCCGCCAATAAGTCGGCGGCAATGTTGAGGTCCACACTAGAGAGTTGGCTGAGGGTTTGGGAAAGCGCAGACGTGAGAACGCCAGATAGGTCCTGGACACCCCCACCCGTACCACCGGGCGCGGCCGGGAAGAGCTCGACAGGCTTGGTTACACGCGCGACCAGCTCAACCTTTACAGCCTCTTGAAAAGCCAAGTAAGTGCGAAAACCGAGATGGTTCACGAAACGTATCACCGTCGGCCCGCTCACGCCGGCTTGCCGGGCAAGCTTTGTTGACGTTTCGAGGCCAATCGTCGCTGGCCCCCCGAGGAGGATCCGGGCTATCTTGCGCTCCGAGACGGTCATGTCGGGGAGTCGCTGACGAATGTTCTCGAACACGGGCAGGTCTCTGATGATCAGACTACCTTCCAAGATTATTACCTTCTAACTGAATCCATTCCGCACCACGTATTAGTTTTGGGTTTGAATGATCCTATACAGCCCCGGGTTAAAGCTCAAGGCCTTTTGGATCAGCTTGGCGTCGTTTGCGGATAACAACAGCCCCTGCGAGTCACGAGCTCGACGCTGTCTTCAGCCCGAAAAACATGTATGGATGATAAAGCGCATCGGCATGTACAGCCTTACGAAGATGACCGGTCGGTTTTACCGTTGCTATGGCCCCTGGGCAACCAAACGCCGGTTCCCTCATCTGCATAAACCGCGATTCGTCCGCGACCTCCGTCAAGCCAGACCCAGAAGATCGACCCGTCAGAAGAAATGACATCGACTTCCCCTGCCAGGACCGATTCTCCATCCCGCTGGACAATGACGTAGTGACCTTCCTTCAGCTGCGGCCATCTGCGGGATGGAAGATACTCGCCTTTGTCATCGCGAAGGAGGGAGATGAGGCCGCCGGAATTAGGTGACACTGTTGCCTACCAACCATGCCGAGCGACATGAGACGTGGCCATTTCGCCCGCGTTGTTGAACCACTCAGCGGGGGCGCCGGGGTTTAGGGCCGGTGCCCACAAGGTGTTCATTGAGCGGAAGGGGTGGATAAGACCATCTGCGCCGACGCCTAGCTGACCGTTGCGCCCACCGCCTTTCAGGGGTTTGGTCGTCGGGCGTCGTTCGATTGGTTTCAGTGCCTTGAAGAGATCCGTCATTGGATAATCGGCCTTTGGGAGGAGACTGACGAGGTATCGGCTATGCCGGGAGCTGCTCAGTTCCACACATCGCGGCTGAACAGGTCGTCTTCCGTTTCGCCCCGGATGATGAGGCGGGCGTGGCCCCCTGAGACTGCGACAACGGGCGGCCGTGGAGTGTAGTTGTAGTTACTGGACAGAACCCAGCAATATGCCCCCGTGGCGGGTACAGCGAGGAGGTCTCCTGGTCGCAGATCTGCCGGGAGGTAAACATCGCGGACTACGATGTCGCCGCTTTCACAGTGGCGCCCGACTACGCGTGACAGTGCAGGTTCGGCCTCAGAGCTGCGCGAGGCGAGGCTCGCCGAGTAGTCAGCACCGTAGAGGACAGGGCGGGGGTTATCGCTCATCCCTCCGTCGACGGCAACGTACCGGCGTGGCAGTGTGCCAGACTCGTGTTCGACGTAGTTCGTTTTGAGAGTCCCTACCTCGTACAGAGTGAACGTGGAGGTTCCGACGATGGCGCGGCCAGGCTCAATGGATATCTTCGGAACGTCAATGCCAAGTTCGTCGCAGGAGCGGGCAACCACCTTTGCCATGGCGCGAGCCACCACTTTTGGCTCTTGCGGATGATCCGCTTCTGTGTAGGCAATGCCGTACCCGCCGCCGAGATCCAATTCTTTGAGAACGACGCCGTAAGTTGTGCGCATGTCGGCGATGAAAGCTAGCAGCCGCTGAGCGGCGAGGGCGAAGCCGTCGGGGGAGAAGATTTGCGACCCGATATGGCTGTGAACGCCCAAGAGCTGGATTCCGGTGTCCTGCAGGGCTTGTGCGACGGCTGTTTCTGCAGCCGACTTCTGTCCCTCGACAGAAGCCATGGAAAGGCCGAACTTCTGGTCCTCGTGGGCCGTGGCAATGAACTCATGGGTTTCAGCGTGGACGCCCGGAGTCAAACGTAGGAGAACCGGCGCCCTGGTGCCTCGGTCCCGGGCGAGCTCGCCGAGGCGATTGAGTTCCTGGAGGCTATCCACGATGATTCGCCCGACTCCCATGTCGAGCGCGCGTACCAATTCCGCATCAGACTTGTTGTTCCCATGGAGGCCCAGCTTGGAGCCGTCGACGCCGGCCCGTGCCGCAAGAGCCAGCTCGCCGCCTGAGCAGGTGTCCAACCGTAAACCTTCCTCGATGGCCCACTTGGCGACCTCGATGCAGAGGAATGACTTACCCGCATAGTAGACATCAACACCTCCGCACAGGGGTGCAAATGCATCATTGAACGCCGTGAGAAAAGTCCGCGCACGCGCCCTGAAGTCGTCTTCGGAAACGATGTAGGCGGGCGTTCCAAAATCCCGGGCGAGCTTGGTGACGCCGATTCCAGCAACGGAAAGTTCCCCCGATGCCGACCGCATAACTTCGCCAGCCCAGATCTTGGAGGGCAGCTCATTTAGGTCAGAGGGGACCGCTAGCCACGATGGGGCCAAGGGCGACTCGGCCCGCGTCAGCGCTTCTTCAATCGTCAAGTTATGCCTCGTTCTAGTCGCTCATCCAGCGGTCCGGATTCGAACGTCGGCAGGCGCGCTTCCCCAGCGGACTGTAAACGGGGGAGCACGAACCCTCGCCGGACGCTAGTGTGTCGTTCCGGTTCATCCAATGCGAAGCTGTTGCCCCGCCTGGTACGAGTATAACCTCATTCATATCTTGCTATCAATGAAAATCATGAATGAATATGTTCAAAGGCGTGATGAGACTAGCAGAGTGTGGCAGCACCGCAGTAACAGCCCCCGCTCATCCTCGCTGGGCCAAACTGCAGGGCTCCTTGGCGGCGGCGCTACCCAGGCGGGAACCGCGCTGGTCTGCGCCTGAGACGATCCAGTCAGCATTGGGCTTTCACGCGGTCGCGATGCTACTCACTGACTGAAAGTGTCCACATATCGCCCCACCGCAGCGTCGTGCAGTAAGTACACCTCCGCGCATATCAACCCGGGATCGGCCCCAGTCATGAAGCCACGACGACTCACCCCAAAGTCGAGAGACCCTCATGGAAGCTGGGATCCTTGATCTTGTTGCCTTGTAGAGTCAGGCCCCAATCGCCTCATCATCGACTTCGATCTCACGTTCGTGCTCCCAGTGCGGAACCAGGGTATCTACGAAGGACGCGTAACGTTCGAATCGAGCTCTTGATGAATCCGCCGTCATGTCCACCACCCTTGCCGTGAGGGCCTCAACCAACGCCATGCAGGAGACATAGGACTCGAATGGCCTAGGCGTCCCGACTACCGCAGGCAGCACGGCATGAGCCACGTCCGCCAGGGGGGACAGCCACTGGTCGGTGAAGAGTATGAGTTTTCCTCCCTGCTGGACCATCGCACGTCCTAGCTTCTCGCCCTCCGCCTCATAGCGCCGGAAGTCGAAAGCAACCACGGTGGTGCGTTTGTCGGCATCGCACAGTGCCGCTACGCGCCGGGAGGGGGCGTCATCGATATACTCGACGCCGGGCCGCAACTCCCGAAGCATCGCGGCCAGGTGCCGGGCCAGGGACGAAGTGAACCAACCACCAAAAACAAGGACCTTTCGTCGTGGGTCTGCCAGAAGATCCGCCGCCGCTTGAATATCATTCTCCGACAGCCGGCTCATCGTCTCGGATATGGCGGAACTAAGCGTCTTAGAAAGGTCGCTTAATGCATTGCCTGCAATGCTGTGCGCCTCGGGATATTGATCCACCGGTGGCGTCACCCGCGCCACAACCTCGACCTTCACTGCCTCCTGGAACTCGGCATATGTGGCAAATCCCAGATGATTAACGAAACGAATCACCGTAGGACCGCTCACCCGAGCGTGCCCAGCGAGCTTGGTCGAAGATTCCAGGCCAAGGGTCGCGGGCCCCCCCAGCAGGGTGCGGGCTACCTTCCGTTCGGCAGAGGTCATCTCAGACAGTCGACGCCGGATGTTTTCGAACACCGGCACGTCCTTCATCGTCTGATCTGACATGCTCGCCTCCTAAATGGGTTCATTCAGACCGGAGCCTTAGCACCAGCGCTGAATGAGACTGGGTTTGAACCAAATCATACAACCCTATTGAAACGCGTGCGCAGGTTGGCTCCGCGTACTTGGGAGCCAACCGATTCCAGATGCGCTCCTTCAATGCGCGCGGAAGATGGAACATGTTCGGCGGCAGCTAGCCGGTAAGCGCTCTGGGCGGAGCGTCGTGCATAAGAGTGAATTCGACGTCGTCGGTTGGAATCTGCACCGTTGCCGTTCCAGGACGCGGAACGGAACTGGAGCAAGCTATTTTCTCGGATTGGGAGCCGGCGCTTCAGCCTCGACCGCCGCGCCGGCACCCCCCGTTCAGAGTCCTCGCCTAGTGATGGTGCGGTGGGATCGACTCAAAAATGGATTCTTCGGTCGGAAATGCTGCCGCGTCGAAACGGTCCGGTCGGTACGCAGTGGAGTCAACCCAATCGCTCGAACCGTTTACGATCATCTCCGAGAGCAGGCGCCCGAGTCCAGGGCCGTGGGTAACGCCAGCCTCGTTATCGCCGGCAAGTACGTGCAATCCTTCAACTCCAGGGACGGGTCCCGCTATGAAATGCCGGTCCGGGGTCATGCAAGGCATTCCTTGCAGCCACCAAGCGATGGACGTGTCGTGATTGGGTACGAGCTTTCTCAGCTCAGGCAGCAAGGCAGAATCCAGCCGCTCGACCAGTTCTTCACGGCGTGGCTGACTGGGATTACCAACGGAGCCGCCAAGTTTGAACAGGGGTGAGTAGCCGTCGCCGTTGCCATAGGTCAGGCCTCCCCGGTGCTCCCGCAGCCACAGTCCGTCAAGTTCCGGCACCATCACGGTGGGCATCGTGTTGCTTACTCCTGAGGGTGCTGCGATGGCCCGGGTCGCGACGATCGGTAGTAATGGAACCTTGAACCCTACGTCCGCGAGTAGTTGGTTCGTCCAGGCTCCGGCCGCCAGTACGACGTGGCGAGCGTGCAGCTCCCCGGCTTCGGTTGCAACACCCGTTACCCTGCCGTCAGATACTAGGAGGTGGCTTACCCGGCAGCCGGTGCGGACTTCGCCGCCCTTGGCGGTGATCTCCTCGGCCAACGCCCGATTGGCCCTACCAGCACTAATTTGAAGGCCAGCCGGGTGCAGTATTCCTCCGACTACGGCTTCGGCTGCGAGGACCCCACCGGTCACGGCACTGACTTCGTCAGCGTCCAAGGTTCGTGCATCGTGCGGCGCGCGGGGGTGCCGAGCGATTGGTGCGATCCAATCCTGCCAGCCTTGATCCGAGGTGGCCACGAAGAGGATCCCCTCATGCCGGTAGTCGATCTGGTGCTTCGCGGCAAGGCGACCATAGAACTCAATACCGTAGTGCTCCATGGCGATGTCGCCCTCGGTAAAGTGCTTGTTGTAGCCAGCTCCCCAGAGTGCGACGAAGCCACCACCAGCGCCAGTGGTCCCCGTCGCAGGAGACCCCGCGTCCACGACCACTACATTTTTGATACCCTGCTCCAGCAGGTGGAAGGCCACCGAGGCGCCTTGGATTCCTGCGCCCACAACGACAACGTCTGCCTGTTCAATTCTTGTCAAGATGGTTCTCTCCTTCATGGTGTTCCTGTTATTGGCATGTGTTGGCATGCCACAGCCTTTCGGAAGTCACTCGAACGGTGACTGGACTGGAGGCAGGGGATGAGCTAACTACTCGCCGTCCCTTGCGGGTGAGGGATAAGTGTTATCAACATCGGTGCGGGCGGCTGGCGCTAGTAGCACTCGACTGATCCCATGCCTCTTGTTAACATTGTCTTGGATGGGGGTACCTGAAGCTATGACAAGCATTATCCAAAAGATGTCTGCTATTGATATCAAGGCGATCGGATCAATCACGGCTGCCCCTGGTACGGGCTATCAGCGGCCGAGCTCAGAACCGCGTTGGGAAATTGCCTGGATCTTGGGTGGTCACTCAACTCTCACCAGCGGCGGAAACACCCACCCACTGCCGCCGAATAGCGTCGTAGTGACTAAGCCGGGCATGCCGGCGGCCTACTCGTGGGACACCCGCCATATATCCAGAGCCGGCTACATACTCTTCACCTCCAAGTCGCTC
The DNA here is from genome assembly GCF_055412765.1 of Pseudarthrobacter xylosi. Taxonomy (NCBI): domain Bacteria; kingdom Bacillati; phylum Actinomycetota; class Actinomycetes; order Micrococcales; family Micrococcaceae; genus Pseudarthrobacter; species Pseudarthrobacter xylosi. The sequence continues at coordinate 112,637 of NZ_JBVAYT010000009.1, read as the reverse complement.
ACGGAATACGACTGGCCTCTGGTCCGCCACCTGGCGCCTGACGATGTGGTCCTTGCCCTGCTAAGTCACCTTCTGTGGCTAGACGCCGCTCGGCCCAGCGGCTGGCATGACCAAGCGCGAAGTGCGTTGAGCTACGCGCTGCGGGCGTACTTTTCAGGCGCCTCTGGGACCAGCAGGCTCAGCGACCTGCCCCTCCCGCTTCCGATCGAGAAGTCGATCGCGCTGGTACGTGCACGCTGGGCGGAAGGCGGTCCGTTACGCACGCCGTCACTCGACGAACTGGCGCAGGCAGCCGCGGTTACCCGCGAACACCTGTGCCGCGTCTACACGAAAGAAATTGGCTACGGACCTATTGAGGCCCTTCGCCTGCTGCGCCTGCGGTATACCGCCGGCCTACTTGCCCGAACCACGTTGAGCGTGGAAAAGGTCGCTTTCGAGGGCGGATTCGCCAGCCAATTCCACTTCTCCCGCGTTTTCAAGGCGACCTTCGGCCTTTCCCCCACCCGGTTCAGACACAGCACCCTACCCAACGCAGCACTCCCGGATCAGGTCCAGCGTCTCGGCATGTACTTGTGACTTCTGCATTACGCCCGCCAACGTGGACATCGCTAGGGCCCCCGCGCCGCACCTAACGCCTGTTGATCTTTCCAGACAACTTCTGCGCAGACACTCCAGGGGCCGTTTTCGGTTGATGGCACATAGTCATGAGTGGCCCGTTGCCAAGTTGCCGGACAAGCGCCCTGCCGCGAAGTTGGCAGGTCCTCAGTTCTGTTCGGCAGAACGTTTCCCAAAGCACTTTCGATGTTTCGGCCTCCTGAATGGAATCATTCTGAAACCCCTCTTGACCGCGCCGCTTGAAGGATGTTGTACTGTCTCGACAACGACTTTTGGCGGGAAACCCCATCTCAGGCGATCCGGGGGGCAAGCCCCGGGCCGCTGGGGGCAGGACGCTTTATCAGGAGGACCAGAATGACGCTAACAATCGAGCAGGGTGCCGACAAAGTAACCCAGTGCGCCGGCATCCAGAAGGGCGAAAAGGTGCTGGTGTTCTGCGATGACTTCGGAGACCCCGCGTTGTCGGCCGCCGTAGCCGCCTCAGCCCGTCGGCGCGGCGCCGACGTGAAGGAACTGACAGTGGCGCCTGCGGTCCTTTCCCCAGTTGCAGACACGGGTGAGTTCCCGCCCGGGGCAGTCGACGCCGACGTACTGATTGGTGCGACGAGTGTAAGCATTTGGCACAGCGCTTTGGGACGCGCAGCGGCAGCAGCGGGAGCACGTGTATTGGCCATGACTGGATGTGACGTGGGCACCCTGGTTGCCGGAGGCATAGAAGCTGATTTTGATGCTGCTGGGGGCCCTTGCGTTGCCCTAACGAGCCGCTTGACGGACGCCCAGCGGATCCGGATAACAACTCCTTCCGGCACTGATGTGACCGCTAGCCTCGTGGGGCGAATAGGTGGCAATTGCACTGGAAAAGTAGAGAAACCTGGAGATCGGGACGCTTGCCCGGACATGGAAGCTTTCATCGCCCCCGTGGAGGAAAGCGTGAACGGCCGGATCGTCATAGACGGGAGCACAACTTCATTTGGTCTTCTGGACCAGCCGCTGGAGCTGTTCGTCGAAAACGGAAGGCTTAAGGAAATTCGAGGAGGCGAGCATGCCAAGTCGATGACCGAGCTGTTGGCCAAGCACGGAGATTCCGCCCATGTCTTTGCCGAGTTTGGATTCGGGATGAATCCGAGCGCCAGGGTCATCGGAAACATAGTCGAGGATGAAGCAACGTTGGGCACTGGCCACGTCGCCTTCGGCAATAACGATAGCTTCGGAGGCGCCAACTCAGCAACGATCCATCAGGACATGGTCTATTGGCACCCCACCGTTGAACTGGACGGAATCACGATAATGCAAGACGGGAAGCTTACTTTTTGAATCACGGGACGCTGGGAACAGTGGAAACCGGCTTTTAGGGTATTACTCGACCGGGCTTGGAGTCGCAACATGCAGTCCTGTGAGGGGCGCATCCACTTTCCGTCCGATCAAATGCCCGACGGCAGATGCTTGAAAATTTCGGTTTCCTCTAGTCGAACCGAGATGCACTAATGCAACAACGCCAACTACTCCGACGTGACAGATGTACAGACGTCGTCCATGCATCGCATTCTTCGGTGCCTCCAAGTGCTGGTGGCCTGTAGGTGACGCACACGAACCAAAAACCTCATTGCAATTTGAACTGGAGAATCATGTTAAGGACTCTTGACACTGTCGTGATCGGTGGCGGCGCTATGGGCTCGGCAACGGCCTGGGCTCTGTCGCGCCAAGGGCGGCAGGTAACGCTGCTGGAACAGTTTGGGCCCGGCCACAAAATCGGGGCGTCGCACGGCACCACCCGCAACTTGAACCTGGGCTACAGCCGACCAGAATATGTCGCGATGCTTTCCGAAGCGCTGACCCTTTGGGACGAACTGGAGCAGGAAAGCGGGCAAAAACTACTGACCCGCTCAGGAGTCGTCAACCATGGGCCGGATCCCCGATTTCCGGATATTGCCGCTGCGCTGACCCGGGCCGGCATCAGGTCCGAATTTCTCAGCCCCGACCAAGCCAAGGAACGATGGCGTGGGATCAGGTTCGACCAACAGGCACTCTTCATGCCCGATGGTGGTCAGATCAACCCGGATGCGGCGCTGCCCGCCTTGCAGCGGCTAGCAGTCGCCAACGGCGCGGATGTCCGGCACCACACCAAGGTCGTTGACCTGGAAATATACGATAACGGAGTGCGGCTGACACTTGAATCCGCCGCCGCAACCGAGGTAGTCACCGCCTCCCAGGTGGTAGTCACTGCAGGTGCCTGGACTGAAAAGGTCCTTGGCCGAGCAATCCACCAGTCCGGGCTGCGACTTCCCGAGCTACGGGTTACGCAAGAGCAACCTGCACACTTCCGCGTAACGGACGAGGGAGCTGTGTGGCCTGGCTTTAATCACCATCCCGGCAGCGGCGACGAGTATAAAAACTGGTACACACCCATTTATGGAATGCAGACCCCAGGGGAGGGAATCAAGGCTGGCTGGCATGGTGTTGGACCCGTGGTGGACCCAGACCGCCGGTCCTTTCTACCGGAACCGATACAGCTTGCTGCGCTGCAGGAATACGCCCGGACATGGCTGCCGGGAGTGGACGCGGATTCCTTCGAGGCTGTCAGCTGCACGTACACCACAACCCCCAATGAGGACTTCATTCTGGACCGCAGCGGGCCAGTCATCATCGGCGCCGGATTCTCAGGGACAGGTTTCAAGTTTGTGCCTGTGATCGGTCGGATACTTGCCGACCTGGCTACCGGTACACAACCCGCGCCAAAGATCTTCCGTCTGTCGGGGTTAGCTGTTAATTCCGATGCCCGCAATTAATGTGTGAAAGATCCAATTTCGTGACAAAGCATACAAACGAGCAGGTAGAAGTCCTGGTCAGTGCAAAGAACGAGCTTGAGGACTTGCTGACAGGAGCCGAGGCATCGCTTCGCGCGGCTGCACTTGCCCACGGTGCAGTCGGCATCCTTGTGACCCGTCATGACCCCCAAAGGTACACAGTTGCGCTAAGCGACAGAGTTCCCTTTGGGGAAACGCGCGAACAATGGCTCCCTTGAGTCCGCCGGAGGGACACTAGCCCCGGCCTAAATGCTGGTCACCGACAGCCTCGCCCAGGCATTTCCGGCCGAGCCTCGTCAAAGAAACAGCGGGCCGGGCCGAGCCAGAGAGACTAACACAGCCCTACAACACGTTCGAACCGGGATCCGACTTAGTACGGAACCCGCTGCGTGACCGACTGTTGAATCGGATTGCCGGTCCGTCCTCGGGAGCTTTGGAGCACCGGTCACCTTGCCCGTGAGAAAGCTAATGCCGATCGTGGATGGCTTTGTGAACCTGGGGATATTGCCGCCAGGTTTCGCGCTGGTGGGGTTTTGGCCGCTACCTGTGGCGTAGACCCGAGCGCTGAAGCAGCGAGTCGAAGATTCGATGACTGCTGTAGCTATCTCTCGGGGATGTAAACCGTGCCCGGCATGTCACAGGACAGCTTGTCCTGCTAACAAAGACATAGGAGTCCGCGGACTCCGGAAAGAAACGTAGGAAATATGGTTCACAAAGTAAGGGCGGTCATCGCCAGGGAAAAGAATGCCCCGGTTTCGGTGGAGACCATCCTGGTGCCGGACCCCGGTCCGGGCGAGGCGCTGGTGGACATCCTCACCTGCGGAGTCTGCCATACGGACCTGCACTACAAGCAGGGCGGCATCGGCGATGACTTCCCCTACCTATTGGGTCATGAGGCCACTGGTGTGGTCAGCGCCGTCGGTCCCGGCGTGACCGAGGTGTCTCCCAGCGACCGTGTGATCCTGAACTGGCGTGCAGTGTGCGGCGAATGCCGCGCCTGCGCCAAGGGCCAGCCCCAGTACTGCTTCAACACCCACAACGCCACGCAGAAAATGACACTGGAGGACGGCACAGAGCTTTCTCCCGCGCTGGGAATCGGTGCGTTCGCGGAAAAGACACTGGTCGCAGCCGGGCAGTGCACCAAAGTAGACCCCGAGGCCGACGCTGCCGCCGTAGGGCTCCTCGGCTGCGGCGTGATGGCAGGCATCGGCGCCGCCATCAACACCGGTGAGGTCAAGCGCGGCGAATCTGTTGCCGTGATCGGCTGCGGCGGGGTGGGGATCGCCGCGATCGCGGGCGCCAAGCTGGCCGGAGCCACCACCATCATTGCTGTGGACATCGACGCCAACAAGGTGAAAATAGCTAAGTCCCTGGGCGCCACCCACGGAGTGGATTCCAGCACCGAAGACGCGGTCGAGGCCATCCGGGCCCTCACAGACGGCAACGGAGCGGATGTCGTGATTGACGCCGTCGGACGCCCCGAAACGTATAAGCAGGCGTTCTACGCCCGGAATCTCGCCGGCCGTGTGGTGCTGGTGGGCGTTCCGACGCCGGGCATGAAGCTTGAGCTTCCCCTGCTGGACGTCTTTGGCCGGGGAGGGTCCCTGAAGTCCTCCTGGTACGGCGACTGCATGCCCTCCCGCGATTTCCCGATGCTGGTGGCGCACTACATGCAAGGCAACCTGGACCTGGACGCCTTCGTCACCGAACGGATCACCATCGACCAGGTGGAGGAAGCCTTCGCCAAGATGCATGACGGCAAAGTCCTGCGCTCGGTCGTTGAAGTACAGTCCCTGAAGGAGCTCTAATGATAGTCACCATCGAGAACCTGGTCATCTCCGGCACTTTTTCGCTCGACGGCGGCACGTGGGATGTGGACAACAATGTCTGGATCGTGGGAAACGAGGATGAGTGCGTGATCATCGATTCCCCGCACGACGCCGCAGCAATCATCAAGCAGGTCCGCGGCCGGAAGGTCCTGGCCATCCTGCTGACCCATGCGCACAACGACCACATCGGCGCCGTCTGGGAAGTCGCGGACGCCGTCGGCGCTCCGATCTACATGAATCCGGAAGACCAGGTCCTCTGGGAGCAGGTCTACCCCGATTCAGAGCCTGACCATGACTTGGCTGACGGGGACGAGTTTCAAGTGGGCGGCACAACGCTACGGGCGATCCACACGCCCGGCCACTCCCCGGGCTCGATCTGCTTCTACCTGGAGGACGAGGGAACGGTCTTCACCGGAGACACGCTGTTCAACGGCGGCCCGGGCGCCACCGGCAGGTCCTACAGCGACCACCCCACCATCATCGCCTCCATCCGGGAACGCTTGCTGACGTTGCCTGCCGAGACTGTGGTCCGCACCGGCCATGGTCAGAACACCACCATCGGCGCCGAACGGAAGGCCTTCTCGCAGGTAGAGCAGTGAGCGAAGGGCGTTCAACCAGGTGGTGGACGCCCTCAGTCTCACTGTTGAACGGGCTCCGGCGCGGCTGCCGTTGCGGAGTCTCTCTGTCGCATTGAGCGCAGCCGGTGATATTCAAAGGCCGGTAATAAGGTTGCCGAGCGATCTCATTCAGCCGAAAACCGGTGCTGTGCGAGGTGGTGATGAGGCGCCAAACGAGCAAGCCTTCCTGTCCCTGCTGCCCGCGGTTGCGGGTACAGCAGCAGGGACAGGAAGGCTTTCTCTGTCTAGGCGCGAGGTGAAGGGGGAGCTTATGTCAGCCTTTGGTAACTGACCCGTCCACTATGGTCAGAGCTCGGTCTCCAATGTGGGCAGAAAGAAGTCCGCATCTAATGACCGCAGTGCCGCGCAGTCACCTACTCTGCTCCTTTTCGATGGCGTTCTCAATAAATGGTGCTACTGACGGCCCAACCGCATCGACAGGCACGACGGGAAGAATGACGTCTTTCGGTCCATCAGCCCAACCCATCGGATCTAGGACGGACCGCAGGAAATTCCGTGTTCGTTGCTCCCTTGGCGCTTGGAAGAGCTCGTCAGGGTGCCCGGATTCCACCACTACGCCTTGATCCATGAAGATGACACGGTCTGCTACGTGGCGGGCGAATGTCATTTCATGAGTTACGAATAGCATCGTCATGTTGGATGATTTAGCCAGATCCCGCATGACCTTCAAAACGTCGCCCACGAGTTCTGGATCCAACGCTGAAGTGGGCTCGTCAAACAGCATGATGTCCGGCTGCATCGCCAAGGCTCGAGCAATTGCCACTCGTTGCTGCTGGCCACCCGACAGCTGCTTCGGATAGAAGTCCGCTTTCTCGGTCAGACCTACCTGGTCCAGCAGGCTCATTGCCCGTTTTTTTGCTTCTGCAGGTTTGACACCTCTGACCCGGAGCGGAGCCTCGGTGATGTTGCGGAGGACCGTCATGTGTGGAAACAGGTTGAAATGCTGGAAGACCATCCCAATGCGGTCTGCTACCTCCCGGCTTGCCTTGTCCCCGGCAACGTAGTCCTTACCAAATATTTCTATATGTCCGCCCGACAGCTTTTCCAGGCCCATGAGCAGCCTCAGCACAGTGGTCTTGCCCGAACCACTGGGACCTATGATTGCGACCTTCTCACCGTCCGCAATCGTAAGGTCGAGACCTTTGAGGACCTTGTTCTCGCCAAAAGACTTCTGAACGTCGCGGAATATAGCCGCTGGAGTCAGACTAGGGCTGTTGTTGTTCATGGAAATCACCTAACGAGGCTGAAGCGACGGTCAGCGCGGTTGATAAGAAGGACGGAGGGGATGCTCAACGCAAGGAAAATCAGACCAACCAGCGTGTAGGGCTCAAAATATCGGTAGGTGATGCCAGCCACTTGGTTTGCTGCACCGAAAAGTTCGATCACGGTGATGGTGGCCAGGATAGGCGTGTCCTTGAACATCGAGATCAAATAGTTTCCAAGCATCGGCACCATCGGAGGGATCGCCTGAGGCATGATCACTTTGGTCCAGGTATCCCTGGTCGACAGATGGAGAGCAGTGGCAGCTTCCCACTGACCGCGCGGTACGTTTTCCAGGCCGGCCCTGTAAACCTCGGCTGTGTAAGCGCTGTAGTGCAGCCCGAGCCCGAGGACCCCCGTCCAAAATGCGGGCGCCGTTACTCCGAATTCAGGCAAGATGTAGAAAAGAAAGAACAGCTGCACGAGCAACGGTGTGCTGCGCACGACAGCGATGTACGCGTTGGCGAGGAAACGTACGGGCCACAAGGGCGACTGTTGGAAGACGCTCAGAATCAAGCCCCCGACCAGGGCCAGGGCCATGCCGCCCAAGGTTGCGGCGAGGGTGAGGATTGCTCCTTGCAGTAGTTCGGGCAAAATGGAAAGTGCAAATTCCAGGTTGAATCGCATCAGCTCACCACGCCTTCGTCATACGTCGCTCGAAATGCCGGACCAGCAGACTCAACGGATATGCGGCTGCGAAGTAGACGGCCATGACCAGGAGATAAACAAGCACATTTTCTCCTGTCGAGCGAACCAGGGAGCTTCCGGTAAAAGCGAGCTCCGTGATTCCAATAAGGGACACGAGTGAGGTTGCCTTAAGGAGTTCCACGAGCAAGTTTCCAAATGGCGGCAGCATCCGCCGCAGAGCCTGGGGAATGATAACTCGACGGACTGCCGTGCCCCAACCAAATGAGAGGGCGTGAGACGCCTCCCACTGACCCTTGTCGACTGCTTGGATAGACGAACGCACTATCTCCGCCCCGTAGGCCGAAAAGCACATGCCCAGAGCCATGATGCCGGCGGTCATGGGGCTGAGCTCGATGCCCACCAAAGGAAGGACGTAGAAGAAATAGAAAATCTGAACCAATGCGGACGTACCGCGGAAGATCTCAACGTAGATGCGGGCGGGCGCCCGGAGCGCACGCCAGGGCGTGATCAACGCCAAACCGGCAACGAAGGAGAGCACCAGTGCTACAGCACCTGCTCCAAGGGTTACCAGGAGCGAGTTATAGAGGCCCTCAAGCAGAGGTGGAAGGAAGTTCATCAGCGATCATTTGCACAAGTCGGCGGCAGTAACTGACGCCTCGGGGATTTCATCTTCGGTCAGGCCATAATTGGCGAAGATCTTCTTCAGCGTCCCGTCGTCACGGATCGTTTTCAAGCCATTGTTCAGAGCGTCGATCAGGTCAGTATCGCCTGTACGCGCCGCCAGTGCACCGTAATTGAAAACGGGCTTACCGTCTTTCATGATCTGATCGTAGGGCGCAACACGTTCGACGGCACCCTGGTTGGTTGAGATCAGTGTCGCCGCCTGAAGGCTCGGGTAGTAGATGACGTCGACGCGACCGGCTTTCAGAGCCGCAATGGACTCCGTGTCAGCGCCAAACTTGACTACTTGTGAAGACGGGATCTTAGCGTCCTCAATCTCAGCGACCTGGCTCGTGCCAGTCTGCGTACCGATACGCACGGAAGAATTGGCTGCCACATCGAGAAGGCTGTGTACAGGTACATTCTCACCCGCCCGCTTGAGGAAGGCACCTCCTGAGCGGTAAACCGGGTTGGTGAAGGCGACTGCCTGGCAGCGCTCCGGACGGATATAAGTGCCACCTGCAATGAGGTCAAAGCGACCGGATGCTGCGCCGGGGATCAATGCATCAAATGGGACGACAACGGGATCCAGAGTCGTGATTCCCAGGGGGAGGAGCAGGGCTGCCAAGGTTTCGACGATGAAACCCTTAACCTCACCGTTCGAATTTACGAATCCGTACGGGTTTTCGTTCGCGACTCCGATGCGGACGCTCTTCTTGGCTTGAAGCTCAGCCAGTTTGCCGCCGCCGGAGGATGTGCTGGACTGGCCGCCACAGGCTGTCAGAAAGCTCGGTACAGCAAGGGCGGCTCCCGCAAGAACGCCCAAACGTGAACCGCTTATAAGCAGTTCACGCCGTGAAAAGTTGGCCATGTTGACTCCCAAGTCCGCTTGATTGGTTCCAGCTCCGGGTAAGTGCTGGTGAATTAAGACAAGTACAACATCATTCAAAGAACTCGTCAACGTGTTTATCTGTATTACCTGATTCATTCGTCTGTGTGTCGTCGGGTCCGACCTCATGCTCGGCCGAGACCCAGTTTTGTTCTTTCGATGACATCTTCGTTTACCGGCGGTTCAGGGGCGCCTCTGACTAGCTGACGGCCTTAGGACGACGAAGGATCGAGTCGTACTCCCATGTGCAAAGAGCGCCTTGAAATTTGCATGTCGCAGTTTCGAGGCTGAGCAGCCGTAGAGGCACCCCAACCAAAGAGCGCGGCAACTTCCACGACTTAGGATTCAAAGGCAGAGAAATCTACATGGGTGGAAATGCCGGGTAACACCCTCAACTCTTGACTCGCTGGCCCAGGGTTGGAAGGAGCTTGTGACCACTCCCGCGCTCCGCCATCGACCCGGAGAGATCGCCCCCCGTGCGACGTAGAACGGGATAGCCCTGTTGCCTCATGTCAATAGGTCCGGGAACGGATAGCTTGCCCCTCACCTGATCTGCAGCTAATCTGTGAACCGTGTCACTCACCAGTGGCACACGCTCATGATCTGCGGCGGGAGAGACCTGCCGGTACGTTCAGCAGGCGCCGTAGGAGCAAATCCTCCCCAGGAATCTCTCAGGCCCACGTACCGCCGCGGTAAGGCAACTCTGGAGAGCAGTCCGGATATCGGGCTCACCGACGGTGCAAGCGGCGCGCTGCTATCAGCAGCGCAATACGGAAACTCTCAGGTCCAGTACAGAGCGGGGAGGAACCCGAATCATCGTGGCACTTCGGCGCCACCTGAGTTATGGAGTTCCAGCAGGAAGCCGACGAGATCGGATTCCTTAGTGCCATGTCCGGCCCTCCGGCCCGCTCTACCTACCGCGCCGGCCTGGCGCTTGGCCACCGCAGCGCAAGAACGGCTGGGAAAGCACGGCCCAACTCGCGCACATTGAAAGCTCAGGCAGCACCCGCCAGGAAGACAGCACCCTGCTCACAGCTTCGCATCCAAATCCGCCAGGAGAGTACAACCGTGTTCCACAGGCGAAAAGAGATCGTCCCAACCGCAGATGGTCACATAGCTGAACAGCCCCTCCAACGAACGCGTCGCCCCCGGCGGACCGAGAGTCGAATCCATCGTCTGCGCTACGGCCGCGTGGCGTTGCTGATGAAGGGAAGGAGCCCGTTGAATGAGTCCGAATAAGGGGTGGACAGAAGTCGGCACTGTTCATGATCTGCCCTTTCAAAGCTGCCGTCGGGTCCGCAATTCTTTCGCGGTGGTGGCCGTGGGTTTGGGATTGATCGCGGCCCAATCGGGGGCTCCCACTCCGCTCCATCCCATTTACGCGGAACGGTGGGGTCTGTCGCCCCTGATGACGAGCGTCGTCTTCGCGGGCTACCTCCTCGGGCTAGGCGTAACCTTGTTGATGGCCGGGCGCCTCTCAGACCACGTAGGTAGAAAGCCTGTCATCTTTGCAGCTCTGCTCACCGCTGCGATTTCCATGACCCTTCTTGCCTTTGCCGACGGGGTGGGTCAACTCGTAATCGCACGAATTCTCCAGGGAGTAGCTTCGGGCCTTGGATTCGGGACGCTGGGAGCTGCTCTCCTGGATTACGCCCCTCCACCCCGGCATGCATTCGTGGCGATGCTCAGTGGGGCGTTACCTCCGATCTCGCTCGGCCTCGGAGCGCTAATCACAGGCGTGCTCGTGGAATTCTTCCCCGACCCGTTGCATGCGTCTTACCTGGTTTTCCTCGGTGCGCTGGTGCCGGCGCTTCTGGCATCCCTGGCGTTGAAAGACAACACCCGCGTCGCTACGGCGCCTGGCGATCGCTAATCCCGACGATGACGGTGCCAAAGGAGGTCCGCAGTCGGTTCGTGGTAGCTCTAGGTTTTTTCTGCGCCAGCTGGGCCCTGCTGGGCTTGTATCTAGGGACCGGCCCGAGTATGACAAAGACATTGCTTGGGGTTCAGTCCCCCACGTACGCTGCCTTGACGATCCTCGCACTCACGGGCAGTAGCGGCATTGTCGGCGTGCTGACTCTCAGGTTTGCAGGCGGCAAAGTTATGATCCTTGGTGGTCTTGCCTTGAATTTTGGAGCTGCGTCGCTGGTTGCCGCTGTGGCGTTGGGCAACGTCTGGGCTTTTGTTGCTGCAAGCATCATGGGTGGAATCGGTTTCGGCGCCGCGTTCCAGGGCGGCCTACGGCTCGTGGTCGCCGGCCTGCCAGCGACGCAACGCGGCGGGCTGCTGTCGTCCCTCTATCTCAACAGCTACATCGCATTCGGGGTACCAACCTTGGTTGCGGGGCTATTGGTTCCGCAACTTGGTCTCAGGAACGTCGTGTATCTGTACGCGGGTGTCGTGATGGCTCTCGCAATCATCGCGCTAACTCTGCTCCATTACAGCCGTTCGACAGTGAATGGCGGCCGTTTCTAAGCACCGGCTCTACCCAAACAAAGGATAAGCGAGTGGGTACCTGAACTTTAGGATCGAGCCGACCTTGGCTTCGCAGATTCCTCCACATCAGCGTCCCGGAAGCTTCGTGCCCTTCCTGCGCTAAGAACTCTGTGTGCTTGGATACCAACGCCGTAGTGTTCCCTGAAGTTAATTGCGACAGTCGGGAGCTTATGCTGGGGTGCGGACGCCGTCGAGCCTACTCGAGGTCCACAGATGAGTCGGAAGTTCGCGAACGCTAGGGCTCCCTCGTGGACGGCGGCAATGTCGTGATAGCCAACCCTATTCGAAGACGAGGAGCCTCTGATGGGACGAGTCGCGGGACGATCCCCGGAGCAGACTCGGCGAATTTTGCTGGATGCCGCTTTGCGCACAATCCGTGCGCGAGGAATGTCGGCGAGCCTAGACGATGTGGCCGCGGAGGCCGGCGTCAGCAAAGGGGGACTCATCTACCACTACTCGACTCGAGAAAAGCTCCTGCTCTCTCTTGTTCAGGACGCCCTCGAGAATTTTCGCTGCAATGTTTTTGAGTTACTGGACCCTGAAGATACCCAGGTTGGCCGGCTGGCGCGTAGCTACATTCGGGCGTGTTTCGTGGACCGCTCCGATCAGACCTCGGCTCGAGATCGTACAGCCGTAATCGCTCAACTGGTCAGCATTCCAGCTATCGAAGCAGTTGCCCGGGACGATGCAGCACGATGGGCGACAGATTTAGGCCAGGACGGTCTTCCCTCGGAGCTGCTGCAGGTTGTCACGTCGGCTGCGGACGGTGCAAGTGCAGCCCCGATGTGGGGTGCACTGCGAGAGGATGAGAGCCGTCGTCAACTAAGGGATCTACTCATCGACCTGACATATCGGTCGCACTTCTGAGTCTCGACCGCTCGGAGCATTTGGCAGGTCATAGGCGTGGCAGCCGACCGCTACCCCTACGCGGCTCGTGTTTTCTCCTCTGGACGAATGTTTGGGTACCACTCATCCCGCAGGGAGCACCTTCATGCTTTACACGGCGAGGTTAGGTCCTGACGAATTGCGGTAAGTGGCAGGAAGGACATGGAGAGACGGCGAGCCGGTGCCGCTATGGCGCACTTACAACAGCCGGTGCGAGCAGCCCGAGATCCTGATCGTTACCGGCGCGACACTGCGAGCATCGAGGCGAACAACACCGCGACCGGGAACTTTTACCGGCTGCACCCACGCTAAGCCTCCCGTTGGATTCGGGGACACACGGAAATGGCAAACGTTCGCTTCGTGCCGGAGTTAAGTGCGACCGGGATGGGCCAGCCCGCAGAAGCCGGGCTAGTGGCCGGCATCCTCGAAATTCATTTGGTGTGCTCCCGCCCCGGCAGAGGCGCGTAGTCGGAGCAAACGAGTGCCCGCGTGGGGGGTCCCTTCACACGCACCCTGTTGAATGCCCGGGACCCGTCAGGAATACGTAGCGCGGATCCGATCGCTGGTCGGTAGTGACTGGCAGCCAAGACGAAGACCTTCGGCAAGTTCTTCCTCGTCCAAAACATCGTTGCGAATCATCGTGACCTCGCCCCCGAGCAGACGGACCGCACACGCGCCGCACTCGCCCTCACGGCAGGAGTAGGGCGCCTTCACACCTTTGCTCTCCAGAAACTCAAGCAGTGTGCGATCTGGGGTCCAGTCAGCGAAGTTGTGCAATTTACCGTTGAGCTCGATCTCGAGTGCGGCCGGCTGCCGCACTGGGTCAATCTCATTGCCCCCGTCAAGCCCACCACTGACGGGATCGCTCATTGCAGTTTCCACCGCGACCCTGGTGGCATCTCCGAATGGGTTGGCGCGGAGCGATACGAATTTCTCTTGGTGGCAGCGATCCCTAGGGAAACCGCGCTCCTCGAGCGCCGCAATCGTCAACTTCATGAACGCTGCTGGACCGCAAACGAAAGCGTCGGATGCGGAGTGCTGGCCCGCAAAGGCGGCAAGTTGTTCCTGCGTAGGACGCCCCTGAACTGACGTCAGCCAGTGCACGACTTGTAGCCGGTCGGGGTGCTGAGCGCTCAGGCTTGCCCATTCTCTGGCGAAGATAACCGACAGTTCGTCACGGTTGGCGTAGAAGACAACGACCTGACCCGTTCCAGCCGCAAGGGCGCTGCGGGCGATCGACATTATGGGAGTAACCCCGCTGCCTGCTGCGAAGAGAAGTAGGTCGACGTCGAGTGAGGCGGGGGTGAAGATGCCGCTAGGTGGGAGCACCTGCAGGGTATCCCCCGGGCGGAGGCGGTCGCAGATCCAGTTGGAGGCGTACCCCTCATCGCTGCGCTTGACGGTAAGCGTCAGCCGTGTATCGTCAACCGCGCTGCTGGAGAGCGAGTAGCAGCGCGCCGCAACACCCGTGAGCTCGCTCGGCACGGCAACAGTCAGGAACTGGCCAGGCCGGAATGCGAACGATTCACGCGCCTCCGTTGGGATCTCGAGCACGACGGAGCAGGCGTCCGTTGTCTCGGCTATCACGTCTGCGACGGTGAGTAGATAAGACTCAGCAGCCATCTTCGGCTCCGACCGTGATGGCATCGACCGGTGCAGTGGGGCCCGGGCGGCCGGCGAGTCCGTGCTCAGCATCGACTCGCCGGCCCGATGGCGACCCGGAGTACGAGCCGAAACAGCCGTACTCGGTAAGTCGGATCCAGGCGTTAAGGTGCCGGTCGGCCACGCCCTCTCGAGAGTGTTTCGCCGACAATCGTAACGTGCTTTCGAGAACCGACTCTTGCGTAGCGTGGCCGCAGCCTCCTCCTGCCATTTCGGTCTTCCTTCAGATAGTGAGTGTGGGCTGGAAAGTCATCGGACTGTGGCCGAGCGTCCGTGCGAATGGTTCAGAAAACGCGCGATGCCGACCCCACCTAAGTGCGGGCGGCCGTAGGCGAGTTCCAAGACATCGGGCGAATCCAACAGGAACGTCTTTTTTCGACCAGCGTGGCCTATTTCTTGTACGCGTCCGCCTCCGCCTGACTCAGCGGGCGCAATGGAGGCGGGCACTATGGTCCGTTCAGAGCCTTAGGACTCGTCCTCATCCATCATGATGAGGTATTGAGAAAGGACCGACTTGATAGCCGGCTCCTTTGCTGCACTGAGGGGTCCAGGAGTCCAGTGTCGAGATTTGACACCTTGAAAGGCCTCGGTGAGCAGCGCAATGTCTTGTTCATTTGTGATTTTCCACATCGCTGTCAAATCGTCCACGTTGTAGTCGACGCCGTCAACGGCGTCTTCATGGACAAACCAGCGGGTAACCCACTCCACGTGACCGGGGTCCACGGGACGAATGCTGTGGATGACGGCATGGTCTACGTGAAAGAAGGCGCGGGTGAAAAACGGCTGAATTCCGAACCCGGCACCGAACGCGTCGGGGACTTCGGCGAGCGTCTCCAGCGTCCCCAACAGTGGGCGGACCATGACGTCGCCATTAGGAGACAACGTCTTCATCCCAGCCTTTAGGGGTAGACCGCCCCCATAAAATTCGACTGCCGGCCGAATGCAGCTTTCGAGCGTGGCCTCGAGGTCCATCGGCTCACAAAGCTCAGGATGGTTCCCCGTGCAGTGGTAACACTCCAAAAAGTTCTCAAGCAGCGACTTCCAGTTCGCGTCGACTTCGTAGGTGACCTCGTGCGCCTTCTTCATACGAGCTGGCTCGAGCGGTATGACATCGGAAGCAACCTCGTCGAGTACGCGCGAGATCGGTTCCTTCGGTTCCTTAGACAGGTTGACGAAGATCATGCCATGCCATACATCAATCTGGACCGGGAAAAGGCCGAACTGACCGTAGTCGATCGCGCCACCAACGCTGAGATCATCGAGGGTGGGCGCCTTTATGAGACGACCATCCAGCCCAAAGCTCCAGTTGTGGTACGGGCATACGAATCGCCGCGCATTTCCACTTGGGTTGTTGCACACAGAATGTCCCCGGTGGCGACAGGCGGTGAGCATAGCGTTGATCGCCGAATTCTGGTCTCGGGTGATCAACACACTTTCACCGACTAGCTTTACAGTGACGTAGTCGCCCTTGAGGGGAATCTCCGACTCGTGTGCAACATAGTGCCACTGCTGTGTGAAGATCTGGTCGATTTCACGATCGAAGATCTCCTGGGAGAGGTAGTACTCCCGCGGCAGGGTCGTGAAATATTCGTTGTGGTCGATGACGCTAGTCATTGTGACTCTCTCCCTTGCTTGCTTCTAAGTCTGATTTACCGCGATGACTGCTTGCTTTACCCTGCCTCATCGCGAAACTAACCATCCCATGCAGTTTCGTCGCTCGTCAATGGTTTTTCTGTATGAAATCCTTCGTGGCGACCTCTTGTCAGCGATGCTGAATAGCTTCATACTAGATCTTCAGGACGTGGTGCGGGTCACAGAACCGGCTGGCCATCGAGGACAGCTTTCGGAAACTGCAACATCCACACCCAGGTGAGGCCATGAACAAGTAGCCGTGCCTGACTCCATCCGGTGCCTTCTCAAGTGCCCCGTAGACAACAGATGAGGACATATTCGATGACTGCTAGCGAGAACTCAGGCCGTTACATGAAGCAGAATGAGCCGTGGTCCAACGCGTCTTTGACTAGACGGACGTGGTTGGCCGGCGCTGGCGGGATCATTATGGCGGGCTCCCTGGCAGCGTGCAGTGGCAGTTCTCCATCGCCGTCCGCGCTATCCAGCGGTGGTGCAGCTGGCGGTGCACCCAAACGGGGAGGCAACTTCCGGCTTGGGGTCACCGGCGGAGGAGCCAAGGACATGATGGACGGGCAAAACGCAATTACTTTGCCTGACATGTCGCGCAGGTTGATCGGGTGGGACACGCTTCTGACGCGTGACGACAACTACGAGTTGCAAAACGACGGGCTGGCAGAAGGCGTCGATGTGGATTCTCCAACGCAGTGCACGATCCGACTGCGTCAGGGCGTCGAGTTCCATGACGGCAAGACGCTGACCGCAGAGGATGTCATTTATTCGCTGCAACGCGTCGGCGATAAGGCAAATGGCATGAACGGGTACATCATGACGACGTCAATGGACATTGCCAACATCCAGCAACTTGACAAGTACACCGTCCGATTGCCGCTCAAGTCACCTGACGCAGCCCTTCTTGAAAAGCTCGCCAATGTGTCGCTGTCCATTGTACCGACGGGCTATAAGGCCTTTTCTGGCGACCCCTCAACGCAAGTCGGGACGGGTCCCTTCAAACTGACGAGTTTCACCCCCGGTCAACAGAGCGTTCACGAGCGCAACCCGAATTATTGGCGGGGTGACGGATCGCCCTGGCTGGACCAGGTGACGATCACCGACTTCAATGACTCCACGGCTCAGGTCAACGCGCTCCTTGGGGGCCAGATCGATGCGATGACCGACGTACCACCGGCCCAGATTGCATCGCTGGAAGCCCGCGGCAGTAAGATTCTGTCTTCTCAGAATGGGTTCTGGCTTGGCTTCGACATGGCCATTGATATGCCGCCATTCGATGACGAGCGTGTTCGCCAGGCCTTCCGACTGATCGTCGACCGGCAGGCAATGCTGGATCAGGTGGCATCGGGTCGTGGAAAGATCGGAAACGATCTTTATTCCATCAACGACCCGGCTTACTCCGGTGATCTGCCGCAGCGCCAGCGCGACATTGCCAAGGCGAAGTCGTTGCTTAAGGCGGCAGGGCATGAGTCACTCACGGTTGACCTGTATACGACTAACGGTGCGGCCGGTCAGGTGTCTATTGCCACTGTGTTCGCACAGCAGGCGAAGGATGCCGGTGTGACTGTTAACGTCAAAAACCTCCCCAGTTCAACGTTCTACGGTGAGGATTACCTGAAATACGCCTTCTCGGCAGAGTTCTGGACGCCCTTCACTTACATGATGCAGGTGCCGTTAAGTTCGCTGGACGGCGCGCTGTACAACGCGACGCATTGGCCGCCACGTGAGGGTGAGGGCTCGAACTTTGGCGACCTCTACAAGCAGGCACTAGCCGAGACGAACACCGAGAAGCGGATCGCGATCGAACGTCAGATGCAGAAGGCGGAATACGAGCAGGGCGGCTACATCATCCCCATATACCCAGACAAGATCGACGGGTACGCCGCAAATGTGCAGGGGCTCTCGCCCAGCAAGTTGGAGTACAACCTTGCCAACTTCGGGCACGGTTTCCGCAACATCTGGTTCGCGTAAGCAGGTGGGGCACGTGAAATGGTTACGCGGAGGAGGGATCCCAGGCTTCGTTCTACGCAGGGCACTGCTGGGGCTGCTGGTCCTACTTCTCGTCTCAGTCATCGTCTTCGCCGCGACCCAAGCCCTGGGCGACCCAGCCCGCGCAATCCTAGGCCGCGACGCAACACCCTACCGGTTGGAGGCACTGCGAAAGCAGTTGAACCTCGACCAGTCGGTGGTCGTGCAGTATGTGTCTTGGTTCAATGGGCTTCTCCACGGATCGTTTGGCACGTCGCTGGCGTCGCAGCTACCGGTGGGCGACTTGCTCGGTTCGCGCCTGGTGAACTCCGCCTTCCTAGTGTTCTGGGCCGCGGTCATCTCGATCCCGTTGTCCATCCTTATCGGCTCGTACGCTGCGCTGCGACGGGAGCGGTCCTTCGACAAAGTCACCTCAAACGCCATGCTTGTGCTGGCGGCGTTGCCGGAGTTCGTTGTTGCAGTAGTTCTGGTAATTCTGTTTTCCACCACGGTCTTCCACCTATTGCCGGCGATCAGCCCTGTCCCTCCTGGTCACTGGCCCTGGGAGTACCCAGACGGGGTGATCTTGCCGGTAGCCACACTGGTGATTGCTGTGGCGCCCTACGTCTCGCGCATCATGCGCGCCTCCATGATCGAGGTACTGGAAACCGACTACGTCGAGATGGCCCGGCTTAAGGGGCTGCCCGAACGCACGGTCATGTACAGGCACGCGCTGCCGAACGCGATCGGCCCGGTCTTCCAAGTGATAGCGATCACTCTTGCCTATCTCGCCGGTGGCATTGTCGTAGTCGAATACGTCTTCAACTACCCCGGGATCGGCAGCGCGCTCCAAGACGCCGTGGTCAACCACGACATCCCGGTCGTCCAGGCACTCGCAATGCTAATCGCCGGCGTCTACGTCATCCTCAACATGTTCGCCGACATCGCCACAATCGTGGTCACCCCTCGACTGAGGACACGCCTATGAACCCCCACCCACGACGGGCTTCGTTTTCTCTTCTCCACACCAATGCCGAACAATCCCGACGGGACTTCGTATGAGCCAGACCATTGCAGCACCCTCCCACGCCGAAGGCGTCGACACCACGGCCCCACCGGTGCGATCCTCGACTCTGCTGGCTCGATCGCTTCGGTTGTGGCGCGCCCGTATAGGGGTGGCAGCCGTGGGCCTTTTGGTGGCAATCGCGGTGTTCGGGCCGCTCCTGGCACCGTCCGCCCCTGACAAGTTCGTGGCGATCCCGAACTCACCACCCGGCACCAACAGTGCGGTTTTTGGCACCGACTACCTGGGACAGGACGTCTGGAGCCGCTTTCTCAGCGGCGGGGGCGAGATCCTGGTGCTGGCCGTAGTATCCACCGCCATCGGGCTGGTGCTCGGGGCCGCCATTGGTTTGATCTCCGCCTACTCGCGCAACGCTTGGGATGACGTCCTCATGCGGGCGATGGACGTGCTCATGGCATTCCCGCAGATCATGCTGGTCCTCGTCGCGGTCAGCCTGGTTGGACCCGAAACGTGGATCATCATCCTGTCGATCGCGCTGACGACTGCGCCGAGAGTTTCGCGGGTGGCCCGCGGGGCGGCGCAGCCGGTCGTCGAGCGCGACTTCATCGGCGCAACGGAGGCAATGGGCATGTCGCGGGTTCGAATCCTGTTTGGGGAGCTCTTGCCCAACATCCTCGGACCGATGATGGTTGAGGCGAGCCTCCGGTTGACCTACTCCATCGGCGTGATCGCGACCCTGGCCTTCCTCGGGCTATCCGGGGACCCGAATAGCCCGAACTGGGGAACGATGATACAGCAGAACCAGACTGCCCTGGCCACCCAGCCTTGGGGCGCCCTGCTGCCGATCATGGCAATCGCCCTTCTCACTATTGGCAGCGGCCTGATCGGTGACGGGATCGCCCGCGCCGCGGCCGGCATCGACCGAGAGCGTGCAGCATGAGCATGAATCAGCAACCCACAGTGACAAAGGAACAACCCACAGTGACGAAGACTCGAGCGGCAGTAACGGTCCGCGGCCTGGAGATAGCGACCACCTCGGGGATTCCCGTCGTTACCGACCTGTCATTCGAGATCGCCTCGGGCGAGGTGCTCGGCCTTGTCGGCGAATCGGGCTCAGGCAAGACCACGGTGGGCCTAGCCCTGCTCGGACACGCCCGTCGCGGGCTCAAGATCGTTGGCGGCAGCATTTTGCTTGGCGACGAGAACGTCCTTGAGATGGACGACGTTGCACTGCGCCGTCTGCGCGGATCACTGGTCTCGTACGTCCCGCAGGACCCGGCTTCTTCCCTCAACCCTGCGCTGCGGATTGGCGTACAGCTGCGTGAGGCGCTGAGGGCGCACGGCTCCAGCAGTGAGACTGAAAATGCAGCGCGTATCGCCGAGATGATGCGCGAGGTCGCCCTCCCCGACAACCCGGAGTACCTGCGCCGCTACCCGCACCAGCTCTCAGGCGGTCAGCAGCAGCGCATCGGACTCGCGATGGCATTCGCCAACCGCCCACGGCTGATCGTCCTCGACGAGCCGACGACCGGGCTCGACGTCACTACCCAAGCCACTGTCTTGGCCACGGTGCGCGAGCTTGCCGCAGCCTATGACGTCGCCGCGCTCTACGTGAGCCACGACCTCGCGGTGGTTGCCGCCGTGGCGAGCCGGGTCGCAGTGATGTATGCCGGCCGGATTGTGGAGCTGGGGCCTGCCGACGAACTTTTCGAGGCTTCAGCTCACCCCTATACGCGCAGACTTGTGGGTGCGATCCCGCGGCTGACCGGCAGTCGCCGCCTCGTGGGAATCCCTGGTCACGCCCCATCCCCGGGGGCACGTCCCCACGGCTGCGCGTTCGCACCTCGGTGCCAAATGCACGTTCCAGAATGTGACACAAAGGTGCCCGACGCGCTGCAGGTCGCGGACGGGCACTCGTCGCGCTGCATCAAGGCATTCGAGGTCGTGAAGATCCAGCCGGCACCAGTTGCAGAACACGTCCAACCTCCGCTGTCCGACGTCACCGCTCCCGTGCTGAGCCTCAAGAACGTGGTAGCTCACTATGGCGACACCGAGGTGCTCCACTCGATAAACCTGAACTTGGGGCACCATGAGTGCCTGGCCATCGTGGGTGAGTCCGGTTCCGGTAAGACCA
Organism: Pseudarthrobacter xylosi; assembly: GCF_055412765.1. Classification (NCBI taxonomy): domain Bacteria; kingdom Bacillati; phylum Actinomycetota; class Actinomycetes; order Micrococcales; family Micrococcaceae; genus Pseudarthrobacter; species Pseudarthrobacter xylosi. Next base: position 91,484 of record NZ_JBVAYT010000009.1, on the reverse strand, counting down.
CCACAGCCCGAGCGATCGCCGGTCTCCATCGCGACTGGACCGGCAGTATCCAGCTCGGGGACGTCGACCTCGCGACCTCTGCCCATGCCCGCAGCACCGACGTCCGTCGCCAGATCCAGTACGTGTTCCAGAACCCCTACGGTTCACTGAACCCGCGCAGGTCCGTGGGCGAGACAATTGGCCAGCCGCTGCAGGTTTTCGGCATCGCCTCAGGTCGCGAAGCGGACCGCCGTGTCGCAGAAATGTTGGAGCAGGTATCGCTGTCAGCCAGCTACGCCCGTCGGTACCCTGACCAACTCTCGGGCGGCGAGCGGCAGCGTGTCGCCATTGCCCGAGCACTGATCTCGTCACCGTCGGTGCTTGTATGCGACGAAGTCACCTCAGCCCTTGACGTGAGCGTCCAAGCAGCGATCGTCGAGCTGTTGGGCAACCTGCAGCGCGAGCTTGGGCTGTCAATGGTCTTCGTTACCCACAACCTGCCTTTGGTGCGCTCCATTGCGCAGAAGGTGGTTGTGCTCGCGAATGGCAGCATTGTCGAGTATGGCGATACAGCCGCCATTCTCGAGAACCCCCAGCAGGAGTACACCCGGCATCTGATCTCCAATACGCCGTCCCTGGAGATCGCCACGACGGAAGCCAATGAGCTTGCCTCTGGGTTTGGACCGAATCACGCTCTGCCCGTCACACGGTCAGCGGCAATTTGAGCGTACGCCCGGCGAATCACTGGCAAAGCAAGGTCGCGAAATCTTGCCGAAGACACCACGAAGCTCCGCATCTCGCGGGTGACGTCTTAGCTGGTCGGCTTCGCCGGGCGCACTGTTGAGGCAGGCCAACGCGCTCCCCGGCTGCACAGTCAAGATGTTCTGACCATGACGACGCGTCGGCCCTTTTCCGACAGCCAAAAATTCTGCCATGAGCAGCAAGTTACGCCTGGGATTCTCGTCAGCCCCAATCAAGCGACGTGACGGCCAGCGATGGTGTCAACTCGGCCCTACTGTCGAAAACCGACGGGGCGGTTCTGGCGCAGTCCCGACAACCCTGACCTGGCGGTTCACGCGCTTTGCGACAAACCTGCGGCTCCGCTCCTACTGGCCGTCTGGCCAGGGGAATGGATCACCAACCCATCATAAAGTGTAGTCAGAACCGTCAAAAAACAGTGTTACCCCTGCCCTTTTGCTTCGGGATTATGGATATCAACAAGAAAGCATCGTTCGGCCGATCCACGCCGACGACCGAATAGAAAGGAACAAATCGTGAGCCTAACAGCAAATACAACGCTCACCGGCTACAGCACCGGTGACATTGTCCGCAATCTCACTCTCGTCAGGGACGAGATCGCAGACACGGCGGCCAAGATCGACGAGCAGCAGGTAGCTGACGTGGCCCGCCACCTCAGCCAGCCAGGACGGGTGTTCGTCGCCGGCGCGGGTCGAAGCGGCCTGGTTCTCCGTATGGCCGCCATGAGGCTTATGCACCTTGGCTTGGATGTGCATGTGGCCGGTGACACCACCACTCCCGCAATCAGCTCCGGCGACCTCCTCCTGGTGGCCTCCGGATCGGGAACGACCTCGGGAGTGGTCAAGTCTGCAGAAACAGCGGCTAAGGCGGGGGCGCGTATTGCCGCGTTCACCACCAATCCGAGTTCGCCGCTCGCTGGACTCGCCGACGCGCTGGTGGTCATTCCTGCAGCGCAGAAGACCGACCACGGCTCCGCTGTTTCCCGTCAGTACTCCGGGTCTCTCTTCGAGCAGGTCCTTTTCCTCGCCACGGAAGCACTCTTTCAGTCGCTTTGGGATAACACCGATGTACCGGCCGAAGAGCTCTGGCTCCGGCACGCCAACCTCGAATAACCGAGCCGCAATTTTCCACACCCACCGCAGTTCCCAACAGAAGGAAAACATCACCGTGAAACTCCAAGTTGCTATGGACGTCCTGACCACTGAAGCCGCCCTCGAACTGGCCGGTCAGGTCGCCGAGTACGTCGACATCATCGAGCTCGGCACCCCCTTGATCAAGGCCGCTGGCCTCTCTGCCGTCACCGCTGTCAAAAATGCCCACCCGGACAAGATCGTCTTCGCTGACATGAAGACCATGGACGCCGGAGAACTCGAAGCCGACATCGCTTTCAAGGCCGGTGCCGACCTGGTCACCGTCCTCGGCACCGCGGACGACTCCACCATCGCCGGCGCCGTCAAGGCAGCCAAAGCCCACAACAAGGGCATCGTCGTTGACCTCATCGGCGTGGCAGACAAGGTCACCCGCGCCAAGGAAGCCCGCGCCCTGGGTGCCAAGTTCGTAGAGATGCACGCCGGTCTCGACGAGCAGGCCAAGCCCGGCTTCGACCTGACCGGACTGCTCCGCGCCGGAGCAGAAGCCCGCGTTCCCTTCTCCGTCGCAGGCGGCGTAAAGCTCGCCACCATCGCAGACGTCCAGAAGGCCGGCGCTGACGTAGCCGTAGTCGGAGGCGGCATCTACAGCGCAGCCGACCCGGCACTGGCAGCCAAGCAGCTCCGCGCTGCCATCGTCTAACCACCATCCGAGTGACGGCGGCGTCCCCCTAAAGCTGCGCGACGCCGCCGCCCGGCCGGTACGGCCCTGTGACTCTGGGGCCGTACCGGCCGCGGAATTTCTTACGTGTACTGCCCGCTGAGAAACGTCGCTGCGGACAGTACACGTTCGGTGGAAGGACTAAGAAGATCCCGTAACACCGAACCTGAAGAGCACATCACATCCTCAAAGATGAGGGGTTGGCACCTTCGGGGAACTCTCATCGCGAAAAGGAAACTGTTCATCACGCGACTCAGACCGCTGAGCATTTGGAAGTCCACGTTACCGAGCCTGGTCGACTCTACGAGATGCTCGACGATGCAGAGGCCGCGCTCCGGCAAATAGCTAGGCCCCACTGTATGCCGGCACTCTGCTTACGCCACGATCCCGACCGGTACACCCTCGCAATCAGCGAAACCGTTCCCTATGGGAGACCCGCGAGCAGATACTCTCGTGACCGTCGGTCGACGGCCGCACTGCCTTGTCGAAAGTTAGAAGCAACAATGTCAGTTACTTACGTCGATTCAAGTGTGAAGTCCGGGCAGAAGTCAGGGCGTAATCCGCTCCGGGATCCGCGGGACCGTCGCCTGGACCGGATTGCCGGTCCGTCCTCGTTGGTGCTCTTTGGAGTGACCGGTGATCTTGCCCGCAAGAAGCTCATGCCGGCCGTGTATGACCTGGCGAACCGGGGGTTGTTGCCGCCGAGTTTCGCGTTGGTGGGTTTCGGCCGCCGCTCCTGGTCGGACGCGGAATTCGCCGCGGAGGTGAAATCCTCCGTCCAGGCATACGCCCGCACGCCGTTTGATGAGGCGGTATGGAACCAGCTCGCTGAGGGTATCCGCTTTGTCCAGGGCGAGTTCGACGACGATGACGCCTTTGAGCGGTTGGGTGACACGATCGCTGAGCTCGATGAGGTCCGCGGAACGCGGGGTAATCACGCGTTCTACCTCTCCATCCCGCCGAAGGCGTTTGAGCAGGTCTGCCGTCATCTGTCCAAACACGGCCTCGCGCAGGCCGACGGGGATAAGTGGCGGCGGGTGGTGATCGAGAAGCCGTTCGGGCATGACCTGGAGTCAGCCCGGCAGCTGAACGACATTGTCGAGTCGGTGTTCCCGCCGGACGCGGTGTTCCGCATCGACCATTACCTGGGTAAGGAAACGGTCCAGAACATCCTGGCGCTGCGGTTCGCGAACCAGCTGTTCGAACCGTTGTGGAACGCGAACTATGTGGACCACGTCCAGATCACGATGGCCGAGGACATCGGCACGGGCGGCCGGGCCGGGTATTACGACGGTGTGGGCGCTGCCCGCGACGTGATCCAGAACCACCTCCTGCAGTTGTTGGCTTTGACGGCGATGGAGGAGCCGATTTCCTTCAACGCCGATGACCTGCGTGCGGAGAAGGAAAAGGTCCTCGCCGCGGTCAAGCTCCCGGAGGACCTGTCCACCCATTCGGCGCGCGGGCAGTTCGCCGGCGGCTGGCAGGGCGGGGAACAGGTCCAGGGCTACCTGGAGGAAGAGGGCATCCCGGCCGATTCGAAGACGGAGACGTTCGCGGCCATCCGGGTGGACATCCACACCCGCCGGTGGGCCGGTGTCCCGTTCTACCTGCGCGCCGGCAAGCGCCTGGGCCGGCGGGTGACCGAGATCGCGGTGGTGTTCAAACGCGCCCCGAACCTGTTGTTTCGTGACCATGGCGAGGATGACTTCGGCCAGAACGCCGTCGTGATCCGGGTCCAGCCCGACGAGGGTGCGACGATCCGGTTCGGGTCCAAGGTCCCGGGCACGCAGATGGAAGTCCGCGACGTGACCATGGACTTCGGCTACGGGCATTCCTTCACCGAGTCCAGCCCCGAAGCGTACGAGCGGCTGATCCTGGATGTGCTCCTGGGCGAGCCGCCGCTGTTCCCGCGGCACGCCGAGGTGGAGCTGTCCTGGAAGATCCTTGACCCCTTTGAAGATTACTGGGCCGGTTTAACTGAGCAGCCGGAGCCCTATGCCCCGGGCAGTTGGGGCCCTCCCTCGGCCGATGAACTGCTGGCCCGCGACGGACGAACCTGGAGAAGGCCATGATTGTAGATTTGCCGGACACCACCACCTCGAAGATCTCCAAGAAGATCACATCCCTGCGTGAGCAGGGCGGCGTGATCGCCCTCGGCCGGGTCCTGACCCTCGTGGTCGTGACCCGGTCCGGGCTCGAGGAAGAAGCGATCGAGGCCGCCAACGAGGCCAGCCGCGAACACCCCTGCCGGATCATCGTCCTCGCGGACGCCGGAGCCAAGGCCCCGAACCGGCTGGACGCTCAGATCCGGGTGGGCGGTGACGCCGGCGCGTCCGAGGTCATCGTGCTCCGCGGCTACGGCGAACTCGCCCACGAAAGTGAATCCCTGGTCGCGGCACTGCTGCTCCCGGACGCCCCGATCGTGGCCTGGTGGCCGCACGGGGCCCCGGAGAACTCTGCCGAGACCTCCGTGGGCCGGATCGCGCACCGCCGCATCACGGACTCCGCCAACGAAACCGATCCCCAGGCGGCGCTCGAGAACATCCGGGCCACCTACAAGGCCGGGGATACCGACCTCGCCTGGACCAGGCTCACCAACTGGCGGATCCAGCTGGCGGCCGTCCTGGACCAGGTGGACTCCTCACCCGTGACCGCCGTGGCCGTCGAAGGCGCTTCCGACTCCCCGTCCACGATCCTGCTCGCGGCCTGGCTGACCCTGGCCCTGGACGCGCCCGTGACCATCGTCGCGGATCCTGCGGGCACCGGCATCCGCCGGGTCCGGCTGTCCCGCCAGAGCGGCGACGTGCAGCTGTTCCGCCCCGGGCTCTCCGTTGCCGTACTCACCCAGCCCGGACAGCCCGCCCAACGCATCTCGCTTCCACGCCGCAGCCTCAAGGACTGCCTCGCCGAGGAGCTCCGCCGCCTCGACCCCGACGAAGTCTTCGGCGAAACGGTCCGCAGCCTTGATACTTCAAGAATGCATCCAACCAGCAGCGTCACGTTCACCTGCAGCGGGGAGCCAGAACGTAACCCGGAACAGTCACTGATCACCGTCTAAGGGGACCTGGACGCGGCGGTTGCAATACCCGCGCGAGCAGCGGAAGGGATGACCCCACTTCGTCCCGAGTGCCGCTCATTGGGCTGTCGTCTCCCGACAGGGCACAGATTGAACTGTGCCCTGTCCAGTCGTCACACCGTCACCGGAGTCCGTGACTGTGTGCCAGTGCAATGGCCTCGGTACGTGAGCCGACGTCGAGCTTCCTGAACAGGTTCCGCACGTGGAACTTGACGGTATTCTCGCTGATGCCCAGCGCTGAGGCGATTGTACGGTTGCGTTGTCCGGCGACGAGGTGCTGGAGCACTTCGAGTTCACGGGCGGCGAGGTCCCATTCGGCGACATCCCCGGCCGGGCGTGCTGGCAGGTCCAATGGGAGTGTGACGAAGACGTCTGCACCCCAGCCTGGCATGACGTCGATCCGCAGCTGTCCGGTGAGCGCCTGGACCCGGCGGTCCAAGCGGGCGATGCTCGGCGCGTCGGCGGCGAGTACACCGCGGCCGTCGTCGCGTACGTTGATCAGCAGGTTTTCGCCGTCGCAGTCCCACTGCGTCCTTACTCTGCTGACGTCTGGTTGTTCCGTCATGGCCAGCACAAGTCCGCGGACGATGGCCCGGGCCGCGTGGGCAACTTCGCCGGGGAGGGCCCTTCCATTCAGCGGCGGTTCGATAAATTCGATCTCGATGCCGCTGTAGCGCGTGAGCGGTCGCAGGTCCTCCCTCAGGCGTTCGAAGGCCTTGGCGACTGGCTCTTTCACCAGGTCTGTCGTGCGGTCGCTGTGTGTGCGGAGCCCGATTAAGGCCTTGGCGGTGAGGTCAGTGACGGTTGAGCGGGCTAATGCATCGTCCAAGGAGGATGACCGCAAGGCTGCAAGGAGGGTCTCCAAGGTGGTTGAGTGCAGATCGGTCAGTTCCGCTGTCACGCGGATACGTTCAGCTGAGGCCGCCCGCGATTCCAGCAGGTATGACGGCGGCGCATCGGCGACTTTCTCCTGGATCCGCCGGGCACTAAGGCGCCACAGATACCTCACCAGGTCCAGCCCGGCGTTGTGCTCCGGACCGGCAGGGTGAGGATCCGTGAGAACGAGGAGGGCATTGCTGGAGGCGTGCTTCAGGGCTAGTACCTGGCGGGGCCGGCCAGCGAGCTCGGCTTCCCCGAACCAAGGTGTCTCATCCGAAAGGGTAGCGCGAAGTGTGTCCAGCTCGGCGATGGAGGCCCGGGAGATAATTTCTTCGGCGCCTGCCTTCTTCTGCGGCCGGCCCGTGCAGTCTTCGGTGAAGATGACCAGCGCGCTGCTTCCCATGCAGGGGAGGGTGGCCTCACGCAGTCGATCCGCTATCTGGGCCAAGGGGGCTTCTGCCACTGCTGCCACGCTCTCCAAAAGTGGCCACGGCACCTCTGGCACGGGCAGAGCAGATTCCTTCAGGGTTTGGTCAGCGGCAGCGCTCATCCGGCCAGCATACCGGACGGAAAGGCCAAACCAACCCTAAAGGGTAGTAAGAACTGTCAAAAAACAGTGTTACGCCTACCCGTTGGTTTCGGGATCATGGAGATCAACCAGAACCATCCGTCCGGCCGCTACAGGCCGATGACCGAATCGAAGGGATAAATCGTGAATCCGACACGTACCTTGTCCAGCGCCCCAAGTTCAGCGTCAAATCCTGAATCAGCAACATTCAAATGGACACCCGAGGACCAGCGCGCGGTGGACACGGCCCGTGTTTTGGCCGCGGACGCCGTCGAGAAGGTTGGCAACGGCCACCCCGGCACGGCGATGAGCCTTGCCCCGGCCGCGTACCTTCTTTTCCAGAAGCTGATGCGCCACGACCCCCGCGACCCGGACTGGCTGGGACGTGACCGTTTCATCCTGTCACCCGGCCACTCGTCGCTGACCCTTTACATCCAGCTGTTCCTCTCCGGCTACGGCCTGGAACTGGACGACCTTAAGGCGCTCCGCACCTGGGATTCCCTGACGCCGGGCCACCCGGAATACAAGCACACCGCCGGAGTCGAAATCACCACCGGCCCGCTGGGCCAGGGCCTGGCCTCCTCGGTCGGGTTCGCCTACTCACAGCGCCGGATGCGCGGCCTGTTCGACGCCGACGCTGCCGAGGGCACGTCCCCCTTTGACCACACCATCTGGGTCATCGCCTCCGACGGCGACATCCAGGAAGGCGTGACCTCCGAGGCTTCCTCGCTGGCCGGCCACCAGGAACTGGGCAACCTCGTGGTGGTCTACGACGAGAACCACATATCCATCGAGGACGACACTGACATCTCCTTCACCGAGGACGTCCTGAAGCGCTATGAGGCCTACGGCTGGCACACCCAGCGCGTGGACTGGACGGAGACGGGCGAATACGTCGAAGACGTCCAGGAGCTCTACTCTGCGCTGCTCGCCGCGAAGGCCGAGACCTCCAAGCCGTCCATCATCTCGCTGCGCACCATCATCGGGTACCCGGCGCCGAAGAAGCAGAACACCGGCAAGATCCACGGTTCAGCCCTGGGCGCCGAAGAGGTCGCCGGCCTAAAGTCCGTCCTGGGGTTCGATCCCGCCAAGTCCTTCGACGTGGACCAGGAAGTCCTGGCGCACGCCCGCGCCGTAGTTGGCCGCGGCGCCGCGGCACGCAGTGTTTGGGATGAGTCCTTCAACGCCTGGCAGAAAGCCAACCCCGAGGGCGCTGCCTTGCTGGAACGGATCGAAGCCAAAAAGCTCCCGGCCGGGCTCGATGCTGCCCTGCCGGTCTTCCAAGCAGGCAAGGACGTCTCCACCCGCGCAGCGTCCGGCAAGGTCCTGAACGCGATCGGTCCGCTCATGCCGGAACTCTGGGGCGGTTCGGCCGACCTCGCGGAGTCCAACAACACCACCATCGAGGGCTCCCCGTCCTTTATCCCGGCCTCCCGCTCCACGGATACGTGGAAGGGCAACCCGTACGGCCGGGTCCTGCACTTCGGTATCCGTGAGCACGCCGCGGCATCGATCGTGAACGGCATCGCCCTGCACGGCCGGACCCGCGCGTTCTCCGGCACGTTCCTGATCTTCTCGGACTACCAGAAGCCGGCCATCCGCCTCGGCGCCCTCATGGGTGTTCCGTCGCTGTATGTGTGGTCGCACGATTCCATCGGTCTGGGCGAGGACGGCCCCACCCACCAGCCGGTTGAACAGCTCGCCACCCTGCGCGCCATCGTGGGCCTGGACGTGGTCCGCCCCGGCGACGCCAACGAGGTGGGCATAGCGTGGAAGACCATGTTGGAGAACCATGAAAACCCGGCCGGTATCGTCCTGACCCGTCAGAACGTCCCCACGTTCGCCCGAGGCGAGGGTGCGGCCGAAGGTGACACTTTTGCTTCCCCGGCCGGTGTGGCCAAGGGCGGCTACGTGCTGGCCGAGGCATCCCGGGACGGCGCAACAGTCCCTGCCCAGGTACTGCTGATCGCTACCGGCTCCGAGGTCCAGCTGGCCGTGCAGGCCCGCGAAGCCCTCCAGGGCGAAGGCATCGCTGCCCGCGTTGTCTCCATGCCGTGCGTGGAGTGGTTCAACAAGCAGGACCCCGCCTACCGCGAGTCCGTGCTCCCCGTCGCCGTCAAGGCCCGCGTCTCCGTCGAGGCCGGACTGGCCCTGGGCTGGAGGGAATTCGTCGGCGACGCCGGCCGTTCCATCTCGCTCGAGCACTATGGCGCATCCGCTGACTACAAGCGCCTTTTCCAGGAGTTCGGCATTACCGCGGAGGCTGTCGCCGCCGCCGCTAAGGACTCCCTCGCCGCCGCGGGAAACTAACCCTCTCAACTGCACTGCGACCAGCGCCGCGGGACGGCTAACAAGCGTCCCGCGGCGCCGGCGCAAGCTCTCAACTATTCATCATTTCGAAGGAAGCAGACGCCATGACCAACGCAACCCCCACCGCACAGCTGTCCGACGCCGGTGTATCCATCTGGCTGGACGACCTCTCCCGCGAGCGGCTCGCCAGCGGCAGCCTGCAAAAGCTCATCGACGAAAAGAACGTCGTTGGCGTGACCACGAACCCTTCCATCTTCCAGGCCGCGATCACCTCCGGCTCTGACTACGATGCAAAGATTGCCGAACTTGCCGCGCAGGGCGCCGGCGTAGAAAATACAATCTTCGAGATCACCACCACCGACGTCGCCGACGCCTGCGACCTGTTCGCCCCGATCGCCGCCGCCACCAATGGTGTGGATGGCCGCGTGTCCATCGAGGTAGATCCCCGTCTCGCCTGGGACACCGAGGGCACCATCGCCGAGGCCAAGAACCTTTACAAGAAGGTGGACAAGGACAACGTCCTCATCAAGATCCCGGCAACCCTCGAAGGCCTCGCGGCCATCACGGCAACCCTGGGCGAAGGCATCAGCGTCAACGTGACCCTGATCTTCTCCCTCGACCGTTACCGCGCAGTCATCAATGCCTTCCAGTCCGGCCTGGAACTGGCCAAGGAAAACGGCCATGACCTGTCCACGATCCACTCGGTGGCCTCGTTCTTCGTCTCCCGCGTTGACTCAGAGATCGACAAGCGCCTCGACGCCCTCGGCACCGATGACGCCAAAGCACTCAAAGGCAAGGCGGGTGTCGCTAACGCCCGCCTCGCCTACCAGGTCTACGAAGAGCTCTTTGCCACCGAGCGCTGGACAGTCTTGACCGAAGCCGGCGCACGCCCGCAGCGTCCGCTGTGGGCGTCCACCGGGGTGAAGGACCCCGTCTACCCCGACACCCTGTACGTCACCGGACTGGTTGCTGCCCACGTCGTCAACACCATGCCGGAGAAGACGCTCGACGCGACGTTCGACCACGGCGTGGTCACCGGTGACACGATCTCCGGCGCCTATGCCGAGTCCAAGGCCGTGCTGTACGCACTGGACGCGCTGGGCATCTCCTACAACGAGGTGGTTGCCCTCCTCGAATCCGAGGGCCTGGACAAGTTTGTGGCCAGCTGGAAGGAACTGCTGGCCGACATCGAAGGCGCCCTCGCCGCTGCACGTAAGTCTTCCTAACCCACTGAGCCCTGACCGGCACCGAAAGGCAGAAACCATGCCCATTTCACCCCTGAAGTGCTGCATCAACCCCAGCATCCTCTCGGCCGACTTCGTCAACCTTGAGGCCGAGCTGGCCCGCATCAGCAACGCCGATGCCGTGCACGTGGATGTCATGGACAACCATTTCGTGCCGAACCTGACCATCGGCCTGCCTGTCGTAGAACGGCTGCAAAAGGTCAGCCCCGTGCCGTTGGACGCCCACCTGATGATTTCAAATGTGGACCGCTGGGCGCCACAGTTCGCCGATGCGGGCCTGAGCTCGGTGACCTTCCACGTCGAGGCGTCCGAGGCCCCCATAAAGCTGGCCCGCGAACTACGTGCGCGCGGGGCTAAAGCGGGCATGGCACTGCGCCCGGCCACTCCGGTGGAACCGTACCTGGACATGCTCCCCGAACTGGACATGCTGTTGATCATGACGGTGGAGCCGGGCTTCGGCGGCCAGGCATTCCTGGACGTCATGTTGCCCAAGATCCGCCGTGCCCGCGCGGCGGTCGAGGGTTCAGGGGTGAACGTGGCCATCCAGGTCGACGGCGGCATCACGGAAGAAACCATCACCCGCGCCGCGGAGGCCGGCGCCAACGTCTTTGTGGCCGGATCGGCCGTGTACAGCAGGCCGTCGCCTGCGGAGGCCATCGAGTCGCTGCGCGCCAGCGGCCAGCTCGCCTTCGGCTAGGCAATGACCCTCCGATGCGGTTTGGATTTCACCCAACAAGACTGCACCCCCAAACAAGATTGAAGGACCACTAATGCGCGTTCACATCGCAACCGACCACGCCGGCATGGAGCTCAGCTCCCACCTCATCGCCGCACTGTCAGCCAAAGGCTACGAGATGGTGGACCACGGGCCAACGGCCTACGATGCCGAGGACGACTACCCCGCATTCTGTATCAAGGCCGCGTCCGCCGTCGTTGCTGACCGGGCAGCGGGCATGGACGCCCTCGGGATAGTGCTGGGCGGCTCGGGCAACGGAGAGCAGATGGCCGCGAACAAGGTCGAGGGCGTGCGCGCGGCCCTGGCCTGGAACCTGGACACCGCCAAGCTGGCTCGCGAACACAACGACGCCAACCTGGTTGCAGTGGGCGGGCGCCAACACACCGTTGAGGAGGCCACCGAACTAATCGAGGCATTCCTAACGGAACCATTTAGCAATGCCGAGCGCCACACGCGCCGCATCGGCCAGATCGCCACCTATGAAACCACCGGGGAGGTCGCCGAGTAATTTAGCGCTTCACTACGGGATTCGGCGCGCGTTCGCCAACGGGGGAGTGGGTTGTGGGCTGCCGAAAGTTGGGCTCAACAGCAACCGAGCGGTATCGCACCAGCGGTGTATCCCAGAGGTGATGGGCGTCAAGGGGCTGGATAGGATTGTAGGCTCGCATCGCTGCCGATGCCCGTGCCCTATTCCCGAGCAGAAGGTCAGCATCCAGCAAATCACTCAGTGGGTGAAGGTAGCCCATGCCCGCGGGCGTGGCGCCGCTGGTCGTGATGAACGGGGGTCCAACCCGCGCTCGGAGTGCGGGGATTCCATGTGCTCCGGGCAGACCCTTCGGCTACCGGTGCGTGCTTCCAGCTCCGCTGGCTAACTGGTCCGTGAACTTACCAAGCCGTCCGGTTCCCAGACCCCAGAGAGGATACGTGAGTCGTGGCTGGTGAAGAAACCGACATTCCAACCGAAACGCGTCGCCTAGCACCTCGGCGCATAGGGACCCAGTAGGGATTCATCCAGATCTACTTGGAAGAGCTCACTGGGCTAAAGGGACTATTCTCATTTGCATTTGCCTCGCTAATACTCGACGTAAACGTCTCCGGCTGGCTGGTGGTGATGGCCGCGGCTTGGATAAGCAGCCCTTGAATCTATCCCACGGCTGCAAGTACCAATGTCGCCTCCTCAACGACGTCCGCGGCGGGGAAGGATGGTCGGTTGACGCCGGCCATCTCTTCCATGACGCGGACTACCTGGCAGCTGTAGCCGAATTCGTTGTCGTACCAGACGTAGAGGATGACGTTCTTCTCATTAGCGATGGTGGCGAGGCCGTCCACGATGCCGGTACGACGGGATCCGACGAAGTCGGTGGAAACAACTTCCGGCGAGTCGATGTAGTCGATCTGCTTGCGCAGGTCCGAATGCAGGGACATCTGGCGCAGGTAGTCGTTCACCTCATCCTTGGTGGTGCCGTTTTCCAGGCTCAGGTTCAGGATGGCCAGCGAAACGTCCGGTGTGGGGACGCGGATGGAACTTCCCGTGAGCTTGCCCAGTAGCTCGGGCAGCGCCTTGGCCACAGCGGTGGCCGCTCCGGTTTCCGTGATGACCATGTTCAGCGCGGCGGAGCGGCCGCGACGGTCGCCCTTGTGGAAGTTATCGATCAGGTTCTGGTCGTTGGTGAAGGAGTGGACGGTTTCCACGTGCCCGTGGATCACGCCGAACTTGTCGTTGATCGCCTTCAGGACCGGCGTGATGGCGTTGGTGGTGCAGGACGCCGCCGAGACGATCTGGTCCGTGTCCTCGATGCTGCCGTGGTTGATGCCGTGCACGATGTTCTTCAGCGCGCCTTTGCCCGGTGCGGTAAGGAGGACGCGTGCAACACCCTTGCTCTGCAGGTGCTGGGACAGGCCTTCGGCGTCGCGCCAGCGGCCCGTGTTGTCTACCACCAGGGCGTTGTGGATGCCGTAGGCGGTGTAGTCGATCGTGGCGGGGTTGTCCGAGTAGATGACCTGGACCTGGACACCGTTCGCGGTGATGGTGTTCGCAGCCTCGTCCACACGGATGGTCCCCTCGAAGGAGCCGTGGACCGAGTCGCGGCGCAGGAGGCTGGCGCGCTTGGTGAGGTCCTTGTCCGAGCCCCGGCGCACCACGATGGCGCGCAGGCGCAGGCCGTGGCCGCCGCCTGCCTTTTCGATCAGGAGGCGCGTCAGCAGGCGGCCGATCCGGCCAAAGCCATACAGCACGACGTCGGTGCTGGTGCGGTCATCGCCGCCGCGCTTGCCAACTACCTCGGCAAGCTCGGCGCGGAGGAACTCCTCCAGGGTGGCGCCGTCGGCTTCGGCCTTGAATTTCTGGTTTAGGCGGGCCACGTCGATGGCTGCCGCACCGAGCTCCATCTCTGCCAGGGCGTTCAGTAGCGGGGCAGTCTCCTCCAGGGGCAATTCGTCCTTACTGATCCGGCGGGCGAAGCGGTGTGCCTTGAGGATGTTCATGGTGGACTTGTTGATCAGGCTCCGGCCATGGATGCTCGTTACGACGTTGTTCTCGCGGTACAGCCGGCCGATCACCGGAATCATGGCCTCGGCGAGTGCCTCCCGGCCCATCCACGTTTCACGACAAGATTCTGGGGTTTGTAGCATCGGGCTGCCTTTCAAAAACAGGGTAGGGTCTGTTGCGCCTCAGCTCCTGAGTTGCTCCAGGGGCTGCGGAGAGTTGACGGCTCCTTGCTTTGTGCCGCCTTGGGTTTTTGGCCAGATGAGTTCCTGACAGGATGTCCTAAAATGCCCTCATGCCTTCACTTCTTCTCTAAGAGGTGGGCCTAGCATCCATCGTCCTGTTATTTGCGGGTGGGGGAAACGCTAATTCGGGATGGTTTGAGCAACCCTTTTGGGTAGGCAGCAGCGGGGGACGCAGCCATGGCACTGGAGTTGATCTGACGAATACCGGGCGGTGTCGGTGACGGTCGAAAACTGAGCCGTTGTGCGGCCTAGCGTCCACGAAATGGCTCACTCCGGCCAGATCGCCCGACCGAATTCGCGCTCCCGTTGGCTGCTTAGAGCAATTATTTTGGCGGAGATGCTGATTATTGTTCTTGCGTGAGACGAGGAGGCCGCGTACTGCTCTATCCGTTGGTCAGGGGTGGCTTTGCGGCTGTAAATGTAGGTCATCCCAGCGCAAACTGGACGTCGAGGTTTGCGCTTTTCATCGTTAGCAGATCATGGACGAGTACTGCTCCCGGCAGATCCTGGGCGACTTTGAATCCTTCTGCCGATTCGAAGCTCGCCCGGTCCCCGTTGTAGGCCGGGTTAAGCTAATAAGACCTCTGCGCCGATGAGGCGGCTCCAGTCATCGCTCTGAAGGACTTCATGGCGATTCGTTCCTATGCTGAGAGACCCGGGGCGTGGGCGGACGGCATCCTAGATGGAAGGCTGTTAATCCGTTTCCGGCCCCTCGCAGTAGTGACAGCCGTCATCACAACCATCCAGCCCGGCGCTGCGGATCGGTAGAGTAGTCGACCTTCTACCGTTCGCGTCCAGCAAAGGCTGCTGCTCTCGCAAGGCAATCTCAGGCCCCTGTGGGCTAGTAGTGGTCAAGGCAAGCTCCAAGTGTCGGGCGGAAAAATTAGATACATGATGGGGACTCGACCCGCCACGAGCGTCCAGGTGACGGACTTCGAACGCCGCAGGGAGAAGAGCAGCGCTCTTCTCCCTGCGAGTAAATCGATCTACTCCGAATGCCGCAACAGTCCTACACCGAGGTCAACAGAGCGATGCTTCGCCTATTTGTTTAGCTCCGGCGGGGCGGTTTGGCGGAGGTCAAGCCGAGTAAATGACATACACCTTCCGAAGACGCTCGTGTACGGTCCACGTTCCGGTCCATCCGATGGGGAAATATGCGGTGTGACCAGCGGACAGGTGCACTTCGTCACCGCCGTCCCGCTGAACACTCATTTTGCCGGAGAGAACGTGAATGATTTCGCCCCTGGTGAGGAACTCCCATCTGGACTGGCCCGCTTCAGTCTCCCAGGTGCCCGAAGAGATGCGGCCATCCTCGGTGCCAAATACGTTGAGACCCCGAACGGTGATGTCACCGGAAAGTGGCGTAGCGCTGGGCTGGGCGAGGAGTTTTTCTTCTAGTTCACTGGCAGCGAGGTCGGCTGCGCGAAATGCGGTCGTCATTTAGGAATGTATCTCTTTCTTGAAGGGAGCCTTGAGCGGCCCGGCAGATGTGATTCGGCCACTCCGAGCGGGGCGCTTCAGAGTCGGCGTTGAGGAGCCAGGAGGCGCGACGAATCAGCGAGTGCTGACAAGGCGCTACACCGAGTCAACAATTCACAAACTGGCTATCGCGGATAACAGTATCCCGGCTCTCCGAGTCAGCAGCCCCACGAACAACAAGTATAGAGTTATTCAGCACGCCATATCAATGGTCTTCCTGAAAGAAATCGTTCATCCCATGCGGCTATCGATTACGGCGCTGGTAGCCGCCGCGGCCAAAGTCGCCATGGACATCTGGCAGAACAGCAACTGGGGTCCGCTCCGTGATTCCGCCCGACGGTCACCTCAATAAGGAGGGGCTCGCACCACCGACCCGCCCGCGAGGGAGCGTCCATCTTATGAATTAGATCATTCATAATTGCTTCTTGCATACGCTCCTGAATGAGCTCATACTTTAGGTATCGCTCCAGTATGGTCAGCGACTCGAAGGAGGCCAGTGATGAAGCGTCGGAACTCGGTAGGCAGAGTTCGAACACCGCCTATGACACTGGGGGACATGCCCGAAGCCTCTGTTCGAGCGGGCTCCGCTTCAAAGCCGATGCCGATTGCGAGCCCGGAGGGCCAGTTGATGTCCGTTCTGGTGGAAGCATGTTCGCGAGCGTGCGCCCAGGACGTTGCCCGAGCGCAGGCAGAAGATCACCTCTCTGCGGGCTTTCGAAACGGGCCAGCATACGTTATTGCCCAGCTCATTGACGCGGGCAAGGTGCGGTTGGTGAAGGCGTTCTTCCATTCGTTTATCCGGTCGCTGCACAGCGCGGAACAGCTTATTGGGCTTGAAGTGATCCGGTCAGAGGCGGCTCTTTTCGCAATTTCCCAGCATGTACATGGTCAGACCTGCAACGTGGACGTTTGGGAGTGGACCCTCCGTGACCTCGAGACCGAGGCTTTTCCGGGCAGGCCGTGAACTGGTCAGTCGCATAGTGTAGACGCGCGTGATCAGTGCTCGCCTGAATCCGTGGCAGCAAGGCTCGTGGAACAGGCAAGCCACCGGTGAAAGATTCAGAGGCCGGGGCATAGTCGCTTCTCCTTCCTTCCGTTCTGCAACCGCACGATCGAGCTTTGATCACTCACGGAGGTGATTGCTGTAAGTCGGGCAGGCTTTGATACCAAGGTCCAATGTAGCCAGAGGATGTCAATGACCACGGTGGCTTCCTGCTTAGCCCTGAGTAAGGTGCCACGAGTGGCTTCGCAACAGCACCGGGCCCTGGCCCGGACAAGGGCTGTCGGCAATGTAAAAAGGAAGGGCAGGTCAACGCCTATCAGTGCCAGGGCGAAGGCCCACGGTTGTCTGCGCTGGCCGCGGTCAACGGCAGAAATGGACCAGAACCGGGAATAGTCGGTCCCTCTTTCCGGACCCCAGCAGGGGAGCGAGCAGGAAAACGTTGGCCCCGGCATGTAGGTCCGTCGCGAAGTGCGGGCGGTGCGGGGCAGCCGGCGCGCCAGTGCCGGCCGCCGAGACAGAGCGCAGCTTCTAAGCTCTTTCCTCATGGACCGCCATCGATTTCTCGTCATATTGATTTGAGCCACGCCCAGCGGCATCATGCCGCGGCCCCTCCTGACGGCAACGTTTCATTCGACTGGTGGCGGGGGACATTTAGAGTATCCGACGATGTACTGGTAACGGAGAGTAAGCGAGCGTAGCGTCGGTTGGAGAATCGGCGGTAACGGCAGCAGGCCGCCCTACCTAGCAAAGGCGTGCTGGCGTGGGTTTCTTGAGGAGGCCTCGATGGCTGGATGGAATGCTGACACTGCAGCAGGGCCCCTGGGGGCCGGAACCGTTACTTTGGTGGAGGGATCATCCTTCTGCATCTCCTTGCAAAACGGGGATATACACCCCGAGCATCCCCACGGCCTGTTCGTCCAGGACACCCGCGTCCTTTCGCGCTGGAACCTAACCATTAACGGCGAGCCCCTTGAGCCGCTGGCGGCGGAGACGAAGGAGCCATACCGGGCTCTGTTCGCCGGGCGTGTTTCCCGCTCAGACGGGTATGCGGACAGCCCTCTGATCGTGGAACGTCTCCGCGAAGTCGGCGCCGGCTTCCAGGAGCAGGTCACCGTTTGCAACTACTCCCTGAAGCCTGCCCAATGCGAGGTCGTCTTGAGCATTGGGGCGGATTTCGCGGACCTATTCGAGGTCAAAGAGGCCCGGATCCAGCGGCGCTGGGACGAAATCCGCCGGGCTGACGTCGACGCGCTCACCATCCGGGCTACCTGGCAGGACGTCCGCAAGGAGGTCACCGTCCAGGCCCCCGGAGCAGACGTTACGCCGGAGGCCCTCACGTACCTGGTGACTGTCCCGCCGCACGGCCAGTGGAGCACGGTCCTGACTGTGGCGCCCAACATCGAGGGAGTTGACCACGTTGACGGGTTCTTCCATCCTGACGGGGATGCATTGTCTCCCCGGGACCGGCGCCGGCAGGAGTGGGTGGCGAAGATTCCGGTGATACACATGGGAAACCACTCCATCGAACGGACTTTGCGTCGCAGCTACGACGATCTGGGTGCCCTCCGCATCGAAGACCCAAACCACCCGGACCGGGTGGTGGTGGCCGCCGGGGCACCTTGGTTCATGACTTTGTTCGGCCGCGACTCGCTCTGGGCGTCCGAAATGGCACTGCCTGTGGACCCCTCCCTGGCTCTGGGCACGCTCCAGACCCTTGCAGACCGCCAAGGCACAGTGGTGGACCCGATGAGCGAGGAGGAGCCCGGCAAGATCCTGCATGAGGTCAGGCTCGACGTCTCCAGCGGGCTATCCCTCGGGGGCAAGTCCACCTACTACGGCAGCGTCGACGCCACACCCCTGTTCGTGGACGCGCTCGGGACAGTCAGCCGCTGGGGATCCGATAAGGACACCATCGCTTCCCTGCTGCCCCATGCTGACCGCGCGCTGGAGTGGATCCGGGACTACGGAGACAAGGACGGCGACGGGTTCGTAGAGTACGAGCGCCTCAACCCCCGAGGGCTGATCAACCAGGGCTGGAAGGACTCCTGGGACGGCATCAACTTCGCCGACGGAACCATGGCCGAGCCGCCCATCGCGCTCTGCGAGGTCCAGGCATACGTCCACGGGGCGTACATCGCGCGGGCATGGATGGCGTATGACGCGGGGGACGCAGCATTGGCGTATGAGCTCGCAAATCGTGCTGCGCAGCTGAAAAAACGGTTCAACGAGCAGTTCTGGATGCCCGAGCGCGGATATTATGCCGTCGCTCTCGATGGCACGAAGCGGCAAGTTGACGCGTGCGCTTCGAACATGGGGCACTGCCTATGGTACGGCTTGGTGGATGAGGACAAAGCGCGGCAGGTGGCCGACAAGCTGATGTCCCCGGAAATGTTCAGCGGCTGGGGCGTGCGGACCCTGGCCAGTGACATGGGAGCCTACAACCCCGCCAGCTACCACAATGGCTCTGTCTGGCCCCACGACAACGCAATCATCGCTGCTGGCCTGCTGCGTTACGGCTTTGTAGCCGAAGCACAGCGGATCGCCACAGCCCTGCTGGAGGCGGCCGATTACTCCGATGGCCGCCTGCCAGAGCTGTTTTGCGGCTTTGACCGGGACCGATTCGCGGCCCCCGTACCTTACCCCACGGCCTGTTCACCGCAGGCCTGGGCAGCGACTACACCGATCCTGCTGGTCACTAGTCTGATGCAGTACAACACACATGTGTCGCGCGGAGGTTTCTGGATGGATCCCGTACTCCCTGAATCCTACGGTGACCTCCACATCACCAACGCACCCATAGCCGGTGGCCGGATCACTATCGACATCGTAAGTTCCATTCCCACCGTCCAAGGACTCCCCGAAGGAATTGTCTTCCACCCTGGGCGCCGGCCATGGCTGACAGAACTGGTGGACCAAGCCAGCCTGCGCCGGGAGACTTAGAAAAGCCCGGCGCAGTCGCTTCTCCTTCCGTTCTGCAAACCGCACGATTAAGGCCGCAACACCGATGGCAATCAGGTGAATCGTTGAATGCCGCGGCGCCAGGGCGTCCGCACTCTCAGTGCTCTGGGCGCAGCAAAAAGGAGAATGACCAGAAGTATGGCCGCCGCTGCAATTCCGGAAGATCCAATTTCTGCCCAACAGGTTGGATCAGCCTCGCTTCTGCCCCGGGCCAACCTTGTCCATAATTTGTGCTTCAGTTCGTTAAGACCGTGCGGGCTTTCTGGCCGCTTGTTCCCTACTTAGGAAATGCACCGCGCGTTGCCGCCGTGGAGAACCTCGTCTGAGCGCGTGACGACCTTTGGCTAACAACAACCCCCGATGACATTTTCCGCTGGTTTGTTTCCTTTTTGTACTTGTTTCGGAGCCCCGGAATTCCACGCGGCAGGGTCGTGCCACCAATGCAGATCGGTGTCGTGCGGCAAGGCATCAAAAGTCAGGCCCCGGTACACCGGAGCAGCACCAGTTGGCTCTGGCCCAACATTCAGCAACTCGTCAAGGCGATGCAGTCGGCCACCTTGCATAACGGCTTGGACGTTAGACGTAGCTTCGATATGTGTCGTCGGGTCACCGTGCACAAACACTATATCGGCCCTGTGCCCAGGTCGTATGGCGCCGATTTCATGTCCACACCCTAGGGCCGCTGCCGCGTTAGCAGTAACGGTGCGCAAGGCGTCGAGGGGTCGTATCCCACCTTGGACCATCGCACGCAGGTTGAGATGCAGTCCGAGTCCGACGTCGTCTAGGGGCGCATCGGTACCCGTCGTAATGACACCCCCAGATTCCATAATTAGGCGAACACTGTTAACCAGTCGATTCAGTCTCTGCCGCACGGCCACTGGCTCCGCCGCCGCCATCACAGCCGATTTGTTTCGCAATCGCTCGTATGCCCAAGCCGGAAGGATTGTTCGTAGCCTTTCGTCTTCGACCAAGGAGCCTTGATCGAATAGCAGGGCGCTCGAGTCGAACAGTGTAGGCGTCAGAGCAATACCACTCCCCGTGATGAGGTCAAGCACGTCACGTTGAGTGTTCCCACGCCGACTCACCAGCGTATGGATGCGGTTGGTAGACACCACCAAATGCTCGAGGCCGTCCTGGCCGTCGAGAACACCCGGGTAGAGGTGGTGTGAGGTTACACGCATTCCGCGCTGGTGAGCCTCTTGTATTACTCGGCCATGCCAGCGTGGAGGTAGGCGGTTGTAGACCTTTACGAATCTCATCCCAAGGGCATGGGAGCGCTCGATCTCGCGAACTAATTGATCCTCGTCGCTGACGGGACGCGCCATCGGCCACCAGCAGCGGACCCCGTCCAGCAGTTCACCTGTCGGCACATATCTCGGACCTAGGTGTGTGTCACCGTTATAGGTTTCGTAGGCGGCGGCGGCCTCGTAGGCAGGATCACCTGCGGAACGCACGGTGGTGATGCCATAGGCGAGCTGGAGTCGGCCAAGCCTACGGCCGTAGCTGGCTGCGAGCATGCCCGCAGTGTGGGTGTGCATGTCGATGAGTCCAGGCATCGCTGTTAGGGCCTGACCTTCCGGCAGTATGTTTGATGCTCCTGCCTGAACCCCTGATTCAACTGACTTGATCCGGCCAGCCTCAACGACGATCTTGACATCTCTGAGCAGATGGTCGCTGTGCCCGTCCCACAAGGACGCCACGTATAGTTCGCTTCTTCGTGGCTCAGCCACATGTGTCCTTTGTGGTCCCGCAGGGACCATCCCATCTGGTTGACCTTGGACTGATACCTTGCGGAACTGACCGTGATGCAGGTACAGCAGTGTATTGGAATCAGGTGCCCAGCTCGGATAGTCCGCTGTGTGATCCGTTAACTGTCTGGGTGGGCCTGTGAGGTCACCCCCAGAGGAAACGGGCACCACGTGCAGCAGTCCGTCAAGAATTATGGCCAGCATGCGACCATCTGGCGACCAAGCGGGCGAACCTGATGTCCGCGCGGCCAACGCGCCGTGTCGCGAAAACGACACATATCGCACGACTCCTGTTTCGGTGTCGGCAAGCAGGAGCTGGGCTTCCCCTTCGCGGAACCGCCGCGAAACCGGTACGTGAGCGAACATCGCCAGGGTGTCGCCAGCCGGTGTCCAGGAGGGCCGGCCCGGCTGCATTAACGCCGGGAGCACCTCCATCACGCAGTTTGTTTTGGTGTCGAGCACGAAGGTCTTGTCGTCGTGATCCTGGAACGCGATCCTGGCGCCGTCCGGGCTGACCGAAGGAAACATCTGGGCGCCGGGAAGCTTGGTAAGCCTGCGGTGTTCCTCCGTGTGTGTGTCGAAGCGCCAAAGATCGGGGCTGCCAGCGAGGTCGCTGGAATAGACGAGGTGGCGGCTGTCCGGGAACCAGGCGGGGCCGGTTTGGTAAGCAATTGCTCCCGGTAACTGCTTGGGATGCTTTCCAAGCTCCCCAACCCAAATGGAGCCGAGAGCGTGAAAAGCGACACTTTCCCCGTCAGGTGCGAGCACGGGGTCGACAATGCCACGCAACGGTTCTGAGGCGGCCGTGAACAGATCAGTCTCCGCGGTTAGGTCGCTGTGGACACCGGTGATCGAGGCGTTGAAGGGTATGGGGGTCACCGTCTCGGTCTGCAAGTGGCGCCTGCGAATGTTACCGTCAGCTGAGTACACGATCTCCTCCCCTGAGACCCAAGTTGCTGCCAGCGGGACGACATCCTCGGTGTCGGTTACGACGGTGCCGATGCCGTCCTCTATCAGCATGAGAGAGGAAGCCAGCTCATTGAGGGCAACGCACGACAACCTTTCACCATCGGGGGAGAAAGCTAGGCCAAAGAGCTTGCGTGTTGGATCTTGGTAGATTGTCCGGGGACGACCTGAACCCGCCATTCGCACCAGGTGCTCGTTCAGGACGTACGCGATTGCCTCACCGTTGGGATGCCACGTCGGCATCCCAACCTCGCCTGCCTCATCAGTCCATTGGATGAGGGTGTCGTCGCGCAGGTCCAGCACCCATACTTGGTAGCTTCCACTGCGATCGGATGCAAAAGCGACGCGGTTGCCGTCGGGGGAGACGGCGGGTTCCCTATCGTCTTGCGGACCTGCGGTCAGCGGTTGGGGCTCACCACCTGTCGCAGCCGCCTGCCACACGTGATAGCGCCCGTCCTGATTGGTTTGAAACGCGAGCCACCGGCCGTCCGGAGACCAACTCGCTCTGTGCGCTTCGGGACACTCGAACCCGCGAGGGACAGCCCTGCTGGCCTGCCCGCCGTTGGGAGGCACAAGCCATACGGAGCCCTGCACGGTAACCGCCAATTGCCCTGTGGAGGGGGCGACTGCGACCCCCAGGTTCGTCCCCGAATCTACGTCAACCCGCCAAGTCTTCGTCATGCGGCTGCCTTCACGCTGTCCTTGGCCGGGACAGAGTCACTCCAGCGTCTAACGTGGGTTGAACGCCAGCACACCAAGCCATTTCGTGTTTTGGGTCTTGCTCAATAATCAGTGTCATCTCTTCGTCCTTTACTCATGCTTTACGCATCTCTAGGCCTTGCCAAGCATCAACGCACCAAACTCAGGTGAATCGTTGGTGATCAAGGGGGATTTGAACGAACAACGAACATTTCGCTCTCGGCTAGTCTGACAACGCGCAGCTTTGATTCTTATTGATGAGTCGGGAATCGCGGTCTACCAGGCCGCCATCGTGGTTGAAACCCAGGGTCCCGCTCGGCGTTTCGAGGATCGGTCTTCCTGAGTTGATCCGTCCGAACAGGCTGGAGTCAACACCAACGACCGGAAGCCTTGGACTTCACTCGCCGTAACTGCTGTTCGACGGGGGGCTCATGTCGACAAGCAGGTTAGCCAAAGTGACATAGTCGGCCACAGACAGGCCAGTTTCTCGTCGAACAGTTTCGGCAGCGGCTGGAAAGCCCGCGCACTCAAAGACAAGAATCCCAACTTCTGGATGGTCGTACAACAGCGACTGCACCGCAGACAATACGTCGTTGATGAGCAACGGCAATGAGTAATTCACGATGGGGGCCGCCCACCTGCGCCATGTTTCCGATCCCTCAATTCCAGCAACGGCAATTGGTATGTCGTCCGAAGCCCACCCCGCCCCCGCAAAATGCTTCTCCGTGAGCTTCTCAGCGTCATAGGTGATGATTCCGACCTTTCGGCCCGTCGGGAGTGTCTTGGCTAACAGGGGCACAAGTTGAAGACTTGAGAGAGCAACTGGAATTGAAACTGCAGCAGCCACATCGGCTTGGAATAGGGAACTGAAACCGCAGTGCGACGTAATCGCTGCGGCACCTTCCCTCTCCAGCTTCCGAGCGCAAGCGATGTAAGCATCCTTGAGCGATGGGTCACCGTCGACAACGTTCCGCACCCACGCACCAGGAATAGTCAATTGCTTCACCGGAAACGGGAGTGTGCCAAAGCCACGGACGACCCTGGAAACCTCTTCCCACTCGTCGGACTTAAGCGCGTTGTTTTCGAGATTCAGTAACCCCAGGATTTTGTCGACCATGAACCCCGCTCCTGTCTGGATGTTGATAAATTTTCGCCATGGACGCGTCCACTTGGCCAGAGTGGCCGGCCCAAGCGCCGGTATCTCTACTTTGATCAGCAAGTCTGCCGGTGTAGCGATTGATAACCAGCTTCGTCGCTTGCCTTTGGTGTTAGGACCGCGACCACTTTGCCACCGAGCTGGGCTGACGAAGTGGCACACGAAGAGTAAGACTCACCCTGTCCAGATTTTTATGATGCGTCTGCCTCTTTCACAACATCCTCGGCAGCCAGCAGGCTGGTTCCTGCGGTTTCTTTTGCGAAGATTGCGAGCCCAATGAGCGCTAGTGTCGAGATCCCCGCCAGATAGAATCCTGGCGATTGCGTGATACCAGTAGTATTCACCAGGTATTGGCTGATCAGCGGCGCTGTCCCCCCGAGGATTGCGTAAGCGGCACCGTCAGCGGTCGCGGTGGCGCTGTATCTGACCCGGGTCGGGAACATTTCTGGGCGCCAGGGGCAAAGACCTCCCCACAGGACCCCAATACCGAGCACAATGATTAGTTGGGCACCCAGCGCTCCCATCCAACCAAAACCGCCGGTAGCAAGATAGAAGGCGGGGATGGCGCCGGCAGCGAGGATCCCGGTGCCGACCAGAAGGAACGGCTTCCGCCTCTTGACCTTGTCGCTCAGTGCGCCGAACGCTACACCTAGCCCTCCGAGCGTGAGTAGCGAGGCGGCGTTCGTGTACAGCGCGACCTCACGGCTCATACCAAGTCCGGTGCTTAGGTACGCGCTGATAAACGCGGTGAGCATATAAAATGCGAGTCCTCCAATTCCGCCCAGGAACGCGGCGAAAATCTCGCGGGGGTATTCACGGAGTGCCGTGAAGAGGGGAATTTTCGGACGGGCACCGGCCTCGGCTACGCGGGAGAACGCCTCCGTCTCGGGAAGCCGCTTCCTAATATAGAGGCCAACCAACGCCATGATACCGCCGGCTATGAAGAGCACACGCCAACCCCACTCTGCGAACGCTTGTGGCCCGACCAGGGTCGTCATACCAAGAACGGACAGTGCACCAGCTGCGGAAGGAACCACCGCAAATGCGTTGAGTAGGCCTAGTGTCACACCGCGGCGGTCCGGCCCGATGGTCTCAAACAATAGTGCCAATGCGCCGCCGGATTCACCGCTGGCAGAAAATGCCTGCAGGATGCGCAGGACGATGATAAATGCGGGTGCTGCTAAGCCGATTGCCGCCGCTGGAGGCACGAATGCGACCAATGCAGTCGCGGCACCCATCATGGTAATCACGATCGCGAGCGTCGTCTTCCTGCCGATCCGGTCACCAAGGTTCCCCCAGAACATAGCGCCAAGAGGGCGGAAGAAGAAGGAAATCCCGTAGACGACGACAAAGGTATAGAACAAGGATTGGGACAGGTCGGGAGTATTGAAGAACAGCACGGCGAAGATAGGCGTCGTATATGCGAACAGGGCAAAATCGAACCACTCGACGAAGTTGCCGACAATCGCTGCTATTAGCGTTCGTCGGACTGTGGCTTTGCTGGGGGGTAGCGTCGTTGCGGACGCCGTTTCCTGGTATGACATAGCCATGCCCTTTCAATTCAATTGATGGCCGAGCGAGCGCTCGGCATCACTCGGTGGTCGCCATTTCGCGCCACTGCGCAGGCGTCGCTGTATGGCGCTTGAGTCAAATGCGACGCCCGAGTGGGCTTCGGTACGGGTCAGATGTCGCCTGTCCTGTAGACGCGGCTTGAAGTGACCTTTCGTGGGCTTAGCGACACTGGCTCAAGGTTTGTTGCCTTCCGCGGAGTACCCGGGGTGGTAGTAGCACGCGCTGAATGAGACCAAATGTGAGTACCGTGTACGATAGCATTCATCGGCAGTAAAGACCATGGCGTCTGAATAAGTTAATTCATAAATGCGACTACTAGTAGTACATCCTGAGTGTGCAACCGGACCCTGTCGCGCGCTGACCCGAGGGGATAGTGATCAGGGGCCAGCGGCCTGGGGGAGGTGCACGTGGCCTCGCGCCAAACACTTTCGCCGCCGGCTCCGCTGCCCACAGTAAGGCCGCGCGTGGACGGGTAACGGGTACCCAATTCCCTTGAAGGCCTTACCGGCCATCTAAATTTCAGTCACTGCGGGCCAAATCCACGTTACGCGCCGAACCGTAAATAGTTTAGTTAGCGCTTCTGACCTCGGAAACGTAGGGTTCTGTCCGTTTTCATCTAACTTGGCCCAGCACCACGGCTCTGACCTGCGGTGCGACAACTGAGCGACACGCCTGAGCCGCGCAACATCAATACCGGCCTCCTTGGCCAGCCACACTCCCAGAGGTCTGCATTGCCCTGACCTGCGATGCGACAGATGTTATGAACAATCCATGAGAATGCGTCAGATGTAGTGACTGTGCGTCAAGCGAAATGGAAAAGGACAGGTTCTACGGGAAACGGAGTTCTCGCATCCACTTCTTCTCCCGTTGTTTTAACGCCGATAAGGGACCTTTCGTTAAGTGGCTAAGTACTTACAGGCTCCTCCATCGCAACCTCCCTATCCTGCTTAGTCTCAGTCATTAACTTCTTCCCATCCTTCTTGACGTCTCCACTCTGGGCTTGAACACCAGTGGTGGCGGGTAGTCGGGATATGGATACACCCGCGTGTTTTCCAAGTCAAAGGTCTGGGAACGCCTCACTAATCTGAGTGCCGCCAGTTCCACACGGCCATAACGGATTGGAGGCATATATTTGTTCAGGATCTCCCTGACCGCTTCCGTTGCCGTGTAATACTGCATGAACAAACCCAGATAGGGATATAGGGTCATGCCATCGCTTGGGGTGCGGAGTTTCTTGAGGCTGTAGCGCTTGCGATCCCGCTTGCCGGAGTAGTCGTTGAAGGCTTGATGCATGAGGTTCTGGTTCTCCCGCTGTAAGCGTTCTTGCAGGTCCAAAGGAAGGTCGGCCGAATACGGAATGATGTCCTGATACGCCTTTTGGGTTTCCCTCATGCGGTTGTCAATGTGGTGCCGGATGTATTCGTTGTTGTGGATGCCTTTGAGTACAGCTTCCAGGTGTTCCGCTGTCATCCTGTGGTGCGGACACATGGCAACCCGTTCCAGTTCCCTGATGAGATCCATGCCGTTTCTGGCGATTGTCGTAAGAGGGCCGAGGAGGGCGAGGAGGCGCGATGCCTGCCTACGTCTCGCCGGTAGGACCACGATGAGCAGGTTGAATATATAGGCACTAATGATGGCAAGACAAAGGTCATAAGCCAGTGGCAGTTCGATGGCCTGCATCGTCCGCGGTTCGGGAACCGGCTTGGCTGCACGGCTCTCCCAGAAGGTCCACACGACGATGACAAGGCATATGCCTGCCAGGATGTGGACGCTCCAGTGTTTGAGCAAGTGTGGGATTCGCTTCACTGGGGAATGCTACCCGGACTATGAGGCTCGACCGAAAGCAAGGCCTTCCTTATAGCATCAACTTCAACCAAGGTGATACGGCAGCCCGATGTTGGATCAGTGGGCACGCTTATAGTCGAAGCCGGCGGAAATTTGGCTGAGATACCGAGTCTTGGCGTAGGGCCACCGGTGTTCATGGTCGAAAACGTAAATGAATAGATCACCCGCGAATAACGGTCCGACACCTTCGAAGATCATGGCAAGCACCACGTCATAGGTCTTTGCCACCAACGCATTGAACACCCGGAGTGTACTTGCATGTTCAAAGCCCACACCTTCCCCTCGTGAAATACGGCTTACTCGTTCGTCCAGCATCTTCCTCGAAACATGCGTGTAACCGCTCAAGGCGCCAAAGGCGCTGTGAACACTCTTGCGAAACTCCTCCGGGTCGGGCAATAGCCTTAGGGGCATCTGGTCAACCACGTTGATGGACGATCGCGGAACGTTGGTGTTTGTAGCCAGATACGCCAAGCGTTCATCCAAGGACGCGTTTCCGGGGAGCTGCTCATCAACATAAACGGCTTTCACGCCAGCCTCAAGCATGTATCTGAGCTCTCGTCGGCCAACGTTGAAAATTCCCTGTTGACCCAGCATGTAAATCGATAGTGCCGACTCGATGAAGTCATCCATCGAGAACTGCAGCAGCTTTCGAGCAGAGTCAGGGTCACGGGTGTAAGCAAGAGCTGTTGCTCGCACGGCATCGATGAAGCTGGCGGTAACGCGCTGCAGCCGCTTTTGTTCTGCCCGAAAATCTCCTTCCTTCCGCAGTTCATCGTGCTGACGGACCCTCTCCTCGAGATCCTTTGCCAGATCCGCAAAGGATTCCCCTGCCTCGCTGCCCGCTGCCCCTAGATTTCTCGTCACTATAGCCCTCTGCTCGACAGGACGAATCCTGCAGCTATTGATTTTTCATGTAATATTATTGCAAGCTACCGAAAGGACTCGTGCATATGACGTCGCCAGACCACGAGCTTGCCCTCCATCTCCACGCCGAGCTCATGACGCTGACCGAGCCCCTTCACGAAGCTTTGGCAACGGCTGCGCAGGACGCCGAAACGCATATCCCTGGCTACAAGAATGCCGGGAATATGTCGTTCCTGCGCTCCGGGATTATGCGACTCGGGGTCCGAGAGCATCTTTCCATGGTCGGTGTCGAAGGGTGGTCTCTGGGTGGAAATCCAAACATGATGGGACAGCTCCAGTTCGCTAACACCACCGGCGATTTGGTCCTCCGCTTCCTCAAAGATGGACGCCCACCTGCACCAGCAGTCCCGCATGCGGGGCACAACCATGCTCGGCGTGCCTTCTGGCGGAACACGCCAATGCTCGACCTTGGTATTGACTCCCTCTTCGAAGCACCCCCGCTCCATAAGCTGCTCCTCCTCTGGTCACCAGGGGAGGACGGAACCTTCAACGTCCGCGCCGTCCGACCGTTAGAGCCCGGAAAGTATTCAGGACGTATGGCCATTGACTTCACCATGGAGTTGGCACCCACTCGAACCGCCTTCGAGGAACTTAAGTTTGTCGGCGAGGATCACGACGAAGACCTAATCATTGATATCGATAAAGACGAGGAGAGCGACGGTGCTAAAGGAGCAGCGGGGTAAGCGCTTAGTCACGTTACGTCGCCTTCTAGGCTTGAGTCAGACAGAACTTGCCGCTTCCACCGGTATCAGTCAGCCTCAGATATCGCTTATGGAGCGCGGGGATCGTACTGTAACGGACTCAGCAGCGGCGCAGATTGCGGCTGCGACGAGAATGCCTGTCTCCTTCTTCGACCAAGTAGCGCCATCGGTTTCCGGGACGTTATCCTTTCGGAAGCTGGCGGGAGCGTCCGCTATAAGCCGGGATTCATCCATTGCTCGCTTCGAAGAACTCGAGCGTGTGGCGGCAGAATTGTGCGACCGAATCGGCTATCGTCTTACACCCCTACCCCAGGCAGAGGACGACATCGATGGCGACGACATTGAAGTTCTAGCGGCTCAGACCAGAGCAGCACTCAAACTTGAACCGCAGGACCCGATCCTCAACCTCACCAGGGCCATGGAACGTCGTGGAATAGTCGTGGCGGCTGTAGCCGCGGTCGAAGAAGGAATTCTCGAAGGACATGATGGCGCGTCACGAGCTTCCGAGCGAATTCAGCGACCAGTTATCGCTTACGTGTCGGGTGAGCCAGGGGACCGTCAGCGCTTCACCGAGGCGCATGAACTTGGACATATCGTCCTTCATGGCCTCCGACCAGACGTCGGAGAAAAGATCAAGGAACGCGAGGCACATCGCTTCGCCGGCGCGTTGCTCATCCCGTATCAGGCAATGCGACAAGCAGTCTCCGAGACCCTGTCCCTGAACGGTTACTTGGCGCTGAAAGCAACTTGGGGTGTTTCCATTCAGGCCATCGTCGCCCGAGCACATGCTCTTGGGCTCATTTCCGACAGCCGGCGAAAATCGCTGATGGTACAGATTTCGTATAAGGGTTGGCGAAGAGACGAACCAGTTGATGTAAGACCCGAGCGCCCGGTCCTGCTTCGACAGATGCTTGTTAAGGAGTTTGGAGACAGCCCATATCTAAAGGCTTCTTGGGAGCTCGGCGCATCGCCGGCGTTTCTACAGCAATGGGCTCCTGGTGCGATCGCTGAAAACAGAGACGCACCTGGGCTCACGGTGCCTACGGCTCAGGCCACTTCTAACGTGGTCCCACTCTTTTCTAGCGCAAGTACCTTGTAAAGAAGACCGGGCAGGAGTTCCATGGATGAATCAATCGTGCCCCAAGGGAGAGGCATCGAATCCCCGGGCTCCCGCGGCGAATCCTGACCGGGCTCCCGCGGCTCACGGGTTCTGTCCTTGGGCCTGTCGAAAGCCAATAATGCAGATTCCGTCAACCTATGGCCGCACCGGATATGGCACGATGCCGGCACGGGCAGGGGAGCGGGTCATCCCAGCTTTGTGTGGCGCAGGTACTGGTAGACGGTCTCCCGGCTGATCCCGTAGTCACGGGCAAGGAGGGCTTTCGGAATCCCGTTGCCGGCGCGCTGGACCAGCTCGGCTGCCCGTTCCGGGGTGAGGGTCTTTTTCCGGCCTTTGTAGGCCCCGCGCTGTTTGGCCAGGGCGATGCCTTCCCGCTGGCGTTCCCTTATGAGGGAGCGTTCGAATTCGGCGAAGGCACCCATCACGGAGAGCATGAGGTTGGCCATGGGGGAGTCCTCGCCGGTGAAGACCAGGCTTTCTTTGACGAACTCCACCCGCACGCCTTTGCGGGTCAGGCCCTGGACCAAAGCCCGCAGGTCATCGAGGTTCCGGGCGAGCCGGTCCATGCTGTGCACGACCACGGTGTCCCCGTCCCGGGCAAATCGCAGCATTTCCGTCAGTTCTGGTCTGGTGGTGTCCCTTCCGGAGGCCTTGTCCGTGAAGACCCGGTCCAGAACCTGGCCTTCGAGCTGGCGTTTCTCGTTCTGGTCCAGGGTACTCACCCGCACGTACCCGATCCGCTGTCCAGCCACGGTGCCTCCAACCCTCGACCTGTCAATCTGAGTTTTAGGCTCTTATCGGACAACAGTCAATACTCATTTGACTCTTGGTGGGCGTGCTGGATCGGGGCCGGCCGCAGTAACAAACTCCCAGACTTCGGTAGTGACAGACTCCAGCAAGAAGAAACGGAGTCCTCCGATCCCGCCCCTCTTTGCCGGGTTGGGAGATCATTCGAATGATCGGCATTCTTATCTGCGGCGCCAAGAACGACCGCAGCGTCTGGGGGGTAACGGGGAAGCAGTCTTACTGCGCCTTCATGGGTAGCACGGTCATCGTCGATTCTTGGGCAGGACGGGTGGGCCACTGTTTGAAGGATTGAAGGTATTCCGTGGCGTCAGCGTGCTCGGTGAACTCCAGGAGGTTGCCCACTTTTTCCATGAGCACGTCGCGTACTTCGGATGGGGTTGCGAAGAAGAACTCTTTTCGGGGGTTGGCCTGATTGACGGCCCTTGTCGCGAAGTGTTTGTGGAGTTCGTTCTCGAGTGTCACTGCATCTTCGGAGAAGAAGAGCGTGTGGATGTCAAAACGGAACGGTACTGATGCTCCACTGAGCTCCGCGACGCGGTCAGTGGGTTCGAGGCGCCGTGTTAGGCCTATTTTGACGACGTCATCGCCGAAGGCTCCGCGGTTGGAGATGACGTAGACGTAGCCGGCGCGGATGTTAGCAGCACGGAAGTCATTCTGGGTGATGGCTTCATCGATTAGCTGGAGTCGAAGCTCCAGATCAGGATCCTGCTGCCCGGAGGCGCGCATGGCGTTGAGAGCGTTGAGGAGGTGAGCCCGTTCCTTATCGAGCCGGGCACGTTCCTCGGCGAGTTCGCGTTCGACGCGGCGTTCCTCGCGCAGACGGGCCTTTTCTTCCCGCTCGGCTTCCTTCTCCTCCTGCTTCTTCATGAGCCAGTCGGCGGTTAGTTCGATTTCCTCGACGCGCATTGCGTGGAATTCATCGCTGATGTGCATTTCCATGAGTGCGCCCAGTTTCGCGATCGCGAGCCGAGATGCATCCAGGCGTCGCTTGGCAGTGACCACATTTCCGAGCTTGAGGGATCTGATGCTGTTGTCGGCCTCGGCGTTGTAGGCCCGGAGCATCAGCTTTGCCAGGTCCTCGGTCATGCGTCGACCCTTGGCAAGGGAATTGTTGAAGGTGAAGAGATTCGACTTCACGATCGCCTGCCCCAGCTTCACGAGGTCCGCGATTCGCCCTTCCACATCATCTAAACGTTCGCGGAAGGACGCCGCGTTCTCCAAAGGATGGTGATAGCGGTAAATGCCGACTTCCTGAAGAACCAGTTCGTCGTTGAGTTCGACGTAAGTAGTCGAATCAACAGCGGCTTCAGATAATTGCCGTCGAAGAAGTTCATTTTCTGCTTCGAGAAACGCGACCCGTGCCCCAAGGGAAGATGCGTTTGATTCCGACTTGCTGGGTGAGGATGCAGGTGCCGGTGCCGGCTCAACGTGGCCCGCAGTCGGTGACCCCTCCGATGGCATCCAAAGCTGCCACCCGGGCGGGGCGGCCGGCCACGCGGGGTCGGGTGTCCAGCCAGCGGGAGGCCGCCAGGACGCGGGGGGTTGCGGCCAGCCAGGAGGTGGATTGAAAACCAGGTCATTCGTCATCAGGAGCGCCGAACTCCCGAGACGTTCGCCGGTGTCAGCCCGAGGGGATTCTTGGAGACGGAAGCGCCCAGGTGCTCCAGAGTGGCGGCTGGCACCACGGCTGACAAATCAATTTCAGAAAACGCCTCACGTGATGCCCCGACTGCTGCGAATGGGATGTAAGTTTCATTGCCGGTCGCCGGGTTGATTGTCTGAGTTCCGACCTCCAGGGCGATGCTCTGGATCAGTTCACGGCGATCAGCTTCAAAGATTTCATGCAAGGTTCGCAGTGCGACCTGATGAACTATTCCTGCATACCGGTCTTTCGACTCTTTCTGCGAGAGTGCCACTGGCGTGATCTCATCGCTGGCCTTCACGTACTTGTAGGACTTGATGGTCGGGATCTGATCCGGGCTCGGGATGAGGACGCGCAATGCGAGTTCTGCTGTTCCCGGCTCGAACTGCGCCTCGTGCTCCACCGAGAATCCCTCGGGGTAGACGGAGTTTGCGAGCACAATGCCCACGTACTCTTGTACGGCCTCCACTGATCCATAGCTGAGATTCGTAATAAGTTCGTCAATGGAGGCGTTGTGCTCGGCAACCTCGGCCTCCCGAGCAGCGCACTCAGCGACGTAACGGGCTTCTGCTGCAGCAAGCCTCTGCTTGCGGTTGTTCTCATCTGCAGCGTATCGAGTTGCAATCTCCTGACGCCGCGCGGGCAACTGGGCCATCTCGTACTCCCAAGACGAATGCGCCGCGGCAAAGAGGGCTTCAGCCTGGGCTTGGGCCTCGGCAAGCTTCTTCTTGCGGCCGAAGAGCCCCGTCGGGGGAGCAGGAGGCTGAAATACGGGTGCTGGGGGATCGAGCAGCGGCGCTGGGGCCGGAATCGGGGTCTCCAGCCGGCGGTCGAATACTGGATGTTCGACCGTCCTGCGCAAGCTTGCGAGGTCAACGTAATCATCCACAGCCAGGGTCGATTCAAGGAGGCTGTCGACTTGGTCGTATACGGTCGCAAGTTCCGCGTTAAGCTGTTCTACTTCCGCCTGTCGGCTGGCCACGTGGGCGTCATGCGCCTCCTTCTCAAGGCGCTTGCGGTCCGACTCCGAGGCACGCTGCAACGCAACCTGCGCCCTCTGCTCAGCCTTCCACGCCTGCTCAGCGCGGCGCGCAGAAGCCGCCTGTTCCCGCGAGGCGGCTCGCTGACGCTGTTCGGCCACCTTCGCCTGATGCTGCATTTCCGCTAAAAATCCACGACGACGTGCCACATCAAACCCCCAGATAAAGTTTTCGTTCACATTAGCAAGGAAGTAGAAGATTAAAGTATCTGACGAGCGGTCTTGGATGCATTTCGATGTTTTCGTTTAAGAATGGCAACGCGTCTTTGGGGCTGGCGCCCCGACTTGGAATCAGGCTGTC
This sequence comes from Pseudarthrobacter xylosi, assembly GCF_055412765.1. Lineage (NCBI taxonomy): Bacteria > Bacillati > Actinomycetota > Actinomycetes > Micrococcales > Micrococcaceae > Pseudarthrobacter > Pseudarthrobacter xylosi. The sequence goes on along the minus strand of NZ_JBVAYT010000009.1, from coordinate 57,434 downwards.
GCGACGGCGGAATGGAACCTCAGGGGAGCACGGGACAGCGCTAAGCGAAGAACCACACGATAAGTAAATTAGAACGCGCGTGCAACTATCAGCCTACTTACTTTACGTAACGATGGTTATCGGCGTTCCAAAACAGGCGGGGGAGTGGCCTCACAAGGGGCTGTTTCCTGCGTCATTCGTGGCGTTTTTCTTGAAGTGTGAGAGTGCGATCACTGATCCTCGGAAATCGGTCTACCGAAGGGCTTAGGTGGTTGGCGGCCGCAGGTGCTCAGCGGCCATTTGGTAGCAGTGCTTCCCGTCCAGTTTTCGGGGCCGGATCCACACCTGGTAGCCCTCCGATGCGGCAAAAAGCTCTCGGCCATGGCTGCTGTCGGAAGCCAGCCACAATACTGAAGAGTCAGGCATGACGTCGTCAACCATGCCTGCCCGGACGATCGAGAAATCCTTGCGGATTTCCACCGGTGTACCGACTAGTCGGGTCCAGTCATGGTAGGGGTATGGGTCAGCCGTGATCTCCGAACCTTGTTTCTCGCACCTGAGCACGGGCCCTCTCGTACCCTCGGAGTGGACGTCGCAGCAACCGGCCACGGGTTCTTCGGTAAGTCTGAGGGACCCTCGAAAGTCGCTTGTCAGGGCCGGCCCTTTCTGGGCGCCCGTGGTTGTCAGTGGATGTGGCTTCCGCCGTTGATGTCGATGGTGGTGCCGGTGAGGTACGCCGAGTCCTGGGAGGACAGGAAGGTAATGACGGCGGCAACTTCCTCGGTGGTGGCGTTGCGGCCCAAAGGGATGCCGGCGTTGATCGCGGCTTCCTGTTCCTCGGTGCTGCCGACGCGGATGTTGGTGTCAACAGCGCCAGGGGTGATGGCGTTGACGGTGACGCCGGTGGGGCCGAGTTCGCGTGCGAGGGCCTTGGTGAAGCCCAGGATCGCGGCTTTCGCGGCAGAGTAGGGGACCTTGCCAAACACGCCCCCGCCGCGCTGGGCGGAAACGGAGGACATATTCACTATCCGGCCCCAGCCATTCTCGATCATTCCCGGCAGGAAGGCCTTGGTGACCAGGTAGGTGCCTGTGGCGTTGACGTCCATGACCTTGTGCCAGAGCTCGAGGGTGGTCTCAAGGAACGGCAGCGGGGAGGTGATGCCGGCGATATTTGCCAGGGCACCCACCGGGGGGAGGTTGCCGGCGGCGACCTCGACGGCGACCGCGGCCTGGGCAGCTGTGACGGAGGCCTCGTTGGCGACGTCGATCTCGTGGCCGAAGGCCGGGACGTTATAGTCGGCGCGGATTTCCGCGGCGACCTTGGCTGACTTCTCACCGTCGAGGTCCAGGATCACCACCGCCCAGCCCTGGCTGGCGTAGCGGCGGGCGGTGGTGATGCCGATGCCCCGGTCCGAGGTTGCCCCGGTGAGGACGGCGGTGCGCTGAATGCTGGTGGTCATGATGCTCCTTGGAAACATAGGCGGCATGGCTGCGTGCGGTGGTGCAGAGAACGATCAGCTGGTACCCAGTTGGGTATCTGCCGCAGCCCTCCAAGCCTGGGTGATGTATGTCACTGTATGCCCGTTCAGTGTCAACAGTCAACCCACAACATTGACTGTTGACAATGCGGATGACCCACGTCACACTGGTCGTATCATGTGTTAACAGTCGACAGCGCCGGTGCTTTTAGCCCTACGCTCATCGAAAGGGATCAAGTCCATGAGCAACGAAGCTCTCAAGATGCGGGGCCATGTACACGGCACCAAAGATGCAAGGCGTGTCGCCATCGGTTCCGGTGTCGGCGCCGTCATCGAGACGTACGACTTCATCGGCTTCGGCACCGCCGCAGCCCTGTACTTCGGTACAGCGTTCTTCCCGACCGGCGACCCCGTCACCGGAACACTGGCAGCCTTCGCTACGCTCGGCGTCGGCTTCGCAGCCCGGCCCATCGGCGGCATCATCGGCGGGCACCTTGGCGACAAGGTGGGCCGTAAGCCGGTTCTGGTGGCCTCCCTGATCCTGATGGGTGTGGCCACGTTCGTGATTGGCCTGCTCCCCACCTACGGCCAGGTGGGCCTGCTCGCTCCGGCGCTGCTGGTATTCGTTCGCATCGTCCAAGGCCTTGCTTTCGGCGCCGAATGGGGCGGCGCCATCCTGATGAGCTACGAGCACGCACCCTGGAAGACCAAGGGCAAATACACCGGCATCGTGCAGGCCGGCTTCCCTGTCGGCCTGCTGCTGGCGAACCTCGTGTTCCTGGTCAGCGTGAATCTCGGCGGCGAACTCGCCTGGCGAATCCCCTTCCTGGCCAGCATCGTCCTGGTTGCCGTCGGCCTGATCATCCGCGCCAAGGTCCCGGAATCCCCGGTCTTTGACGAGGTCAAGGACAGCGGCTCCATCGTGAAGTCCCCGATCATCGAGGTCATCAAGACTGACTGGCGCAGCATCGTCAAGGGCATTGGCCTGCGCATCGCCGAGACCGCCGGCTACGCCGTCTCCATCACGTACATGATCTCCTACCTGAACAGCCAACACCTTGCCGACAAGACCCAGACCCTGGTGGCGCTCTGCATCGCCTCGGCGATCGGCATCTTCGCCACCCAGGCCTGGGCCCGGCTCACGGACAGGATCGGCCGGCGGCCACTCTACATTTGGTCCACAGCCTTCGCGGCACTGTTCGCTATACCAATGTTCCTGCTGGTCAACACCGGAATGTTCATCTTCGTCATCGCCACCCTGGTGATCTCCTACGCCGTCTGCCAGAACTCCCTCGCCGGCGCCCAGGGCGCCTGGTTCCCCGAGCTCTTCCAGGCCAAGACCCGCGCCTCGGGCGCCTCACTGGCCTACCAGATCTCGGCCATGGTCTCGGGATTCACCCCGTTCATCACCACGCTGCTGTTCGTCAGCTTCGGCTGGATCGGCCCGGCCCTGCTCTTTGGCACCTACGCCCTGATCGGCCTGTGGGCCGCCGTTGTCACCCGGGAAACCTGGGGCAAGCGCGAACGCCAGCTGGCTGACGAAGCCACCAAAAACACCCCCAACACGGTGAATGTCTGATGACCACCACGCGCCAAACAATTACGGAGCAAGCAATGCCAACAGATACCGTCAAGGACCGGGCAACGCCTACCGGGGTGACCTCCACTGACGTTCCGCAGGACCGCATCGCAAAGATCAGTGCTGCGGCCTACCGGATCCGGCACTATGCATTGAATATGGGTGAGGTGCAGGGCCAAGGTTACGTGGGCCAGGCCCTTGGTGCCGCGGACATGTTCGCTGCGGTCTATGCGGATCAGTTGCGGTTCCATGCCGAGGACCCCCACTGGGAGGCCAGGGACCGGTTCCTGCTCTCCACCGGCCACTACGCGATCGGGCATTACGCGGCCCTCGCTGAGGCCGGGATCGTACCGGTTGAGGAACTGGAAACGTACGGTTCTGACGATTCACGGCTGCCGATGTCCGGGATGTCCACCTACACGCCCGGCATGGAAATCTCCGGCGGCTCCCTCGGGCACGGACTGACCATCGCCGTGGGCATGGCCCTCGGCCTTCGCTACCAGGGCTCGGATGCCCGGGTGTATAACTTCCTCTCCGACGGCGAACTCGACGAGGGCTCCACCTGGGAAGCGGCCATGGGCGCCCACCACCACCAGCTGGGCAACCTGACCGCGATGGTGGACATCAACGCTCTCCAGGCCGACGGCAAAACCGACACCGTGCTCCGCACTGAACCCGTCACCGAAAAATGGGAAGCATTCGGCTGGTACACCCAGCGCGTGGACGGGAACAACATGGCCGAACTGCTGGCCGCGTTCGACAACGCCGCCGCCCAAGCCGCCGCCGTCGGAGCCCCTTCCGTAATCCTCTGCGACACGAAGGTAGGCCGCGGCGTGACCCTGCTCGAGGAGCGCGAAAAGGCGCACTTCATGCGCATCGAAGAACACGAATGGCAGACCTGCCGCGAACAACTCACCGCAGGCTACGAAGGAAAGGCTGCCCGATGAGCACCACAGCTGTAAAGGGCACCGCCCCCAAACTGAAGACCTCGGCGATGATCGCCTCCTTCGCAGATCCCGGCCAGAAAACCGCGTCCGCCCCGTTCGGGCATGCGCTGGTGAAGGCGGCGCAGGAAAACGATAGGATCGTGGGCCTCACGGCGGACCTGGGCAAATACACGGACATGCACATCTTCGCCAAGGCCTTCCCGGAGCGGTTCTTCCAGATGGGCATGGCAGAGCAGCTGCTCTTCGGCGCCGCCGCCGGGCTCGCCGAAACCGGGCTCATCCCGTTCGCCTCCACCTACTCCGTGTTCGCCGCCCGCCGCGCCTACGACTTCCTCTGCCTGGACGCCGCCGAACCGAACCTGAACGTCAACATCGTCGGCGGGCTGCCCGGCCTGACCACCGGCTACGGACCCAGCCACCAGGCCACCGAGGACATGGCCATCTTCCGCGGCATGCCCAACCTGACCATCGTGGACCCCTGCGACTCGATCGACATCGAACAAGCCGTCCCCCAACTCGCCGCCAGCGAAGGACCCACTTATCTGCGTCTGCTCCGCGGCAACGTGCCCACGGTCCTGGACGAATACGACTACACGTTCGAACTCGGCAAGGCCAAGGTCCTGCGCGGCGGCAACGACGTAGTGTTCATCTCCTCCGGGCTGATGACCATGCGCGCACTCCAGGCAGCCAAAGCCCTGGCCGAGCATAACGTGGACGTCGCCGTCGTCCACACGCCCACCATCAAGCCGTTCGACGCCGCCACCGTCCTGGCCGAAATCAACAGCGACCGCCTCGCCGTCACCCTGGAAAACCACAGCGTGATCGGCGGCCTGTTCGAGACCGTCGCCTCAGCAGTGGTCACGGCCGGGCTCGGCAAGCGCGTGGTGCCGGTGGCACTGCCGGACGAATTCCTCGACGCCGGCGCCCTGCCCACCCTGCACGACCGCTATGGACTTACCGTCCAGAAGATCGTGGCGAAGGTGCTTGCGGAACTCGGCTAACCGGGGTCAGCGATGCAGAAAGCACGGAGCCGGCACCGTCCGGTGCCGTGCTTTCTGCCGTACCATCGAAACTACGACGACTGTAAACAGTCGACTTATAACACTGAGGACGGACGCCATGGCCGGAATGACAGCCCCGTTGTTGGGACTGGAAAAGACGAGCCTGCGCGAGCAGGCGCTCTCGGCGCTGCGTACCGCGATCACCAGCGGCGAACTGGCACCCGGGCGTCACCTGGTGGAAACCGAACTCTCCGAGATGCTCCAAATCAGCCGCGGCACACTGCGCGAAGCGCTCAGGCAACTCGAACAGGAAGGCCTGCTCTCCGCAGGACCCCGCGGCCGGCTGTCTGTCCGGCACCTGGACGAAAAGGAAATCCGCGACATCTTCGCCGTCCGCGCGGCCCTCGAAACCCTGGCCGCACGCACCCTGTGCGAACTCCCGGACCGCGCCCATGCCATCGCATCCCTCCATAAGATCATTGACGTTATGGAAGCAGCGGAAGATTCGTCATTGGAAGAGCGGATCGAATCCGACATGGAATTCCACCGCACCCTGTGCCGGCTGACCGGCAACGAAACCCTGCTTCACTCCTGGACTTCACTCGAAGGGTCCATTCGGATGTCCATCATGTTCGCCGGAAGGGACAAAGGCATCAAAAACATGAGCGTGAACCGCCACCGCGACATCGTAGCCGCCATCGAAACCGGAGACACATCCCAGGTACGCAAGACCATCCGCGAACACATGGACACCGCGGCTGACAACCTCGTAGCGTAGGAATGCCGATCTCCCTGACTTCCGGAAAAGTCAGCGTCCCGGTTCCGCAGATGCGTAAAGAACACAAGATGCAGGTCGTCGCCGAACTCGAGCGGCGCGGTTTTTTCCTGATCAGGCAGTCCGCGGAGACCGCTGCAGACGCGCTTGGCGTCACGCGATTCACCGTCTACAACTATCTCAATGAGCTCAACGGGCAGAGTGCAGTATCGGGTTCGAGAACCATCTGACACAGCCATGTCCCGGGTACTGATCTGTTTACCCTCAGTAGGAAGACGCGCCTAGGCATCCAGGCCCCGCTGGGTTGTCGCGATTCGGGACTGGGCAATGCTTCGCAGCGCGTCCACGACGATGGTCACGGCTTTGTGAACCACACGCTCTGGACGGATCAACATGTCGATATGCCTGACGGACTGTATGCCCTCCAACGGAAGGAGCACCACGTTGTAGGAGGCTGGAATATGAACGGTGTACCGCGGGAGCAGGGTTAGGTGTTCTCCCTTGGCAACGATAGCTGCTGCCGTGCCGAAGTCATTGATCCGGTGAACAACTCGCATTGGCTTGCCGGCGGCCGCTGCGATGGCGTCAAGGGTGTCGGCAGGGGAAAATCCGGCATGGGTTGAAACCCAGGTTGTTCCTGCCAAATCGGATGGCTGAAGGGAAGTTCTGTTCGCCAGAGGGTGCGAATGGTGCATGGCGACATCCATGGGTTCGCGCAGGAGCGACAGCACCGCAAGCCGGTCGCGGGCCCACGGCGGGGTGTGGCCCATCCTGCCACCAATGACAATGTCGTAATTGGCAGTAAGTGCCGGGAATGAGTCCCTGTCAACGTCTTCGTCGACGCATTCCACGCCAGGAAATCCTTCATTCTGGGTCAGGGCGGCCAGCTCTGGAAAGAACGTCACGGCCGCGCTGTGGAATGCGCTGACACGTACTGTCCGATCAATACCTCCAACAAATTTGTCCACGGCAGCCTCAGCCCGGGAAATCGCCTCGGCAACGTCAATTGCCGCCACTGCCAAAGCCTGGCCGGCATCAGTCAGCTCGACCGACCGACCGCGCTTTTGCATCAGGGGCGCCTTAAACTTGCGCTGTAACGCCGCTAGCGACTGAGAGACCGCTGATGGGCTAACGCCCAAGGCACGCGCTGTGGCCGCCACGCTTCCGTGGTCCCCGAGCTCCCGGAGTAGGCCTAGTTGATACAGATCCATAAGGCCAACCTTAGCCATTGCTAAAAGTGTCTGTTGGCTTGCCTCTGCCTGGCATTATTCAAGCGAGACAGACCAGCGCACCATTGCAGACGAAGGCTCGCTATTTTGACCAATCATCCGCCAGGCGGATCAGCGGCCCTTCAGGAGGGGCCGCGCGTCCACTCGGGCCATGCTTGGTTGAGGGAGGTCATTCCGTCTTGGAACAGGGCCCGTCCCAACCCTAAGCGCAGGTGGTGGCCGGTGTGTTCGAACATGACATCGGAGGCCAGGAGTACGCCGTGGTGTTCAACGAGCCATTCCGAGAAGGCCTGCGCGACGGAGCTCGTCAGCCAAGGATAGGCGCAGGTCCCACCCTCCGGGGGAATCCATTCCCAGCCAGGGGTGGACGCAACGAATGTGGCGAGGGCTGCTGAACTGGTGCGGACGAGGCCGTTGGCCCTGTCCAGAAGGGCGGGTGCGGCTTGTAGTCCTGCAATGGCCAGGATTTCGCTCGGGGCGCTGGTGGCGAGGGTAGTCCAGTAGCGGTAGTCGAGGAGCTTGTTGGTCCCTGCCGCGTTCTGGGTGACGGTCCATCCAATTCGGACGCCGGCCATGCCCAGCACCTTGGATACGCCCGAGACTGTGACGGCGTTGGATGTCATGGCTGCAGCAGGTGGAAGTTGGCGTTCGGGATCATGCTCAATTCCCCGGTAAATCTCGTCGCTGAGCAGCAGCATGTCAGTGCCGTCGACAAGTCAACGAGTTCTTCGAAGACGGCCCGCTCCGGCAGGTACCCGGTGGGGTTATGGGGAAAGTTAGCAACTAACAAGCGGGTGTTGGGCTGTATCGCGTTCTTGATTTCAGCAATATCGAGGTGCCAGGCGCTCTCCCGGCGGAGGCGAATCTCGGTCACTTCAGCGCCAATTGCGCGGGGAACGTCGATCAGGATTTGGCACGTAGGACCAATGACGGTCGCATGGTCGCCCGCCCTGAGGACGGAGTTCAGAAGGACGAACACCGCTTCCGTCGCTCCCGCAAAGACTTGCACAGCCGACCCTGATTCGACGGCGGAGGCGTGAGCGGCCAATTCCCGTAACTCTGGGTGGCCGGGCGATTCCGTACAGCCGAGTGTCAGTGACTCGTACCATTCCCGCGTTCGCGCGGGCGCGACCTGCCATAGCTCGCTTGAAAGGCAGCGCTTCTGTGTCTGAGCCCGTGAGGTTTATCCGTGCGGTGAATTCATGCTTTGCGAACATGCGCTCGATAAGGAATGGAGGGAGTCGCACAATGGGGCTCCTTCGGGGGCGACCTGGGGCAGGGGTCCGAGTTCTAACTCAGTGCATCCTAGTGCTCCTTAGCGTGCACCACAGGCTCGGGGACCTGCTCTCCGGACTACGGTCGTTAATTCATTTTTTGCCCGCGCCTTTGGTCGTTTCGTCATCATCGACGACCGATCCGCTCCTAGGCAACTGACACTCTCCGGACAGAGGCTTATAGGACAGCATCATCGCCCAACCAAGGAGATCCCGTGACTACCTACAACCTGGCCCTGATCGGTTTCGGGGGCGTCAACCGCGCTCTGGCCGAACTGATCCGAGACGAACCGCAGCGATTTGCTTCCCTCGGATTTGAGCTTCGCGTCGTGGCCATCACCGACCTTGCCTTTGGCTCACTCGTTCAGGGCGACGGCATCGACTTGGCTGCCATCCTTGCAATGCCGCGTGGGTCCTCCTTCAAGGGACTTCCTGGTGGAAGCTCTGATCCCCGCAACGAAGAAGTCATTAAGAACAGCCCGGCCGACATTGTCGTCGAAGCCACCTTCACCAGCCCCGTCGACGGGGAACCGGCTGTATCGCACGTAAAGTGGGCCATCGAGTCCGGCAAGCACGTCGTGACCACCAACAAGGGTCCTGTGGCCCTGTACGGCCGGGAACTGAGCCGACTGGCTGCCAGCAACGGAGTCCGGTTCGAGTATGAAGGCTCCGTCATGAGCGGCACCCCCGTCATCCGTCTGGCACACAAAATGCTCGAAGGCTTGGAACTCAATTCGGTCCAGGGAATCCTGAACGGAACCAGCAACTACGTCCTTGGCCGGATGGAAGCCGGGCTACGCCTGGACGAAGCCATCGCCGAAGCGCAGGAGCGCGGATATGCCGAAGCAGACCCAACCGCAGACATCGGCGGCTCCGACGTCCGTTTGAAAGTCGCCATCCTCGCCAACGAACTGCTCGGAGCGAATCTGCAGCCCGGCGAGGTGGACACCAAGGGAATTCAGGACATCACCAGCGACGACGTCGCACAAGCGATGGCAAACGGATTACGTTGGAAGCTCGTCGGTGAAGCCTGCCGCGCCGACGACGGGCGCGTTGTGGCCACCGTCCAGCCCATCGCGCTTCCCGCAGACCACCCTTTAGCAGGCATTTCCGGTGCCACGAATGCCGTGTCATTCAGCACCGACCTGCTGGGTGCCGTCACAGTCTCCGGCCCTGGAGCCGGCCGCGTCGAAACCGCCTACGCACTCATTTCCGACATCATTGCCGTCGACGAATTCGTCAAAGGAGCCGTCCGTGCCTGAAACAGCCATTCCCGACACCAAGATGGCCGCTACAACCATTGATTTGCTGGTGCACAATAAGTTCGACGGTACAGTTTTGGCAGCGCTTCCCCAGTGCACCGAGTCAGATGTCCACGTGGAGCTCATCCGCGCTGCATCCGCCACTCCGGCAGCAGCAGCAATGCCCCGCCATGAACGGGGCCGAATTCTGGATACCGCAGCAGAACTTCTGCAGCGACGGTCGGAGAAGGTCGCCGAGCTCATCGTCGCCGAAGCCGGAAAAACCATCAGGCAGGCACGCAAAGAGGTCTCCAGGGCGGTCAACACGCTCAAGCTCTCTGCCGCGGAAACCCGCCGGAACGTCGGGGAAGTCGTGCCGTTCGACTCTTTCGCTGGCTCGGAGAACCGTCAGGGATGGTTCACCCGTGAACCGCTGGGGCTTATCGCAGCCATCACGCCCTACAACGACGCTTTGAACCTAGTGGCGCACAAGCTTGGGCCGGCGATCGCAGGCGGCAACACCGTCATCCTTAAGCCGTCGCAGCAGACGCCACTGACCGCTATGCTCCTCGTGGACTTGCTGCGGGAAGCCGGTCTCCCCTCGGACTTCGTCATCGTTGTCCTGGGTGACCGCACGGTCGCGCAAGCCATCATTTCGTCCAAGCTGGTCCGCATGGTGTCCTTTACGGGCGGTTTCGCCACGGGCAAGGCCATCGCAGCAAATGCCGGCATCAAACGACTCTCGATGGAACTCGGCGGAAACGCACCCGTCATTGTTTTCGACGACGCCGACGTCCCGGCCGCCGTCGAAGCAAGCGTTTCCGGCTCCTTTTGGGCCGCCGGACAGAACTGCATCGGTGCCCAGCGGATTCTGGTCCAGCGGTCAGTGTTCGACAGCTTCCTGGAGGCGTTCGTAACCGCAACCGCGGCCCTGAAGAGCGGGGACCCCCGCGATGAACAAACTGACGTCGGGCCTATGATCAGCAGCGCCTCCGCCGCCGAAGCAAAGCGAAAGATCGATGAGGCAGTGTCCGCTGGCGCGCAACTGCTCACGGGCGGCGCTCTGGAAGGACCGGTTCTGACGCCTTCCGTTCTCACTGGAGTCCCGCGCACCTGCGAGGCGTGGAGCGAAGAGCTATTCGCTCCCGTCGTCCTTGTTGAGCCCTTCGATTCCGCTGCGGAAGCCATCGAGTTGGCGAACGACAGTGAGTATGCCCTTCAAGCCGGGGTTTTCACGAAAGACCTGGGCCGCGCCTTGGATACCGCCAAGGCCATCGACGCCGGCGGCGTGATGATCAATGATTCATCGGATTACCGTCTTGATGCCATGCCATTCGGGGGTTCAAAGTACGGCAGCATGGGCCGGGAAGGTGTCCGGTTCGCGTATGAGGAAATGACGCAGCCCAAAGTCATCGCGATTGCCTCATGAACACAGAGGTAAATTGAACAGGCCTGTGGTCCCTGGCGGTCCCCAAGTCCGCCTTGTGGGGCATCCACACCGAGTGAGCGATCCGGAACTTCCCCATCAGCGGCATTCAACTGGGATCGCACCGGTACTTGGTTCGCGCCCTCGCGTATGTGAAGAAAGCTGCCGCCCTGACGAACGCCGAACTGGGATTGATCCCGGCCGATATCGACCAGGCCATTGCCACGGTCTGCGACACCGTATCCTCGGGCGACGTCGATGACGCCTTTCCCGTAGACGTCATCCAAGGCGGGGCCGGGACCTCGACGAATATGAACGCCAACGAGGTCATCGCCAACCTGGCCCTGAAGGCACTGGGACACCCTGGTGGTTCCTACAGCGTGATCGACCCGATCGGACACGTCAACAAGTGCCAGTCCACCAATGACGTCTACCCGACGGCGGTGCGGTTGGCGCTCGTGTTCGCGCTGCAGGACCTCCTGGATCGTCTGGCTCTACTCTCGGCTGCGTTCGCCGGGCGCGGGCAGGCGTTGGCGTCCATCCCCACTGACAGCCAGCTCGTCGGTGCGGACGGCTCAGGACGGAAGTGATGACGGCTCTGGCTGGGGTCAATTCGGGTTATCCACGGCTGGGATGGGGAGCCGTTGGGGTAGCTCCCCTGGCAGTCGTAGCGGTTGATAACCTATGAGGGTTGTCCCCGGTTGTGGTCAGCGGAACCACGCCTAAGACGGCACCGGACGACGGCAGTGGCTAAAACGCGGCAATGGCTTGGTGGGAAGCGAACCGGACCGTTGCCCTGTCCCACCCAAGGACGGCCCTTGGCCTGCCGTTGATTCATCACCGGCGAAACGGAGTTCCGCTTCTTCCACTGCGCTGAGATCCACTCCCTTACGGGCTGCCGAGCAAGCACAGTATTTTCGTTCGATGCACGTTCGTTCAGCCACCGGCTTCCTGTGTTTCGGATGATGCCGAGGATCCTAAATGCCGCAGGGTTCGAATGCCCCTCTTTGATCAGCTGAACATATCCGGGTCGCTTATCCGCCACGCCGCAGGCCCCTATTTTCCGCAAAAACGCGCCGAGCGTCTCCATAAACAGCACCTTTTTCAGTCAGGGTTGCGACGTTGATGAGAAACCGCGCTGTCTCTAGCGCGGCGCTTGTCTGTGGATGACGGTCGACAGCGACAGCGCGGTGGTGATGTCCCGGACGCCGGGAAATTCTGAAACCTTCAGCCAGATTTCCTGAATTCTCGCGGCGTCGGGCGCCTCCACCCTGACGACCAGGTCAAGTTCGCCGCTGACCACATCACAAGTGGCCACCTCGGGGATAGCCCGCAACCCTGCAATGACATCACTGCCCCGCATCCTGTCATGGCGCTGAACCAACAGCACGGCGTTGACGGTGGGCGTCCCCTCCCCCGCTGATTCTTTGATGGTGTAGCCGTGGATATAGCCGTCCCGTTCAAGCCGCTCGATCCGTTGCCGCACCGCGTTGCGGGACAGCAGGACCGTCCCACCGAGTTGGGCCAGGCTGATACGGGCATTGCGTCGAAGCTCGGCCAGAATCTGCGCATCGATCTCATCACGGGGACTCTTGGGCATCGGTGCTCCTGTCTGAAGGGGATTGAACGTGTGGGCGGTCTCACGACCGCGACTGCCGGTGCACAACGCGTTAGGGGCGGCGCAGCATGTCCACATGCCTAACCGTTTGCAGCCCATCTAAAGGGCCCACGACTACTTCTTGGGACGCTACCGCACGTGTCGAAAGCAGTGGAACGGCCACGATGGTCCCTACGGTCGCCACAATGACGCTCCAGAGCGGGAGGTCACTCCACAGCCCGATCATGGCCAGGGTCGCCGGCGCGGTGCACGTCCACGCTGACATGAGGATGGCTGACCAGCCCGCCACTCGGATGTGCTGGGTTGTATGCCGGGCGGCCAGCACCCGCCAGAACATAGCCCAAAGAACGCCCCAATTCAGCCATATGATGGCTTGCTTGGCGTCATGGAGATGGACAAGGTTGATGGCCGAGAAAGCCACGGACATCCCCGCTACCCAGATGCAGAACCAACCAAGTCCTGTACCCCTATGACCGGTCAGGTTCGTAGTGCCTGACCATAGATACGTCAGCCCGAAGAGAAAGATCGGGGCGGCCTTCAATACGTCGTCGGAGCCGTTGGCAACTGCCAGCATGAACAGAGGCACTAGCGTCTGGATGACTCCCACGAAGATGTTGATCGTGGCAGCGTTGCGTGCGTCGGCATGACCCAGCAGTACCAGGCCATTCACGAAGAGCACGGCACCCACTAGCAGCAGTCCTGCAGTATCCATTTATTTATGAGTTCCTTCCGGCGCCGAATGGGCCTTTCGCCATCGAGCGGATCTCGTTTTAATGTCGCAACGGGGGTTCCACTCTGTGGTTGGGATGCTTAGCTGCGCGTTGCTTACCAGCCGCGTTGGGCGAGGCGGTGGGGTTGCGGGATTTCTTCGACGTTGATGCCGACCATGGCTTCGCCGAGGCTGCGGGAGGCCTTGGCGATGACGTCGGGGTCATCGAAGAACGTGGTGGCCTTCACGACGGCGGCGGCACGCTGGGCCGGGTTGCCGGACTTGAAGATGCCGGAGCCGACGAACACTCCGTCGGCGCCGAGCTGCATCATCATCGCAGCATCAGCCGGGGTGGCGATGCCGCCCGCGGTGAACAGCACCACGGGGAGTTTGCCGGCGGCGGCAACTTCCTTGACGAGTTCGTACGGGGCCTGCAGTTCCTTGGCCGCGACGTAGAGCTCGTCTTCGGCCAAGGCCGCGAGCTTGGCGATCTCGGCGCGGATCTGGCGCATGTGCCCGGTGGCGTTGGAGACGTCACCGGTGCCGGCCTCACCCTTGGAACGGATCATCGCCGCGCCTTCGTTGATGCGGCGCAGCGCCTCACCAAGGTTGGTGGCGCCACAGACGAAGGGAACCTTGAAGTTCCACTTGTCGATGTGGTGGACGTAGTCGGCCGGGGTCAGGACCTCGGACTCGTCAATGTAGTCCACGCCCAACGACTGCAGGACCTGGGCCTCCACGAAGTGGCCGATCCGGGCCTTGGCCATGACCGGCACGGACACGGCGTCGATGATCGCCTCGATCATGTCCGGATCGGACATGCGGGACACGCCGCCCTGGGCACGGATATCGGCCGGAACGCGTTCCAGCGCCATCACTGCAACGGCACCGGCGTCTTCGGCGATGCGGGCCTGTTCGACATTGACGACGTCCATGATGACGCCGCCCTTGAGCATCTCAGCCATGCCCCGCTTAACACGGCTGGACCCGGTTTGGCCGGGGGTGCTTGTTTCTTGACTGGTCATGCCTGCTCCTCGGACGTGGGCGAATCGGGTTCGTGATTCTCATGGACAAATACAGTGAACTCATTCAGTTCGATGAGCTTTCGCAGCTGGGACCTATCGTCAAAGATCCAAAAAAGACTCATGTCCGGGAGTACTTCCGTCACGCGTCCCGAGTGGTAAGTGGTCCCGTCCGAACGCGCCTCGATGTCGTCGCCTGGCGAGATACGCGATATGTGGCGGACTTCGGCCATCTCTCGTGCGTGATAAGTGGCAAGGTCAGACATCGAAAGGTTGTGCCGGACCTCAGTCCGCGTGCTGGCCATGCTTTTCCTTTTCTCGCAGTCAGGCTCATTGCCGGGGCTGGCGGTTCGAGGCAGTCCGCGCAGTGGGCAGCGCGTGTATTGACCCGCCCCTGTTGACGTCAGATCATGCCTGCGGACCGCAGCAATTATCAGCGTATGCACAGGGACTCGGAAGTCCAACCCTCAATATCATTGTCAATGATTTAGTTAAGCCTTATTGGTTACCTCTGGGGCGTGCCGCGACTAGAGGAGGACGGGGAGAGGTGCCTTACGGCGCAATCCACCTTCCCCCGCTCCTGGCAGCCGGGCTCACCGCCATGGCCGTATTCGTTTCGGTCCTTGACCGCCAGCACGAACGGAGCCGAACCCAGGCTTCTGCCTAATGGGCCCTTTGTCACCCGCCCAGTCGACAGAACGCTGAATCAGCGAGATTCGTAAGGTTTTACTTAATCATTGGTGTAAATATATGTCATTGATATGCGGCTTTCGGATTCATAGCATTGATCCAAGTCACAGTCCTCACCTATACACGGGTGACGAATCTGGATATTCCCGAGGCTCGGACCCAAGAAGTTCCGGGCATTCGACGTGGTGGAAAGCAATGGCACCACGAGGGAAATAACCGTTCCAACCGGAGAACCGGTCGGAGGAGTGCACCAAACTTACGGAGTTACATGTCTGAGAGCACCGGCGGGCCTACGCCCGCCCTAGAGTCACCCACGCGGACAACGGAGTCCAGCGACCGCCTGCACGCCGAAGACGCCGGATACCACAAGGGGCTCAAGCCACGCCAGGTCCAAATGATCGCCATCGGCGGCGCCATCGGAACAGGGTTGTTCCTCGGTGCCGGAGGCCGACTGGCCAGTGCAGGGCCTGCCCTTGTTCTGATCTTTGCCGTCTGCGGCTTCTTCGCTTTTCTCATCATCCGGGCGCTCGGCGAGCTTGTCATGCACCGCCGCTCGTCAGGTTCGTTCGTCTCTTACGCACGCGAGTTCTTCGGTGAGAAGTTGGCCTACACCGTCGGATGGATCTACTGGCTGAACTGGACCACTGTCGCGATCTTCGACATCACGGCAGTGGCTCTATATCTGAACTTCTTCAAGAAGTACGTCCCCGTGATGGGCGACATTCCGCAGTGGACCTTTGCCCTGGCCGCCCTGGTGCTGGTTGTCGCCCTCAACCTTGCGTCGGTCAAGTTCTTTGGCGAGTTTGAATTCTGGTTTTCTTTCATCAAGGTCGCCGCCCTGGTGATCTTCCTGGTCATCGGTGTTTGGTTCGTGATCTTCGGAACCCCGGTTCCTGGCCAGGAAGTCGGTTTCAGCCTCATCACCGACAACGGCGGTTTCTTCCCTAACGGCATTCTCGCCGCCGTAGTCCTGACCCAAGGCGTTGTCCTCGCCTACGGCTCCATCGAGCTTGTGGGCACCGCCGCCGGGGAAGCAGAAGATGCCGAGAAGGTCATGCCGAAAGCCATCAACTCTGTCGTGTTCCGAATTGCGATCTTCTACGTCGGTTCTGTCCTGCTGCTGACCCTTCTCCTGCCCTACACGGCATACAAAGCAGGCGTGAGCCCCTTCGTGACGTTCTTCGGATCTCTCGGTGTCGACGGTGCCGACGCCATCATGAATTTCGTCGTTCTGACAGCCGCCCTCTCATCCCTCAACGCAGGCATGTACTCCACGGGGCGTATCCTGCGGTCCCTGGCAGTGAACGGTTCCGCACCGGCAGTGGCGGCCAAGATGAACCGCAATGGCGTGCCTTATGTTGGCATCCTGCTAACAGCGGTCGTTTCCCTGGTCGGTGTCGGGCTCAATGCCGTGGTTCCCGAAGCGGCATTCGAGATCGCCCTGAACATTTCCGCGCTTCTGCTGATGTGTTCCTGGGCCACCATTGTTGCTTGCCAGCTCAGGCTGTGGCAATGGTCCAAACAAGGAAAGATGCAGCGCCCCTCATTCCGGATGCCATGGGCGCCCTACAGCAGCATTGCCGTGCTGATCTTCCTTGCAACCTGCGTCGTCCTGACGGCTATGGATTTCCCCGTAGGGACGTACACCGTAGCCTCCCTGCCGATCGTCGGCGTACTCCTTGTCATCGGCTGGTTCCTGGTGCGACGCCGGGTCCGGGAAATCGCGGAAGCACGCGAGGGGTACACCGGGGCTGTCCCGGTCCTGCCGGAACTGGCACGTCCGCGCGCATCTTCCAAAGACTGACCAAAAGGGGTGCCGATAATGCCGAACGAGATTGACCGGGTGGATCAGGAGATCCTCCGCATTCTTGAGGATGACTCACGATTACCCATCGAGGCCCTGGCTACACGGGCAGGAGTCAGCCAGGAAGAATGCGAAGCACGGATGGAACGACTTCAACAGACAGGACACATCGGTGGCTACACCATTGTGCGCAACTACCCTGACGCTGCCACACGGCCGGTCTTTGCGTTGATCTCCATCATTCCGGATCCCCGACGAAACGGGCAGGATTTGCTGCGCAGCATGGAATCCATACCTGAAATTGTCACGGCCGAAATGCTGAGCGCAAACGAGTCCGTGCTGATCAGGTTGCAAGTTTCCGATCAGGCGCGGCTGGAGAACATCACGGAGTACTTCCGCAGACAGTTTGCTGTTCTCTCCCTTGAGGTCTCAATGACAATGCCGTTGCTTACTCACGTGCCCCCTCGCCAACCCATCGGTCAATAGCAGTCACACCGGAAAGAAAGATATAAAGACATGAAGCGTCAACCTGATAAACACCTCCCGGAATCGGTGCGTGAATCCACGTGGGCCGTCCACGGAGGCAACAACATCGATCAGGGAACCGGCGCACTGCGCACTCCCCTGATCATGGCGAACTCCTACCTGCTGCCAGAAGATCCCTCCACGATGAACTGGTCAAACGCCGGAGGTCTCGTTTACACGCGGAACTCCGGCGCGAACCAGCAGGCGCTGGAAACGAAACTGGCAGCACTCGAACGCGGCGAGGCAGCGGCTGTTTTCGCCACCGGTGTCGCGGCCCTCCATGGGATGTTCTTTACCCTGCTCAAATCCGGCGATCATATCGTCGTCTCTGACGTCACCTATGAAGCGGTCTGGCGCTTGTTCAGCGTGCTGCTGCCCCAGAAATACGGAATCGAAGCGACGTTCGTCGATGTCGCAGATCTCGATGCCGTCCGCGCCGCCATTCGACCCAACACGCGGCTCGTGCACGCGGAGACCATCGCGAACCCCACTACCAAGGTCGCCGATATAGCCAGCCTGGCAGAGATTGCCCACGGTGCCGGGGCATTGCTGAGCATTGATGGGACATTCACGCCGCCGCCGTTCTACCGTCCGCTCGAAGACGGCGCAGACTTCGTCATTCACTCACTCACGAAGTACATTAACGGCCACGGCGATGCCATGGGCGGGGTTGTTATCGGCCGCCAGGAACACATCCATCGCATCAGGCTCGACTCGATCGTCCCCGTCGGAGGCGTCATCTCTCCGTTCAACGCCTGGATGATTATGCGTGGCTCCGTTACCCTGCCCCTTCGTTTGAAGCAGCACTTCCAGAGTGCCGAGAAAGTAGCAGCTGCCCTCGCAACGGATCCGAGAATTGCCTACGTAACGTACCCGGGCCTCGCTTCGCACCCCCAGCATGAACTGGCCCGCAAGCAATTCGGGGACCGCGGCTACGGCGCCATGCTCGCCTTCGCGGTGGAAGGCGACTCAGATGCGCAGAACCGCTTCGTGAACAACCTCCGCGTGATCACCTCAGCCGTGTCGCTGGGCCACGACGAAACCCTAATCGTTCACGCCGGTCCAGAGAGCCGCGGCGGCAGCGAAACCTACCCGGAGCCATTCCTCAGGTACGGACACCTGCGCCTGTCGATCGGTCTGGAAGATCCAGAAGACCTCATCGACGACATCACCAACGCCCTCAACAGCACGTTCTCAACACAATAGTCCCGACCGCTCCGTCACCCACGGGCCATGCACCCGTAAAACAGAGATCCACGATGAACCACCTGGTAATGGCCACCAGGAGCCGGTACCCAAACGCCAAAACGGGTGCCGGCTCCGCCATTGCCCCCAGCGTCAGCTGCTGCGGTTCCCGTCGGCTACAACTTCAGCCCTCATCAGCAATCATCAACATTTCGCAGGGCGAAGTAGTTTCCGTCCGCATCTGAGCGCCGGCTTCGGCCTGCGGGCCTGTTACCCATGAAGAGGGCCAAGTCCAGCGTGCGAGGACAGGCCGACATATGGCCGGTTACGCACGGGTTTAGGAGTAGCTGCCAGAACTCCCGTTCCATGACTAATCCGGCGTTTTCGAAGGTCAGAAGCTGGCGCGGACCGCAAGCGAATACCGCTGCAGTCATGCTGATGTGTTGCAGTCAGCGCGGAAACTGGAGGTTTCATGCATCTCATGCAGGCTCCCACGGCAGCCACGTCACTTCTCGCCAGTCAGCCTTCTTGAGTTGCCGAAATACCGGAGGCGGGACTTGAAAAAAATGTCCTAAGCATGCTTATTATATTCGTAGCCGAATGTTATATTCGTAGCCGAATGCGAACGGCTGCCAACCAGAGGAGAAACACCATGGGATTAGGCGACAAGATTGAAAACGCTGCCGAGAAGGCCGGCGGCAAGGGCAAGGAAGCTGCCGGTGAAGCCAAAGGCGATCGAGGCCTGAAAGCTGAAGGCAAGGGCGACCAGGCCAAAGCAGATCTGAAACAGGCCGGCGAGAAGGTCAAGGACGCCTTCAAAAAGGACTGACTAGGCCGCAACCATGGGCGCACTCAGGGAACTGGGTGCGCCCTTTGCTGTGCCCGGAAGATCAAGGAGCGGGAACAGGTCCTTGCCGTTTGTGACCCTGGCAGCAACGAGGTACGGAGGCCATCTGCTTCCGTCTACCCGGCAGGTAAGGCCTTTGTGGGAATTGGGTACCCGATACCCGGGTGCCCTTCAGCTCGCGGCCGTAATGTGGACGGCGAGGCCGGCGGCGAAGGTGTACGGCTGAGACCACGTGCACCTCCCCCAGCCGCCGCCGGCCCCTTGGGTGAGTATGCGGTTGAGATTGCGCACTTTAGGATCTTCCTCAAGAACCATCAACCCCCTCCAACAGGCAACTAAAGCATTCGCAGTACTACTCCCGGCTCATGGATAAACGCTCATGCAATTGTCAGCAGCTAGGGGTCTACGATCGGCCCGGCCAAATAACTGGTGGCGCGTTCCGCAAGTGGTTGGGTGTGGATGGTGCGGTAGATCCCTGTGTGGTCCAGGTCGCCGTCGCCTGCCGCGACCATGTCTTCGAACGCGTTTTGAAGGCACGCCGCCAGCGGGAGTTGTAGTCCTGTGTGCCCGGCAATTTCGGTGATGAACCTGAGGTCCTTCAGTTGGTTTTTGCCTGAGCCGCCGCCTTCGAAGTCCTGGTCGATCCAGCGCCTTCCCTTTTGCGCGAGAATTTCGGAGTTCGCCAGGCCGCCGGCCAGCACGGTCTGGACTTTCTCCAGGTCCAGTCCTGTTGTGGCGGCGAGGGCCATTGCCTCGGCCAAAGCCGTTACGGTGGCGGCGACGACGATCTGGTTGCATGCTTTGACGGTTGACCCGGCACCGGTTTCGCCGAACCACATCACTGTGGAGCTGTAGAGCTCGAAGACCGGTGTCACGCGTTCCACCGCGTCCCGGGGGCCGCCGACCATGATGCTCAGCCGGCCTTCCTCGGCACCTATGGTCCCGCCGCTCAGGGGCGCGTCGATGACGGTGACTGCCCAGTTGCGTTGGCAGTCGTCAGCGAACTGTGCGACAGCGACCGGTGACACGGTCCCGTGGATCACGAGGATGGGGTGCTCTATTCCGGCGGCTTTCCATCCGTGCAGGAGCCCGTCGTCCCCGTGCAGCAGCGCCTCAAGTTGGGGCAGGTCGGGCAGGACTGTGAGGACGATGTCCTGTGCGGCGTCGGCCGGGGAGGCGGCGGGGGTGCCGCCTTCAATGGCGCGGGCCTTTTCCGGGGTGCGGTTCCACAGGGTGAGTGGAACGCCGTGGTGGAGGATGTTTCGTGCGATGGGGGCACCCATCGGTCCGGTGCCCAGGAGGGCAACGGACCGAGGGGTGCCGGGCAGTGTTGGCTGCCCCGGCGTAGGCGTCGTCATGGGGTTTAGAAGGGGATGAGTCCGGCGAGGGCGGGCAGGAAGGTACTGAACCATGGGACGGCGGCGAGGACGAGCAGCCCGAGGAACACGGCGATCAGGTATGGCCAGAAGTGTTTGAGACTTCTTTCCACGGTTTCGTGTGCGGTGGCGCAGGCGACGTAGAAGCCGACGCCAGCCGGCGGTGCAAACGAGCCGATGCCCATGGAGATGATGAGGACCATGGCGTACTGCACGGGGTTGACGCCGAAGTCGATGGCAATCGGGAGGAGCAGCGGCGCGAAGATCAGAACGGCAGGGAGGCCTTCGAGCAGCTGGCCCATGATGATCAGCAGCACGACGGTGAACAGCATAAAGAGCAGCGGCGAATCGCCGAGTCCTGACATCAGGTCGTGGATCTGCTGGGAGACTCCGGCAAGGGCAAGGGTCTGGGCCAGCGGGGAGGCTGCGGCGATGATGAACAGCACCATGCCCGCCGTCGTCGTCGTTTCCCGCAAAGTGTCACCGAGCAGGCGCTTGCTTCCGCGCCGGTAGGCGGCGGCGAGGATGAAGGCGTACGCGACGGCGACCGATGATACTTCGGTGGGGGTGGCGAATCCGCTGAGGATGCCAACGACCATGCCGACGGGGAGCAGCAGTGTGGGGATGGCAAAGAAGGTTGCTGTTCCGCGGGCCTTCCAGGTGGCCTTGGGGCTGGCGATGCCGCCCTGTTTGCGTGCGCGGAGGAAGACGAGTGCCATGACCACGAGGGCCAGGAACGCGGCCGGAACGAAACCGGCGAGGAACAGGGTGGTGGTGGAAATGGTGGTGATGGAGCCGAGGATGAGCAGCACGATGCTCGGGGGGATTGTTTCGCCCATGATGGCGGAGGCAGAGAGGACGGCGACGACTTCTCCGCGGGGGTATTTACGTTCTTCGAGCATGCCGCGCATGGTGGTGCCGACCGCCGCGACGTCTGCGACTTTTGAGCCGGAGATGCCCGAGAAGATGTACATCGTGACCACAACGACCTGCAGGAGTCCGCCGCGGAGGTGTCCGATGAGTGCATCGACGAGCCTGGCGAGGGGAAGGGTCAGGCCTGCGGAGTTCATGACCGTTCCGGCGAGGATGAAGAACGGGATGGCCAAAAGGACGAAGCCTTTGGCGCCGGAGGCCATGCCGATCGGGATGGCGCTGACGTCTGAAATTCCGCCGAGGAAAAGGTAGATCCCGGAGGCCAGGGCGAGAACGAAGGCGATGGGCAGGCCCAGGAACAGCAGGATGAACAGGATTGCGAGGACCACTGCCAGGAGAACGTTCGGGGAGGCGTAGTAGAAGAGCGGCTGGGCCAGGAGGACGATCACGAACAGGACTGCGGTCATGCCCAGCGCGGTGAGTACGGGACGGCGTTCCTGGCGCCACAGTTTGAGGGTGGCGAACCAGGCGATCAGGAGCATGCCGATCGAGAAGGGCAGCGAGACCCAGAAAACGGGCAGCTGCAGGATCGGTGTCTTTTCCTCGATTTGCTGGACCAGGGTGGGGACAAAGAGCGCGAAGGTACCGGCGCTCATGACCAGGACGAGGCAGTCGACGAGGGCGGCCAGGTAGGGCTTCCAGGTCACAGGGAGCCGCATGATGAGGGCCTGGACGGACATGTGCGCGCCCTTGGGGTAGGCGATCGCACCGCCGATGAAGGCGATGGTCAGCAGCGCGATTTCGGATGCTTCCTGGGTCCAGAGGACCGAGTCACCGGTAATGACCCGGACCATGATGTTGAGCAGGATGACGAGGAGCTCGGCGATGATCGCCGCGCCCACGATCCATTCGAGGGCTTTGTCGAACCAGACAGCACCGCTCCAGCGCGGGGGGACGTGGCCATGGTGCAGGATCTCTTCGGCGTCTGAGGGGATGACCTCCTCAATCTCCTCGGGGGTGATGATGTGTTTCATGTGGTTTCCAGACTGTCGACATTGAGAGCGGGGATGTTTTGGACTGGCCCGGGGAGCTTGGCTCCCCGGGCCTTTAGGGCTACTTGCTGGCGGTGAAGGCGATGGCCTTATCGAAGAACTCTTTGCCGATCAGGGTGGAGAACGTCGGATAGAGGCTCTCAGAGGCGGCCTTGAATTCCTTGAGGCCCGAGGCGCTGACCTCGTTGGCCTTCATGCCCTTGGCTTTCAGCTCGTCGAGCTGCTTCTTGGACTGCTCAGCGTCGTATCCGGTCTTGAAGGTGGCGGTCTCTTCGGAGGCTTCGGTGAGGGCCTTCTTCTGGTCCTCGGTGAGTGTGTCCCACTTTTTGGAGGACAGGGCCATGACCCAGGCGTCGTTGATGTGGTTGGTCAGCGAGACGTACTTCTGGACTTCGGAGAACTTGTTGGTCCATGGTACTTCGATGGGGTTTTCCTGCCCGTCGATCGTTCCGGTCTGCAGGCCGGTGAAGACCTCGGAGAAGGCCATGGTGGTGGGGCTGGCGCCGAGCTTGCTGAAGTAGTCAGTCCACAGCGGGTTGCCCGGGACCCGGATCTTCAAGCCTTTCAGGTCCGCGGGCTGCTCGATCGGGCGGACGGAGTTCGTGATCTCGCGGCCGGTCCGGGTGAGGAAGCTGAGGGCTACGGTGTCCTTCTCGGCCAGTTTGTCTTTCAGTGCTTTGCCGGGCTCGCCCGTGAGGAAGGCGGCCTCCTCGGTGGTGTCCTTGAAGAGGTAAGGGATGCTGATGGCGTTCATTTCCGGCACGACGGCGGCGTAAACGGACGTCGAGAGGATGAGGGCGTCCAGCGAACCGCCCTGCAGGCGGGTCACCGCCGCGTTCTGGTCTCCGCTGAAGCTCGTTCCGTTGGGAACAACGGTGACGGTGACGGATCCGTTGGAGGTTTTTTTGACCTGGTCGGCGAAGTGCTGGGCCGAAACGCCGACCGAGGACGTGAGCGGGTCAGGGATGGAGAGCTGGATCTTGGCTGGCGGAGCACCGGTCCCGCCGGGGGCGGCCGATGAGGCGCATCCGGCGAGGACTGTGGCTGCGAGGGTGCAGGCCAGCACTCCGGTAAGGGCGCGGGTCGTGGTGTTCATGTGATGCCTTTCTTCGTTGGAAGGAGTTTGTCCGGAGGCGTGAACGAGATCAGCTGCTGTTCATGGCCGGGCCCGGTGTGGTGCGGGGGTGGATCAGACGGTAACCGCGGGCTGGGAGACGAGCGCCTCGGTTTCCCGGCGGAGCTCCAGTGCCTGGGCCAGGGAATCGTCCATGATGACGTCGTCCCATCCGACGATCCCGCCCTTGGCGATGTCGTTGCGCAGTTCCACGTGGTGGGCCAAAGCCACCGGGAGGGCGCCGGTAGCGACGGAGTGCTTGGCCGAAACCAGCTGGCCCCAGACGGTGTACCCGCCTTCGCCGTCGAGGAACTCACCGGCTTTGAGGTCCTTCTTCGCCGTGGCCACAACATCGCCGAAGAACCCGATGGGCGAACCCGTCGCGATCCCGCGGAGGGCCGCGTTGGCGATGGACACGTTCAGCTCCAGGCCCACGTAGTGGTATGGGCGGTACAGCGCCGCGTACTTGCCAGTGGGGTCCGGGTGCCACGGGTACTCGGTGAAGCAGCCCGAGACGTAGTCGTTCGTGGCCTTGACGACCACGAACACGCCTTCCTGCGTGTTATGAGGGATCCAGGTGCCGTCGCGCTCGACGCTGGACATGACCTCGACGCTGCCCCCGTTGGCGAGGACTCCCCCGACCTCTGCAGGACGGCAGATGGTGGCGATCTGCTCGACGTCGCCCGGCGTGAACGTCAGCCCCGTGTCAGAAGGCACCAGTCCGGCGCCGTTGGCAACGGCGGCCATCTCAATGGAGGCCTTGGTGCCGTCACGGAAGGAGGTGTGCATGTAGGGGTTCAGCTGCCCGGAGTCGGTCAGTTCTTTGGAGAACTCCCAGTTCTCCCAGACGTTGTCCGGGTTCATCTCGTGATAGTGCTCAAGGAATTTTGCGCCCTTGCCGGCACAGACAACATCGAAGCCGCTGGTCCGGGCCCAGTCGACAAGCTCCATGATCAGGGCCGGCTGGTCACCGTACGCCATCGAGTAGACGACGCCGGCGGCTTCCGCGCGCTTGGCAAGGGCAGGTCCGGCCAGGGCGTCTGCCTCGACCGTGACCATGATGATGTGCTTCTTCGTCTCAATGGCGCGCAGTGCGTGCTTCACCCCGACGATCGGGTTGCCCGTCGCTTCGACGATGACGTCAATGTCGACGTCAAAGAGCTCGTCGGCGTTGGCAATAATGGCCGTGGTGCGGTCCCTCAGGGCCGAGGCAACGTCCGGCGCGATCTGGTCCTTGGGCCAGCCGACGAGGTCGAATGCCCCTTCAGCGCGTTTGACGTTGATGTCAGCGATCGCAACCACATGGATCCCGGGAATGTTGTTTGCCTGGGCCAGGTACATGGTGCCGTAGCGGCCGGCTCCGATGAGTCCGACGCGAACGGGGCGGCCTTCCTGCTCGCGGTCGCTAAGAAGTTTATGGAGGTTCATGGGGATCTCTCTGATTGACGTTCCGGATCGAGAAGGACCCTCCCCCGAAGGGGTGGAGCAACTTCGTCGTCGCAAACTGGAAACTTATGACCGGAGTGGAACCGGTTCCACATTTGTACCAGTTGGTGTTAGGCTGTGTCAACAGTCACATCGAAACGCAGTCTTCGGTTTCCGGGCCACGGCCCCAAGGGCCGATGATTAGCTTGAGGCGACCAACCACCAGCACAGGACCACAAGGAGGAGGAGCAGTGAAGAAAGCACCCACTATCCGCGACGTCGCGGCGACAGCGGGAGTTTCAGTCTCTGTCGTGTCCCGCGTCCTGAACCCCGAGTCAGGTCCGGTAGCGCCGGCCAAACGCGAGATGGTTTTGAGGGTGATCGACGAACTTGGCTACCGGCCCCGGGCCGCCGCCCGCGAACTGAGCGTTGGCCACGCCCCCACGGTCGGGCTGGTGGTCGCCGACCTGACCAACCCCTTCTTCGCACAGCTCGCGGACCGCATCGTCTGGGAAGCCCGCGGCCACGGCGTGCAGGTGGTGGTCATGACCACTCAGGAGGACCCGCACCTCGAGGCGGACTCCCTCGACACCCTTCTGGACCGCTCCGTGGGAGGAGTCATCGCCACGCCCACCGGGGCGAACGTTGAAAAGTGGGCACGCCTGCAGTCCTTGGGCGTGAACGTGGTCTTCGTTGACCGCACCATCCCGGAACTCTCAGGCGTCGACGTCGTAAGCATTGAAAATGTTGACTCGGCCCGGCGAGCCACCGAACACCTGCTTGGCCTCGGACACAAGCGGATCGGCCTCATTTCCGGCCCCGTCAGCACCTCGACGGGCCGGTCAAGGATCCAGGGCTACCAGAGCGCCCACGAAAACTACTCGATAAGCGTGGACCCCCAACTGATCCGCGACGTACCCTTCCGCGGCGACGGCGGAGGTGACGCCGTCGGATCCCTTCTCGCCCTCCCCGACCGCCCCACGGGCCTCATCGTGGCCAACACCGCGCAGGTCCAGAGCTCAGTTCGACGCCTCGTGCAGATGGGCACAAGCATTCCAGACGAACTCTCGGTCATCGTCTTTGACGACAACCCCTGGACGGAACTGACAAGCCCACCCCTGAGCGTGATACGCCAGCCCATCGACATGCTCGCAGTGCACTCCCTGGAACTGGTGCTGGGACGGATGCAGGGCAAACTCCCCGCCGGCCCCCGCACGATCGAAATCACCGCCGACTTCGTCCCACGCAGCAGCTGCTCACCACTGCTGCTCTCCCCTACCCGATAAAGGACAACCATCATGACCGTTATTGTTACCGCCGTATTCACGCCAAAGGACGGGGCGTTCAACCAGGTTTCCTCCGCCCTCTCCCCCGCCATCGCCGAAGTGCACGAGGAGCCCGGATGCGAGCTCTACGCCATCCATGAGGCACCCAACGGCCAGATCATCATGATCGAAAAGTGGGAAACCGCCGAACTCCTCGACGCCCACGGCGCAGGAGAGCCCGTCAAACGCCTCAACGCCTCACTCGAAGGCCTCCTGCAGGGACCCGTCGAGGTCACCCGACTCTCACCGATCCCCGCCGGAACAACGCAGCAGGGAGCACTCTGATGAAACCCGTCCTCGTCGTCATGGGCGTGTGCGGGGCAGGAAAATCAACCGTGGGAGCCGCGCTTGCACAACGCCTGGGCGCGACCTTCGTCGACTCCGACTCACTGCACCCACCAGCCAACGTCGCGAAAATGGCAGCAGGGACCCCGCTCACAGACGAGGACCGCTGGCCCTGGCTCGAACTCGTCGGCTCCGAACTGGCCTCAGACCACACCGATGGAATCGTGGTGGCCTGCTCGGCGCTGAAACGCGCCTACCGGGACGCGATCAGGGCCAAAGCACCCTCGGCAGCGTTCGTCCAACTCAACGTCGCACTTCCCCTTCTGCAAAACCGCGTGGCACAGCGTCCCGGACACTTCATGCCCCCTTCCCTCCTCAACTCCCAACTGGAAACACTCCAACCCCTTGAAGCCGACGAAGCAGGACTGACAGTGTCAACGAACGAAGGAATCCAGGAGACCGCGGATGCCATCATCTCCCAACTCCACAGCCTTCGACCCGTTCGCAGCTAACGCTCCCGGCGTTTGGTAAGAAGCGGCCGGACACAGCGCCAGGAATGAGCATGGCCAAAGGCTGGTCATCGGCGTTTTCACTAGACGGGTGGCCCGTCAAAGCGCCATTTCAAGAGGCGCGGGTAGCCCGGGCGCTGAGTCTCTTTCACGGCGGTTGAACGGACCAGCTACTGTACAACACACAAGCCCCCCGCCCGCCCAGGCGGCAAGCCGGTACGGCCAGTGAACGGGACGCCGGTCATCGCCCTGGCCAAGCAGCGCGGCGCTTACAAAGGAAGGAAAAAGACCCTCACCCCGGACCGGGCGGCCGAACTGGTCCAACGCGCCGGCAACGGAGTTCCGAAAGCCCTCCTTGCCCGCGACTACGGGACCAGCAGGAAAACGGTTTACCAGTACCTGCGGCACGCCAAGCTGGAGTGAGCCCCTCCCCTACCGGGGCCGTCGTTGTGCCATAGCCGACGTGGCCACAGCTTGACGGAAGGTCCCTTATCGGCGGTCTAACGTCGGGTTGAGTAGTTCCACCGACCCGTTCCGGTGTTAGCTTTTCCTACCGATACGATCAAGCAGTGCATCGTATGCCCTCTGAAGGGTTTCTGCGCGTGCTGCCGTGGCGGCCAACTCTGTGCCGATCTCCGCTGCTTCCTTTAGGGCGTTTTGTTCTGCAGTTCGTGCCTGCTCGAGCTGCTTTTTGGCCGCCGCATTCTGGCTTTCCAGTCGGTTGATTTGGGCAGCCAATACTGCGACCGCTGTTTCATTCTCCGCGTTTATTTTGTTCAGACCAGCCACAAGCACAGAAATATTTTCGGCAAGGTCCCTGTTCTCCTGTCGCCATACAGTGCCGGCGGGGGCCTGTCGTTCGTCGGCCAGTGCGGAATCTTGCAGGCCGGAAACGCCGGGGAGGCGCGCAGCCTCTAACAGCAGCACCGCAGGGGTCGCAGCCTCCTGTCCTCCGGCGGTTTCTTGCTCCTCCCCCCATTCCTTCAGGTACCGGTCAGCCTCTGCCCTACTTACAGCCGCTGCAGCCTGCACCATTGAAACGGTAGGAGTGCACTCAAAGCTGATCATCTCCGCAGCCCTAAACACTCGGTCTTTTACGCTCGATGCCACGGTAAGAACCTCATTAGCAGTAGGAGTAGCAAAAGTTTACAAGTACCACAATGACCATTCAATGAGATTAATGGAAGACACTCGGGGCAACCGGGACAGGGTCGACGCAGCCCGGTCTACACCCGGCCCAGGCGCCGATGTCCTCCAGGAATTTTCAGCGGACTTCGTCGCTGAGGGCCCCATGGCGCAAAAGCGCTACTCCGGGGCAAACCAACTCGTCCCGCATAAGCACGTCCTGCTCCCAGTTGTAAATAGGCGGGGAGTGCCGGCCAAAGAGGCTGCGCGTTACACGTTCGCGCCGAACGATGCCCCGTGACGAGCTCGCAAAAGGGGCTGCGCCTTACTTTCGGCGCGTGGTTCAAGCCATCGCATGAGATGACTTAAAAGCCAACTGCTGGGTGCTGCTGATAAATTGACAGCGGTGTGGACTGTCGTCGTACGTGTACGCCGCGAGGCCCAACAGTCTGACTGCCGCAGCACCACGTTCAAGACGAATGGAGCCCTACACGAATGCCTCCCAACACAAGACTTGTGGCCGCGCCGCCGGATGAGTTCGTCCACGTGTGCCGCTTTGCCGTAGACGCTATGGCGTCGGCGGTTTCTGAAGCCATTGCCAACACCTCACGGAGCGCCTCGTGACGACCACTCATTTTCTTCCCGCTGGTTCGACAGCGGACGATACCTGGGATATCAATATCTCGGCAGAACGCGCGGGCTGGGATTATTCGGCGCTACGGGTGGCGCAAATTCCCCCGGGAGAGGCGCTGAGCCTCGGCACCGGAGAGTACGAAAGCATCGTGCTTCCCCTTGAAGGAGCTTTCACAGTTTCAGTTGACGGGGGGACGCACGAACTCCGCGGGCGGCCCGGGGTTTTCGCAGGACCGACGGATGTGCTTTATCTCCCGCGCGATACGCAATTCACAATCACGAGTGCTCTGGGCGGGCGTTTCGCTCTCCCTTCTGCAAAGGCGAGCACCCGCCACCCCGTCCAATTCATCGCTGCCGAAGACGTCCCAGTGTTCGTGCGCGGTGCTGGCCAGTGGACGCGTCGCGTTCAGGACTTCGGGAACGCCTCGGTCCTCTCCGCGGATCGTCTCATCGCTGTCGAGGTCATAAACCCTGGGGGAAACTGGTCAGGCGTCCCGCGTCATAAACACGACACTGCATCGGAAACTGAGTCCGTTCTTGAGGAGACTTATTACTTCGAGGCGGCACCGACGCCCTCCGGCCCCGGATACGGCCTTATCCGGGTGTCATCATCGGAAGCTGGACATATCGATATCACAGAAGAAGTCCGCTCCGGCGACACGGTGTTGATACCGCATGGGTGGCACGGACCCGTAACCGCGCCTCCGGAGACGGACCTTTACTACCTCAACGTCATGGCAGGACCCACGGGCCGAGACTGGCGGGTCAGCGACCACCCCGAAGACGCCTGGGTACGCAGTCGCTGGGAAGGACTAAAACCTGACCCACGAACTCTGATCTACACGAATTGAACATGACGGCTTGAGGGAATGACCAACGGGTCTCTCAGTGTCAGTGTCTCCGAAGGTCATTGCGGGTGGGCCTGGTGGGCGACGTCCGACGCGCGGGGTTCAGTGGCTGCCTCGACGTCGATTCGGTAACCAGCCTTGACTAGCTAGGGGCCAGATCAATCCGTGCGAATATACGGCCCATAGCTGACGCGGCCAAGTGCCAGAAGGCCAAGGCCCTCGAAGGAAATGTGGGTGGCACGAGTCCTGCTACTTCCGCCTTGCCGCGATAATGTCCTCGAGCTCAAGCGCTGTGGCAACTTGTGTCAAAGCCGCTACGTTGGTGAGTTCAAGACCAAGCAGTTCTTCAATGAGCCGGCGCCGCTGGACGATGGTATCTCGGTGTACGAGCAATTGATCAGCGGTCGCTCGGGCGTCGAGGTTGTTCCGCACCAGCGCTGAAAGGGTTTGGATAAGCCTCGTGCCCTGGGATGTGTCGTGCTGACGCAGGGGTCCCAAAACTTCCTCACAGTAGGAGCGAAGTTTAGAAGAATCCGGCACTTGAAGGAGTAGCCCGGCTATCCCCAAATCTGCTAGTAAAAGGGTTCGTCCGGCCATTCCTCTGAGGCGGGCGAGCTCGGCGGCACCTCGCGCGATCGAGAAGGCTTCGGGATACCCACCTGGATCCGTTACCGGGCCTGCGATGACCGAAAACGTTGCGTTCGGATCGGCTACACCTCGAGCAAGAGTTCGACGGATCTCGTCAGATACATGGCGTGCGGACTCCAAGGGAGCCTTACCCACGGGCCATAGCACTACGATGTAGTCTAGGTGCATCCCAACGAGGGGCTGAGGGTGAGGCTCCCCAGTCAACTGCTCAAGGGCGTCAAAGAGCCCATACTGGAGCGCATTGTCGTGCATCGAATCGTCCCGGGTCACGATTACGGCATGGGGCTGTGACAAGTCATGTCCTAGATTTACTGCTTCTGCGGCGAGTGAGGATGACTCCCTGCCGAGGCCGCTCAGGAGCCCAGAAAGGATTTCTCCTGAATGTCGCCAAGCAGCTTCGATGGAGGTTCGAGCGCTGAGTAGTTCCAGCGCCATGACTGTAGCCGCATGCTCCATTGCTCTGAGATTCACGGGGGCCAACTCAGCCACGCTGCCGGTCGTCCAAATCCAAGCCACAACTTCTTCCTTGATCACGACAGGAGCTTGGACAGCAGTAACAGACTTCCCGGCGGCCGAGGAGAACACAATATCGGAGAGGCCCCGGTTTCGAACCTCACGATGTGAAACACTACGGTTCTGACGGCTGGCTTCTTCCGCCAGCACTTCGACTAGGTCGGCCGTGCTGAACGCCGAACCGCAGATCAAAGTGACGTTCCCATGGCGAACGATGACGGTTCGTTCGAGGAGCTCCGCAAGCGCGGCTCCGACCTCGTCTATTCCGCCGCCGTCAAGCGCCAGTGAAGTGAGGCGGTCGTGGACCTGGGCAACTTGGCGCTGCAGTTCGTACTGTTCCTCGAGGGTCTCGTTCAGGGAATTCAGGCTGGCAATGGCAGTGGTCTGCTCGGCCCGCAGGCGAGCCGTAGTGATAGCGATGGCGGCTTGATCCGCCAAAACTGTTAAGAGCGACTCTTCGTCCTTAGTGAAATGATGAGAGAAACGCGTGTAACAGTTGAGCGTCCCTAGTGTCTCGCTGGCTGAGTTCAACGGGACGGCAATCATCGAAGAAACGCCCTGATTCTTTCCCACACCAGCCCAGGGTCCATAGGACGGATTCGTCCCTGTGTCTTCAATTTGAACGGGGATGCCCAAGTTAAACGCCTGACTTGAGGGTGGTGGCGGGGATGCGCCGTGCAGACGGACCGGGTGCGTCGCGTTGACGTCCCGGATGTAATCGTCCGACAGACCATACGAGCCCTCTATCACCAGAACGTCTGAGCGTTCATCCGGGAGCGTCACCGAGCTGAAGTCGTAGTCCATCAAGTCGCAAGCGGTTTTGGCGACCATGTTCAGTAGCTCATCCAGTGAAATGCCCCGGTTGACCGCTGAACCAACACGGGCAAGTGCCCGCAACCACCCCTGAAGTTGCTCAGCGGTACGATCTGATCGCACTTTCACATTCTCAGTATTTCGACTCTGATGACCTTAAGCTAGTGCAAACTTACAGCGCGGCGCCTTGTAGTGGCAGAGCGCCCGACAGCCCAGTACGCAAATTCAGCATGCAGACCAAGCTCCGGTCCACCGTCGAACCACTGGCAGCGAGCCGTGTTGAAACAAGCACTTGAAATGGGTGCTCCGCCAGGTCGGCGATGGCACCTCCCTTTGCGTCCCCTCAAAGTACCGGTTGGGCACCACCGGGTACGGATTCGCCGAAGTCGTCAATGATGCGGCCGTTATCACTGGCTTGCAGGGTCAGCGGCTGTGGTCAGGACACGTCCCCGAATGGACTCGATATCCCGCAGCTCCTCGCATTGGGACGCAGCTAATTAGTCACCTGCTTCCCGAGGCTAGGCCATTGAAGCCGGAACGGAGCTTTTCGTCCACGCCGAGACGCCGTCCGGCCGCCCGTGTAGCTTCCCTGCTGCTGATGACCGTCCCAACGGGATCAGGAACCCCACCCAAGCATTCGTGCTGTGGCAACTGCTCAACGTCACAAGAGAGATCCACGACATGCAAGGCGAACCACGACCTGCGCCGCTAAGTGCAGATCAACGCCTGGGGCCACGCAACTGCTGCTCGTGGCCCACGCCCTACCATCGGCACCGGCAGAGGTCCCTGCGAACCGGATATAGCAGGAAATATGGAACAAAATCCCGGCGCCAGCATTGGACGCCGAGCTGGCCGAACGATACGCCGGTCTCGCGAAGGGCTGGCACCTATGAGTAAGGAGGTCCTCTACGCCGTTTCCACGGCGGCGGCGACGGCGGCCGTCACGGCCGGGGCAACGCGCGGATCCAGCGGGCTGGGCACGATGTAGTCCACCGAGAGGTCAGCTTCCGCCAGTTCGGCGATGGCCCGTGCCGCGGCCAGCTTCATGGCGGGCGTGATCCGGCGGGCGCCGGCGTCCAGCGCGCCGCGGAAGATTCCGGGGAAGGCCAGGACGTTGTTGATCTGGTTGGGGAAGTCGCTGCGGCCGGTGGCCACCACGGCGGCGTACTTGGCGGCCACCTCGGGCAAAACTTCTGGGTCCGGGTTGGAGAGGGCGAACACGATCGAGTCGGCGTTCATCAGCTTCAGGTGTGCCTCGTCCAGCTTCGAGGAGGAAACCCCGATGAACACGTCAGCACCGAGCAGCGCCTCGCCGGGACCGCCCGTGACACTGCGGGGGTTGCTGCGCTGCGCCATCTGGGACTTCTTGCTCTGCGGGTCCGCGGCGATGTCGGCCCGCTCCCGGTTGATGACGCCCTTGGAGTCGAGCAGGACCACATCCGTGATGCCGGCGGCGAGCAGGATTTCGGCGACGGCGATGCCTGCGGCTCCGGCGCCGGAAACCACCACGCGGAGGCCTGCGAGTTCGCGGCCGGTGACCTTGGCGGCGTTCGTCAGGGCGGCGAGGGCCACCACGGCCGTGCCGTGCTGGTCATCGTGCATGACCGGGCAGTCCAGTGCCTCGATCAGCTTCTCTTCCAGCTCGAAGCAACGGGGGGCCGAGATGTCCTCGAGGTTGACGGCGCCGAAGGTGGGGCGAAGACGGACCAGGGTTTCCACGATCTCATCAACGTCCGTGGTGTTCAGGACCAGGGGAATGGAATCCAGCTCGCCGAAGGTCTTGAACAGGGCGGACTTGCCTTCCATCACGGGCAGTGAGGCGGCGGCGCCGATGTTGCCCAGACCCAGCACCGCGGTACCGTCGCTGACCACAACCACCAAGCGCTGCGCCCAGGTGAGGGTCTTGGCAAGTTCAGGGTTGTTGTGGATGGCGCGGCTGACCTCGGCTACACCGGGGGTGTAGGCGATGGACAGATCGCGCTTATTGGACAGCGGGACCGTGCTGGTCACCGAGAGCTTGCCGCCCTGGTGGGCATCGAAGATCTCGGCTTCGGTCAGGGCGGTGGCTGCTGAATTATCGATCGGTGCGATTACGTCAATGGACACGTCGTTGTCTCCTGGGGCTAGCCGTGAGCGCACGGCATAGGGAATCCTGGGCCCGGACGGACCTCAGTAATGGGGCGACAGGAACCAGGGGTAGCGGTTCCGTAGCAAAGGCTGGGATGTAACGGCGAGATGGCCCGATGGAAACCGCACCAAGGGGCTTGCGTTTGTTCTCCTAGTCCCGCTGCGTTTCTGTGAGACGATGCGTGGGAATCCGGTCCCTGGCGTAGGTGATTTCGTTATAGCCGTGTGGCTCGGGCTTGCCCTCGCTGTTTAGATTAACGAATACGATCTCCTCGATAGTGAGGATGCATCGCCGGGTGATCATATTTCGCACTTCCGCTCGCATCGTCAGTGAAGTTCGGCCGAACGCGGTAGCAGTCAAGCCCATCTCGATTAGGTCCCCTTGCAGGGCAGAGCTGACAAAGTTGATTTCCGAAATGTACTTCGTGACCGCACGGCCATTGCCGAGTTGGAGGATGGCATAGATTGCTGCTTCCTCATCAATCCACTTGAGGAGGCTCCCTCCGAACAGGGTGCCGTTCGCGTTCAAGTCTTCTGGCCGCACCCACTTTCGATTACGGAATGTGATGTCTGAGGCTTCGATGATGAGACCTTACTTCTGTGGCGGACCGCAGTTGATTGTCTTTCCAGATGCGACCAGCGCAGGGAAGGAAGAACCGGCGCGACCGCTATGACGCCCTGTAAGGGGTGGCCGTGAGCCACTCACGGGACGGCCACCCCTTACGCACTTCCAGAACAGATGGTTCCGCCGTCTCTTCCTGCAGAGACTGAGCGGTGTTCCTTACAGCTCCAGCTCCTAATTGGATTGGCGAACCGCGGTCAACTCGTAGCTACGACGACCCCGGCGCGCCTTTCTTCCGTAGCGGTTAGATCGACGGAGTATTTCTCGTTTACTCCAGGCACCAGCACGACGCCGTACACCTCGTACGCCCTCTCGGCGCTGATCCATCCTTCAAGGACGTCGTCGAGGACACGTTCGGTTTCGCGTTCCAGAGGTGAGCCGTAGCCTCCGCCTCCGCTGAGTTCGTGGATGAGCACCTGGTTGGGGTGCAGTTCCACGGATCCTATCGAATCGACCTGTACTTCCTCTCCTCCTGGTTCGTCGGAGCGAAAAGCCAGGGAAGGCGCTCCCGACATCCCGCCGCGGGTTCCGCGTGGCGGGTTGTGATAGCCGTCCGAGACGTAGAGTGTCTCCATAGTTGCAATCCGGGGCCCGAAAACTACACGTGACCCAGGAGCGCCACGGCGCCTACCAGCGCCTTCGGAGTCCTGTCGCAGTCGAACCTCATGCACCCGCATGGGGAACTTTTGCTCATCGATTTCAACGCTGTCACGGAACATCAGGCCATTGGTTACGGAGGTTCCGTACGTGAGCCATCCGTCCAGGGTCGGGCCGGCTGGTCCACCCTGTGAACCAAGGAAAATCTGGTTGATATAAGGTTCGTCTGCCCGCTCTGGGTTGCGGCCGGATATGACACCTAAGCCGGGCCCAATTCCGCAGGCGCCTTCCGCCTGGCCATAACCTTCCAGTGCGTCGGCCATGGTTCGCTGGGTAGTAACAACCAGGCGTTCTCCGACGTTGGTTGTGGCCACTGAGGTGGAGTGGGGAAATCTGGGGATTCCCACGACGCAATTCTCGCGAAGATGAACGTTTATTCGGCGGAATGATCCTGCGTTATGCGGAATGTCAGGGTCAACGCTGTTGAAGAAGCCGGTCATGACGTTGTTGATCGAGCATGTACGGGATTCGTTGACGCCTGCGTCGACGCAGTCGATGTTGTCCCGCAGGTCCAAATCGACGGTCTTTTTGACAGGGTCGATGGTGATGGACACGCGGATCGGGATGCCGTCGGGAACAGCTTCGAAGGGGTCGTGTGCCCCTTCCCCGGTGTATGTTCCAGCCGGCAGTTGGGCGATGACGTGTTCCATGCGGCGTTCGGAGTAGTCGAAGTACTCTTCCACAAACTGCTGCACGGTTTCAGTTCCGTATTTGGCGCAGAGCTCTTCGATTCGTCGTTCACCGATTCGAGCTGCGCCGACCATGGCAAGGTAGTCCCCATACCATTGGTCCGGAACGCGGATACGGCTCCGGCACATGCGGATAACGTCGTTTACGTCCTCGAAGTCGCTTTGAATCTTGACAGCACTGAAGATGAGGCTTCCTTCTTCGTACACGTCGCGGGCGAAGGGCATGTAGGTTGACGGGCGCGAATTGCCTGTGTCAGCTTGATGCGCTTTTGCAGCGGCAGTAAAGAGGTGGCGGCCGCCAACGAATACAGGTACCAGGATGGTGTGGTCTGCCGCGTGAGTATTGCCCATGTAGGGGTCGTTGTGAAGGAAGGCATCACCCTGTTTTAGGTCCGGATGAAGGGTTTGCATCGCCTCGGTGATGAACTCGGTCCCGATTACATGCACCGGAAGTCCCTCTGCGGAGGCCAGGAGCCTGTTGTCCGCTGTCACGATGGAACATGAGAAATCACGGGCCAGCGCGAGAATAGCAGAACGTCCTGATCGTAGGAGAGTGTTTTCCATCTCTCGGACAATGGTGTCAAAACGGTTGGCAAGCACTGACAACAGCACGGGGTCAACTTTGGACATCATTGGGTCCTTTCTTCGTCGCCTGGCAGTGCGGCGTTCTGTGTAAGTAGATAGTTGCCCTTGTCGGTGACTTTCAAGGTGTGTTCGGGGTACACGACGATCGTGGTCGTGGGTTCACGAACAACGGCGGGCCCTCGGATCTCGGCCCCCACCGGGAGCGTTGGCCCGTTGTAATACGGTGTTTCATGCAGGAGGTCGTCAAAGTAGGCTTCACCTACTCGTTCGGCATGCAGGGTGCCTGCTGGCCGAATTCCGGCATCAATTGCTGGCTTGGCCATGGTCGCGATGGCGCGGGTTTTCCAAACCAGGCACTCCAGGTGCTGTCCTGGTTCCGTCACAGCAAAGACTTTCTTATGAACAGCGTGGAAGGCTTCTTCGAGTGCACGCAGGTCGTCTTCTGTTGCGAAATCGGAGTTGGTCAGTGGGACATCGAGTTCCCAGGCCTGTAGCCGGTAGCGCGCCTCAACCGAGACGGCCAGGGAACGCTCAATGGTTGGGACATCCCCGAGCGAGTCCAGGAACACCTGTCCTCGCCGTTTACTTTCGCTAATCCATTCGCGTACCTGATCGAAATCAAAGGCACCGGTATCAGCGAAGCCACTGACGGGGAACTCGGAAACGATGTCTGAGTGCACACCGCCACTGGCGCTAAGGGCACCGGCTGTGCGGGGAAGCAGAACTTCACTGCAGCCCAGCTCTGATGCGATGCGACCGATATTCAGACCGGATGCTCCGCCTCCTGCCACCATGAGGACTTCGCGGGGGTCGATTCCCCGCGCGATCGTTGTCTCTCGGATAGCGCCCACGATATCGGCGCATGCCACCACGAGAGCGGACCACGCAGCCTTCTCGACGGTCATCCCCAATGGTTTGGCTAGATGCTCGTCGATAGCCGTCCGTGCCTTTTCGACTGAGAGCGGCATTTTCCCACCGAGGAAGTAGTCGGGATCCAGATAGCCGAGAATCAGGCAGGCATCTGTAATCGTGGGGCGTTCACCGCCCCGCCCGTAGCATGCCGGACCGGGCACGGAGCCGGCGCTGTGTGGTCCGACGCGAAGGAGCCCGCCTGGATCAATCCAGATAAGGCTTCCTCCACCGGATCCAATGCTGGTTACGTCCACGGACCTGGTCCCGGTAATGTCACCGATCCAGCGTCCACCCAGCCATGTTTCATTGGTGTACGAGATGTCACCCCCTATGACGACGCCGACGTCAAAGGTAGTGCCCCCTGTGTCACACACAAGAAGGTCCCGTCCGCTCAGATTTTCTTCGGCACGCCCGTAGGCCCTTGCCGCAACTGGGGCGAGGGAAGGCCCTGAGCCAATGGAGTAGATCGGGCGGTCGATCATTTCTTTGACTGGCCAGGTGCCACCGTACGAAGTGGCGATCATCAAATGGCCCTTGAAACCGCTGGCCTCCAGGTCCTCGGCCAATGCAGCGAGGTGCTCCTGCATCAGTGGTTTGAGGCTCGCATCGATGGCGGCTGATGATGCCCGGCGATATTCACGGACGATGGGGTTGAGCTTATGTGACAGGGTATATGGCAGCCCCGGTGCGCATTCTTCAATGATGGATGCAACGGCCAGCTCGTGCATCGGATTCGCGGTTGACCATAGCAGGCAAACGGCTATTGCTTCACAGCCTTCGTCGACAGCAGCGGTAACAGCGGTCCGAACGGATTCTTCATCGAGCGGAATGTAAATGGATCCGTCAGCATCGATGCGTTCGCTGACCTCCCACGTCAGGCGACGCGGAATCAGTGGTGCAGGATAGGCGAGGTGCTTGAATGGATGGGGTTTGCCGCCTTCCTTAAGAAGGAGAATGTCGGGGAACCCCTCAGTCGTAAAAAAAGCGGTGCGAGCAGTGGTTTTTTCGACGACGGCGTTAGTGGACCGGGTCGTTCCGTAGATGAAGGTATTGGTACGCGCCAGCAGTTGGGACAAGTCCAGGTCGTACTCTGCGGCGAGAGACTTCAGTCCTTCACTGATGCCTTCGAAGGCCCTGTGGGGAGTAGTAAGCGCTTTGCCCAGACGAGGCTCTCCGCTGTCATCCACCAGAACCACATCAGTGAACGTGCCCCCTGTGTCCACGGAGATGTGGAACGTACCTGTATTTGAAATTACTTCTGGCTCAGCTGTGACGGTCACGGATTGCTCTCCTGAGTAGTTGAACGAACGGTTGGTTGCGCCAACCAGGTTGTCCCGGGCTTCTTACAAGCGTCCTGGCATGTGCGGTGGGATGCACAGCTGACGGAGTTGATAACGCCTCCGGGAGTGACAGGACAAGTCACCATGTCCTGTTTCATGAACTTCTTGCCTGTAGCACCACAGGTGATCATGTTCTCCGGCGCCTCCAGTGCAGCATCGTCCATATCATCGTCGATCCAGCCAGGCTCGGCCGCACGAACAATGAGGTTGGCGCCCTTTTTGAAGACCCCTATGACAATAAGCGGACCGAAGAACCCGATGATGAGTGCCGCGACGAGGGAGAAGAAAGCCGAATTCTCTTTGGAGGGCAATTGCAACAGGTGCACTACGATGCCTGCAAAGGAGGCCAGGAGGAGGCTGCCTACAGCGGGCCAGCCCCAAGCCTTCAGGTAGCCGCGTCGGTGTTCAATGTAGCGTGGCTTTGAAAGCCCGGTGGGCCGCAGGATGAGCATGTCCACGGCAATGGTGCCAAACCAGGCGACGATGAAGATACCGAGGAAGGTCAGTACTTCGAGGAGATTAGACAAGATACCGGCCAGCGTTGCCACGATGGTCGTGGCGGCCATGAAAAGGATCCAGAATTGCCGGCCAGGAACGAATTTGAGAATGCGCGATGAGAAGTTTGCCAAGGCTAGCGTGCCACTGTAGAAGTTATTATTTTGAATGCGGAGCTGGGTGACGATAATCCACGCAACCCCGATCGGGCCAAGTAGCTGAGCGGCATAAGTACTGGGGTTTCCCTCGCCGGTATGCAAAGCCATGATTGCCCCTAGCGGCGCTTCCACAACTATCACTCCCCCAATGACTACAAGTGAGGACAGCCAGCCGGCCTTTTTTGCGTCCTTCTTGCGGATGAACCGGGACCAGTCCGCGGCGTTGAGCGAAAGAATGGCTACCAGTGGTAGTGCTGCGCCCAGGGCTCCGGCCACGGAATTAAACGATACGCCGGGCAGGTCAGCGGCGATCGGGTGCACGGGCAGGTTGAGCACCTTGAACACGAGGTAACCAAGTCCGAGGATGAAAAGCGGCGTTGTTACCCGCTGAAGGAAGTCGTTAGAAGTGAACCCATACCAGTTCAAAGGAACAATGATGATGCTGGCAAGGACGTACAGCATGGGCAGGTTCAGCTCCGGCCACTGGGTGTGTACCGCGTCTGCCATCAGTGCTGCCTCGAAACCTGAATACATGAGGTAAGTGACGGCATAAATTAGTGAGGTTGCAGAGGAGCCAACGAAGCCGTAGCCACTGCCTCTGGTGACGAGATCCAAACTCATCCCGGCGTTTGCTGTCACTCGCGCTACCACCCGGCAAGCGACGAAACCAAAAACGGCCGCTATTCCCAGGGCTATCAGCGTCGAAGGCAGGCCATAGGTCAGCGCAGCCTGGCCGCCCAACGAGAAGGAGAACACCGACCAGACAATGCCACTGAGGGCGAAGACCAAACTGGTGGGGGTGCGCTTCCAGTGGTACGGGAGCTTATTGAGAGCGTAATCATCCCCAGCTTCGGCCCTGTCCTCCTTTGAGGGTAAAAAACTGACTTTCCGGCGTTGTGATGTTGGTGCAGCCGAAGCTGCTCCGAGCGAATCAAGATCGCTCATAACTTCTCCTCCAACTTGGTAGAGCGGTGATCAAAGCGGATGACCAACCTGATGTAAGGGGCAGGGACTCGACGACAAGAATGTGATCATGCTCTCGTCACCAGATGTGCTTCATCTAAAGATGGCCGGTCGATGAACAAGCCACTACATCTAACGGAGAAATTTCAATTATTTGAAGAAAACTACGGAGTTACGAGAAATGTAACCGACCGAAGCGAGCGCGGCCGCTGTACGGACGCTCCGTGTACGCGTATTTGGATCAGTTCTTTCCGTCCCTTGGGGAAAGATGCCGCGTGAGGCGTACCGGGGAATCATCTAAATCTGTGTGAGCGGCCGTCTTCGGCGTCGGTCGTGGTGGTGTAGCAGCGTGCCTGGCAGAGTTACCGGCAGCAGTCGGCCGACA
The DNA here is from genome assembly GCF_055412765.1 of Pseudarthrobacter xylosi. NCBI lineage: Bacteria > Bacillati > Actinomycetota > Actinomycetes > Micrococcales > Micrococcaceae > Pseudarthrobacter > Pseudarthrobacter xylosi. Next base: position 16,633 of record NZ_JBVAYT010000009.1, on the reverse strand, counting down.
GCCTGGGCGTGCGATGCGCCACGAACCCCGCCTTTTCCGGGACGTAGGACAAAGAAGGGAACTAGTCCAACAGGAAGCCCTCGGCCCGCCTAATCACCCTGGAAGAACGTGTCGCTTACGGCATGGGCTGGTATCAGGCTGCTCAGCTCATCGCAGCGAGCATTACTGCCATCGCGGCGGCGGAGGCAGCCTCCACGGCGGACCCCAATATCCGGCGATGCGCTGAGGGGGCATACTTAGTTCTTCTATGGCATGAGAGGATGGCGGCGCGGACTGCGGCCAGTGAAAAGGCCGCCGTTGCTGGCGAATAATCCGACTCCAATCCCATAGGTGCCGTTCGAGATCACTATTTCAGTAATAGCGAGGGCGGAATGCGGGTGCCCGGGGACGACGGAGTGAACCATGGACGCAGGAGTGGGACCTAACGGCAGGATCATCAGTCCCCCGGCTGTCATCGTGGCGGCCTTATAGATGCACTCGAGCCGATTTCTCCCGCGCATGTCAGGAACTTCGGCCTTAGGACGGCTTGGACAACGAACCAGTGAGTGGCCAGGAAGAATAGGATCAGCTGTGGTAACACAGGCCAGCCAAGCCGGAGCGCCATGGCTGCCATCGAGGCTGACATCATCGCGTGGAGCAAGGAGCTGATCCGGTTGCTCAGCCGCCTACTCATGACTGCTTCCACTACGTGGTATGCCACGAGGCCCGCGAGCACCGCCGCTAGGGTCCAGCTGGACCCGAAGTACACGCACTCACTCAAGAGCTCCTCCTCGTAAAGCTCGGTCCGCGCGCTCGATCATGATCCTGGCGGTCCACTGCAGCCTCGTCTCGAGCTCAGCCTTGAGAGAACTCCGGTACCGGGTCACAGCTTTCGGTGCGCGGGCCATCGGCGCGGAGCAGGAGGTGGATGGTGCTGTGTTTGGCAAGTCCACCGAGCGCCGTTAGAGCCCGGAATGTCAAAGTGACGTCCACGGTAACGGCGGTGGTGAAGCGGATCCGGAACACCGCGTCCTGCCGACGTTCACCGGTGAGTTCGTGGACTGGCAGATCGAGATGAAGACCGTCCGGCGGCTCGGCTTCGATGGTCAGCGGACCGGTCACAAATCCTTCGTTCACCACCGTGACGTCGATGGTGTGCCAGTCACCCGGGTTTATCACGCCGAGCGGCGCGCTGGTGCGTATAACGCTGACCCTGGCTTCCGGATTGATTGTGACAGCGATCGGTGCCGTGGTCTCAATCGGCCCGCAGCAGCCAGCTGGGGCGTGATGACCCATCATTCGTCGCCCTCGCACTCGTCGCGTCTGCTCATGCAGGCTGCCTGGGCAGCGTCATACGCCTCGCGGGCGGCGCCGCGCTCATTTTCCCGGATAAACCCGGACTTCGCCTTCCACAGCGCGTCGACGGAGTCATGCAGCCACTGTGCGCTGAGGCGGGACGAGCGGATGGGCTTGCCCTCGATCTCGACGAAGATGGGCTGGGTGTGCACGCTTGGGAGGATCCGCAGTACGACCCAGGATGAGCGCTCCAGCGCGATATCGAACGCAACTTCGTATTCCCCGGCGTCGGCAACGATCTCCCGCGAGGCCACCGCGACTCCATTGACCACCAGTTCGAGCAAAACGTTCCGGGTCGTACCGATCCGGGCCCTCTCCAGATGCCAGCCAACCGGCGCGCTGTAGGTCGGCCAGCCTGGTTGTGGCTCCGGCGGGCGCTCGGGAAGCCAAGCCGTGATGGTGGCTGTCACGCTGAAGGGACCGGGCTCCTGGGCTGCGAGCTCGCGGCTTTTGTCGCCGTCGACGGCTAGGTCGAACACATGACTGCGCCCGTCACCAAAGTACGATGCGCCTTCCTTCAGCCTGGCAATCCAGGCCTCCAGCGCCCGCTCACCCTGCGGAGGCGCGGGAAGTTTGACGTAAGTGCGTCCGACGCCGGGGCCTTCGTCGTAGATGCATGGGTAGTCGGTCTCCCCGAGCATCATGGTGCGGTATCCGACGTTGAGCAGGTGGTACCAGACATTCAGCTCGGCGGCAGGGGCGATCTCCGCACCACATTGGAAATCAGCGGCACCGAGGGGAACATCGACGATGATCTCGTTGGAACCAACGGATCCAAAGGTTGGGATGATGTAGTTCGGCAGCTCGTCGGTGCCGGCCCAAAGCCCGTAGCCGCAATGTGCATAACCCACAAGCGCATCCTGCGAATGGCCCCATCGCGTGATTGGCAGGTTCCACGAAGGCCAGTCTTCGATCCACTGCGTTCCCGGGTAGTCCTGGTCGGTAAGCCCGAGCAGGATGACGTGGCCGGAATGGCTGGAAGGAAACCCGGACACCTCCACGTCGTACCGGAGCATGCTCTCACCGTCGCGGTCGGTTCGCTGCGGCGTCCAGGTCATGCCCTGGGCCTCTTGCATGTCTGGATACTCCAGCAACGCCTGCGGGCTGATCGTCTCGCCGCTGAAGAACTGTTTCTGGTGGTAATAGCAAGGGCCCCAGGTCAGCACGCTGCCGAGCCAAAGACCCTCGCCGCGAACGTGCCGGATCATTGTCTCCGGCGTGAAGCCCTCCGTTGGCACGTTGTAGTGTGAGCAGCCCCCGGCGTGGAGGTGCGGATCGCCCGAGTAGTAGCCCCGGCTGGCCGGATCGACCCAGCGGTCAAGTGTGATGGAGACCTCCTCGGTTCCCGGCCAGATTTCCACGTCGACCTTGACCTTTCGGTACTCGGGCCCGCGCAGAGCCGAGATCTCGTAGCGCCCAATCGGGAGCCGGATGACCTCACCGGTTGCCCGGTACACGTGCTCCTGGAAGAACATGTCCGGGGCGAGCCGCATCGCCTTTGATGGGTACGACCGGCCTTGCGAGTCCCGAACCGTCATCGCTGCGACGCAGCTGCTGCCGTCGGGCTCCCGGATGTCGAACCGGATCTCGTTGGCCTTCACACAGTCAAACTCGAAGTTCGCAGCCAACGTCCTGGCTTCGAACAACGTCCGGCGCTGGGCAAGAAAACCCGCGGAACGCGTCAGGCTCTCCGGCGCCTCGTCGACGGCGGCGTAGAACTGCAACTGCCCCGTCCGCGCACCGCTGTCCCGGGAGTACGCGCTAACGACCTTGTACTCGACCTCCAAGCCGGAGAGTTCAGTCGGTGTAGCGACTTTCGCCTCCAACCAGGTGTCCCTGATTCGCGGAACACTGGTTAGCGCGTCCGGTAATGTGGTCCGCGCCGCATGACTCACCTGATCGACTAAGCCAAACACTCCTTTGGTCGAGGCGGGCATCCACCAGGCGCCCGAATCGGCAACCAGCGACGCTTGGACGCGGTGCGGGTTTACCACGCGCATCACGAAGCTACGCCAGCCGTGTTGCACCAACTTCGCCGGCGAAGCGCCGGGTGTGCACGCGCACATGCCGTACTCGTCGATCTCAGCGTTCACCAACACGAAAGGCTTCAGCAACACTTTGAGCTCCCTGCACCGCTCGGCGTCGGCCAATTGGCTGGCCTCAAGCTTCATCAGTTGAGCGACCACATCAGCCGGCAGCGGATCGCCCAAATCCCTCAGCTGCTGGACGGCTCGAACTGCCGATGCGAGGACAGGCTGAGCAGAAATGGTGGAATCGGTGGACAAGGGATCCTCCCGGAACAGACGGATTGGTTCTGCTGTCGAGAACGATGGCGAAAGTGGTGTAGATGGGCCTTAAGGTGCTGTTATGGCCCAGCCAGCTAAGAAGGTGTGTTGTAGTGCTTGTGGCCCTGCATCCCCTCGTTGCTTGCGTTGGTGTATTGCTTGACCCCTCCAAGAAGCACTCCGCCGCGGGTCTAAGCGGGGACTCACATCAACTGGAGGGGCCAAACATTGGAGCAGGAAGTCGAGACCTCGTCTCGGCCTCGGCCTTTGTGGTGTTTCCTGCGCCTCAGGAATTCTTCCTAGTAGGTTCCCCTTGGACTGCCCTCAAGTACTCCAGAGAGGCAGCCTGCGGGTTACTGCTGGGAACGGGCGCGATCAAGAGGGGTTGACTCCGGGCTCCGCGTGTCAACCGCGCCCCGGCCACCCCTCTGAAATATTCGTAGCTCCCCGAGTTCCCGTCCACCAGTGATCCCTTGGGGTCGGAATATCAACACCACCAGCAGCACGAGGCCGACCAGTACGAGGGAGGTGCCGGACGGCAATCCGGATAGCGCGGGCAGACTCTGCAGCGTTCGCAGGCCCTCCTGGATGACCGTAACGGTAAGAGTGCCGATTACGGCGCCCCAGATACTCGTCATTCCGCCGATAACCAACATGGCAAGCACCAGGAACGTGAGCTGCAGATAGAAGGAGTCGCTGGCGATCGCACCCAGTTGAGCGGCATACATTGCTCCCCCGGCTCCGGCGACCGCCGCGCTGACGACGAAGGAGACCAGGCGTTCACGGAAGACGTTCACGCCCAGGGCTTCGGCCGCGATGCGGTCCTCGCGCGTAGCACGCCCCAGCCGGCCCCGTCGGCTGAGCTGGAAGAGATAGGCGATGATGACGGCGATGATGGCGACTGCGGCTAGGCCGGGCAGTGAGGCCTGAATGGGGATTCCGTTAAGGGTTCCTGCTCCGCCTGTCACATTTTTCCAGTTGCGGATTACATCGCGGACGATCACCAGCATTGCGAGTGTGCCGATGCCGGCCGCGAGGCCGTGCAGGCGCATCAAGGGGACGCCGATCACGAAGGCCAAGAGCGAGGCCGCGGCAGCGGCAACAAGCACGCTGGCCCAGAACGGCAGCGATATCTCCTTAAGGAAGTCTGGGAGGTCTGGGAGGAGCATCGCCTTCGTGCCCGGAGTGATCGAGGTGAGGGCTCCGACGTACGCGCCGACTGCGACGAAGGCGACATGACCGAAGGACACAATGCCCGTGTTGCCGACGAAGATGTAGAGCCCGAGCACGAGGATGAGGTTGATCAGCCCGAACGACGCCATGGAAGTCAGTGCCTTCCCGCCCAGTGGCGAGATCAGCAGGGCCAGCAGGACGATCACGATGGGACCGCCCAGCGACAAGGTGGATCGTAGTGTGTGGTTCATTTTAGATTCGCTCACCAATCTGGTTTCCCTTGAACAGGCCCTGAGGACGGAACAGCAGGATGGCGATGACGAGGAGGTACATCAGCGAATCCCGGTAGACCGCGAGATCGGGGGGAAGAAAGGTCTGGAAGAAGGTCGAGATGAAACCGAGGATCAGGCCACCGACCGCCGCGCCCGGCAGGCTGCCGAGGCCGCCGACAATCATGGCGACGAAGGCGATGAGGACGGGGGCGACTCCGAACTGCGGAGTTAGTGAGCCCGTGCGGGCGATTAGCAGCACTCCGGCGACGCCGGCCGACAGGCCGCTCAACACAAAGGCTCCTACGATGACCCGATTGGCATTTACACCAAGCATCCGCGCCATTACGAAGTCTTCAGAGGCAGCCCGCAGCTGCAATCCGGAGCGCGTCCTGAGGAGGACGAACGAAAGCAGTGCCAGAAGTCCGACGGCCGCCCCGAGGGTGACGAGCGTGAGTTTCGATACGGCCAGCCCCAGGAACTGCACCTGCTCCGAGAGCTCGATCCCGAAGCCCGTCGCGTGAGGGGTTGGCCCGACGATCATCGTCATCAAGGCCTGAATGAACATACTGAGAGCGAAAGCGATGATGAGCAGGGTGGTTTGGTCGGTGCGGCGGGCCCATCGGAACACTCCGAACTCCATTGCCACAGCGATTACGACGGCGATGCCAATCGCCACCGCTACCGCGAGCTGCCAGCTGACGCTCGCGGAGAATACGACCGCATAGCCGGAGACCATGATGATGTCTCCGTGCGCGAAATTCATGATCCGGGCGACGCCAACGATCAGGGCCACGCCCAGCGCGATCACGGCGTACATTGCGCCCGTGGACAACGCTTCCAAAAGCGCTGTGAAAAAGACGTTCATTCGGATACGACCTCGCCTTGCGATGTGGAACTGGATTTGATGCTTCCCTTGTCAACCTCGGCCCACTGGTCCGCCATCGCCCTGGCCCGCTGGGCGTTCTGCTCCACGAGCACGATCGCGGTTCCCTCGTCGCGGAGTTCGGCTATGACCTTCAGGATCTCGGTCACCAGGTTCGGAGAGAGACCGATCGAGGGTTCGTCGATAACCATGAGGTCAGGTTTGCGAATGAGGGCGCGACCGAGCGCGAGCTGCTGCAGCTGTCCGCCGGACAGCAGGCCGGCCGGTTTCGTACGGTATTCGCCGAGCGCGGGGAAGCGAGCGACCACCTCGTCCAAGCCTGCCTTGAAGGCGGCGGAGCCCTTGGACTGGTGCGCCGCGATAAGCAAATTCTCCTGGACCGTCAGGGTCGTGAAAATGCGCCGACCTTCCGGAACGCAAGCGATGCCGAGGTTGCTGATGGCTTCGGGAGTCATACCGATGAGCTCATGGCCACCGTACGTGATCGATCCCGTCGTCTGCGCTCCGACAGTACCGCCGACGATCGACATCACCGTCGATGACTTCCCGGCACCGTTCGGGCCGTTCAGCGCCATGATCTCGCCCGGTCGGACCGTGAAGCTGAGGTTACGGACGGCTGTGACCGCACCGTAACGCACGCCGAGGTTGGCGACAATGAGTGTTTGTTTCATCATGATCCTAAATAGGCGTCGATTACGGCTTGGTCCGCGAGGACCTCCGTGGCTGTTCCCAACGCGATGGTGCGCCCGTTGGCGAGCACCTGGACGGCGGAGCACAGACCCGCGATGAACCGCATGTCGTGCTCGACGACGACGATCGCGCATCCGAACTCCGAGTTCACGCGCTTGAGGATCTCGAGGAGCTCATCTGTCTCACTCTCGTCCAGACCCGCGCACGGCTCGTCCAGAAGCAGTGCGGCTGGCTTCCCCGCCAGGGCGCGGGCTACGGAGATGAGGCGCTCGGTGCCGTACGGCACGCTGTCGGCATCCAGATCGGCGACCTCATCCAGCCCGAATCGTCCGATCAGTTCGGCCGCTCGCGCGTTCGCCTGCGCAGTGGCGGCGCCCCGCGCGAGGGCCCCGAGAGCGATGTTCTCCCGTACCGTGAGGCGGGGGAACAGACGCACGGACTGAAAGGTGCGGCCGATGCCGAGCCCGGCGGAGAGACGCGGCACGCCTCGTTTGACCGCACTGCCACCGGCGAACACTTCTCCGCTGGACTGGGAAACGAATCCGCTCAGTACGTTCAGCAACGTGGTCTTGCCGCTCCCATTAGGCCCGACCAGTCCGTGGATTGATCCCGGCTCGACCGTGAGATCAACTTCCGTGAGCACTTGTGCGGCGCCGAAACGCACGGTGATCCCGCGCGCTTCGATCGATTGGTTAACAGTCATAGTCTCGACTTTCCGGCAGAAAGGGGCGAGGTTTTGGACCCCGCCCCAATTCCGTCTCCTCAGGCGCCGTCCGTCAGGGCGACTTTGACCGTGGGGGTCAGCACGCCGACGGAAGCCGGCTTGCCATTGGTGAACTCGAGCATCTCCCACGCCATCGTCAGGGAAATATGGGTCTCAGCGTCGTAGCTGTAGTCACCGAGGCTCGTGGGAATCTTGTTAGATTCGAGGTAGTCCGCCAACTTCGACCCTTCCGTTGAACCGCCTGTTCCATTGACCCCGGCCTCAATCAGTTCCCCGATCACGGAGCCGAAAATCGCGTCTCCGCGGATTGGCTTCTCACCGTGGGTCTTTTTGTAGCTGGCGAAGAGCTCGTTGGCTCCTTCGACTTTCGAGTCGTCGAAGATCGACGCCGCAGCCGCAGCATAGAGCTTCGACACACCCGGTACGGACTCGGTCCAGTACGTCCCGTCAAAGGGGTCGCCCGTCAAAATGGGCAGGTCTACCCCGGAGGCACGAAGCTGGCGCAGGACGCTGGCACCGGCGGGCAGCACGCCGCAGAGCAGAACCGCGTCCGCACCACTGCTCTTGACCGTTTCGATCTGCGGTCCGAATGACGAATCAGTGTTCTGGTAAGTCGATGTTCCGGTGATCGTTCCGCCCGCGGCAGGAAAGTACTTACTGAAGGCCTTGCAGAGGCCCGACGTCGCGGCGATACCCTCATCGAGGACCAGTGCGACTTTTTTCCAGCCTTTCTTGAGTGCGAAGTCGGTGAGGACGGCGCTCTCCGTGGCAATGGAGCCGCGCGGCGTGAAGGCCAGGTCACCGATTCCTTGGACGCCGAATTTAGGCGACGCTGCGCATAGTGAGAATGAGAGCAACCCGGCCTGCTGAGCGACCGAGGCGGCCGGTCCGCCATAGTCGAAGTCGCAGCTGGCGACCACGATGTTGGCGCCTTCCTGGATCAACGACTGCGCGGCCGTGGCACCGCGGGCGATGTCGCTCTGCGTGTCCTGCTCGATGATTTTGACTTGGCGGCCGTTGAGGCCGCCCTTGGCATTGATATCATCCACCTTCATCTTGAGTGCGTTCAGGGGTGGCATGTCGTAGTCGGCCATTAATCCAGACATACCGACAGCAGCGCCGATGATGATGGGGTCCTTCGAACCGGTGCTGGAATCTCCGGCGCTGCCGCTGCATGCCGAGAGAGCGAGTGCGGACACTGCCAGCATCGCGGTGGCCACTAGGGGCTTCATGTTACGCATTTCATTCCTATCGCTGAGTGATATTGATAGTCCGGTGTTGATGTCAACCGGTGTGCCGCCGATGAATGATTAGTTAGTCTCATTTTTCAACCTGCGACTTTGGGCCACGTGAGGTAGCCACCCGGGTCGCCTCCGGCAGTTAGGTGCCTGCTGTAAAGGGGTCAGGGCAGGGGACCCGGTGAACAGGATGTGATCAGCGTCTCGTTACCAGATGTTGCTTGATCTAAAGATGACCGGTTCATGAACGGGCCACTACATCTCGCTCAGCGATTTCAATTATTTGAAGAAAACTACAAAGTCGCGTGATTGTGAACGCTTTATGGGCGTCTCGGCGTTGATAACGGGCAACATCTGAAGGGCTCGAGCGTCCGCGACCCGTCCAGGGTGAGGCCCAGGCCGGGTCGCACCCTTTATGCCTTAACAAACACAGGTGTCTGCTCATCAGTGGCCCGGGAGACTCGTCCCGTCAGCACTTATGGCGGTGCTGTTGTAGATACGCTCAGCGCCAGGCCCCAGCTCGTCGAAACACTGCGAACGGGGCGGGGCTCCGGCCGTAGGCGGCAAAGCATGCGCGAACTGCAGTAAAGCGGCGGTTAATGCCGCATCGGCCGGAGGCATTCCCACCTGGTGCGGGGTTGCTGCGTCGCCGCGCCTGGGCGACCCACACCGGCGAGTGTGCGCGGCGTGTTTTCCCCGAACAGAGTATGACCCCCTGATCGGACGGATCAGGGGGTCGCATGCGAAGGTCTTCAGGGTTAGGAGACGTGTGGTGAGATCAATTGCTTACCACGGAGAAGGCCAAGGACTACTGGACGCCCTGCGCCGCTCCCTCTGCCAGCCCGGCTCTCAGGGATAGAAGGTAGCGCCTCTGGATTTTGACCGAGCATCGTCCTTCGGATGCTCGTCAATAGTCTCCCTGGATGGCCACCACAGGGTCCCTGACCAGTTCCACGGCTCCTGTTTTTTCCACGTGCACAGGGCCCCCGGTATAAGCAGTTTCCCCACCCGGGCGACGGACACTGCAATGAACGGCGATTACGGCCCCCTCCCGAATTAACCGGGTGCTGGATGAGAGGAGCCTAGGGTGCTCTGGTGTATCCCAACCAATTCCGTGGCCAAAGTCGTACTCTTTGTTTGCCAACAGCCCATGCTTGTTCAGGACCTCATCCCCTGCTGCCACGGCATCAGCGACAGCTATGCCGGGAACAAGTTTGCGCATTACGGCGTTGCGCGCCTCACGGACGACTTGAACGGCACGTTCCTGGAAGGGAAGCGGATCCTGGGGCAGAACTGTGGCCTGAACGTGCGAAAAGTATCCACCATGCTGCATGTTCAGCTCCAAGCCAATCTCCTCGCCCGGTCGCAACCGATGTCCACAGGCCTCGCTGACAACTGCACCGGTTCCAATGCCGATGAGACAGTCCGCGCGGCTTGCGCCGTTGGCGCGGGCCAGCGCCTCCACCGCAGCCACAATTTCAAAGTCAGCCCGACCGATCCTTGCGGCCGGCCCCGCTGCCCGCAGCGCGGCATCTCCCACGTAAGCTGCTTTACGAAGCCCTGCAAGTCCCCCCGCTGTTTTGATTTCACGGAGGTCATCAAACCAGGGCGCCAAATCAACACTGCCAACACCGCGTTCCCGCAGCATTCGATCAAATACGACAGTTGTTTCGTCGACCGCGCTGTCCCCGAACAGCAGGCCCACATTCCTGGCTTTCTCCGGCAAAAGCACCTCCGGTGTCGTGGCGTGTCGTGCGATCAAGCCACTCTGTTGCCGGGCAACCGATACCTCGAAAGGGAACCGCACACCGAGGACGTCCAGGCCGACCACCGGAATCCATAAACTGGCAGAATTCGTGACGTACCCGGGAAAGTAGCCGGCCAGCCCCGTGAGCAGGTTGCGCCGCCACGAGTGGACAAGGACGCCGTCCAGGTTATTGTCGGCGGCATAATCCCTGACCTGCTCGCGCCGTTCCACAGCCTCCATCGTGCTATTGGACTCCGGTAGCCAGCTCGGGTGGGGATACGACGTTTCCACGGCGCTGCCCTCCTGCAGCACTAGGTGCTCAATGCTTTGATGCCTGCCGTTTCGCCACCATCGATGGGAATGGCAACGCCATTGACGTAACTTGCGCCCGGGCTAAGTAGCCATGAAACGACGCTGGCGATCTCAGAAGGCTCGGCGAGGCGGCCCTGAGGAATACGCGCTGTTGTTGCTTTGAGAAGTTCCGGGTTGGAACTTACCCGGGACATGATTCGCGTATTTACCTGTCCAGGGCAGACTGCATTGACACGAAGACCCGCTAATTCAAGAGCTAGTGAACGAGTAAGAGCGATGATCGCGCCTTTTGTGGCGCTGTATCCCGCCAGCCCTTCTTCACCAACCAAGCCTGCGACAGAGGCGACGTTGACAATGGATCCATTGCCAGCGCGCAAGGCTGGCAAAGCTGCCCGAGTAAAGCGGTAGACGCTGTCGAGGTTAACGCTCTGTAGCGACCGCCATGTATCTTCATCAAGATCATCGATGGTCACTCGGGCCGTACGCCCGGCATTGTTCACCAGGCCGGCCAACGCGCCTCCGCCCAGATCGGAAGCTGCCCTCACCGCGGCGGATATAGCAGCAGGATCTGTGACATCACAGGGGATGAAGGTACTGGCCGCCAGTTCGGCTGCTACCGCAGATCCGGCTTCTTCATCCCGGTCTATAAGTACAACGTGATGTCCCATTTCATGGATGGCATGTGCACAAGCCCTCCCAATCCCGTTTCCGGCCCCAGTCACAATAACGACAGTTGGACTACTCATTTCAATTCTCTCCTAGTGGCAATAGTGTGCATTGATTGCGTTTGCTCCGGCAGTGAGGATTACCTGGCTACATCAGGGCTTCGGTCGATGTTCGGCCAGCACTTCCAGGACGCGGTCGATGTCGGCGTGGTTGTTGAAGTAGTGAGCACCTATGCGCAGACGTGTTTCAGTGGCGGCGGCCTTGATGCCTCGTTCCCGCAATACATGTGGAAGTTCGGGTATGGCGGGGAATTCCAGCACGGCGATATGGCTTGGAAGGCCTTGCGCCGGAGAGCTGAAGCCAAGGTTTCTGGCACTGTCCACAAATCGCTGGACGAGGGTGCAGGTATGTTTTTCGACCTGTCCGCGATCGAGGCTGGCGTGGATTTTCAGGGCGGCGCAAGCACCTATCCAGGAAAACCATGCAGGGGAACTGTCGAGACGCATCGCGCTTGTGGCAAGTTTGTCCGGACCACCAAAATAGCCATGAGGCAGCGACGTCGATTTCCAGCCCGGGGCCAGCGGGACCAACTCGTCGGCGCGGTCTGGACGTATGACCAGCGCGGCAGTTCCGCGTGGGCACAGGAGCCACTTATAGCCGTGAAACGCCACATAATCAGCTCCGAGAGCTGCGTAATCCGTCGCCAGCGCGCCAAACGCCTGAGTGCAATCAACAAAGAGCCGGGCACCGACAGCATCAGCGGCTTCTTTCAGAGCAAACAGATCCAGGCGGACGCCGTCGCTGGAAAGCACCTCGCTCACGGCGACGAGAGAGGTATCGGCAGTGATGGCTTCGATCAGTGTTTGAGTGCTGTTCTTTCCTTGGGCAGCGGGGACGAGGGTCACCGGGTGCCGTCCAGACTCCAGCCTGAGGAAGGGGAAAAGGACGCTGCGATATTCCTTTTCCAGCATCACTATCCTCCCTGGAGGAATAACGCCGGCCACGGTAGCAGCCGCTTCCGAAACCGAGGTCATCAGGGCAACGTGTTGTTCGGAAACCCCCATCTGTGCCGCGATAAGGCTTCGTGCCTCCTGAGGAACGGAATCCCATTCGAGCCAGTCGAAATCGCCGGTGTTCCAATGGGCCAGAGTTTTAGTCAGGGCGGCAACAACGGGTTGCGCGCCAGGAGGGCACCCTGGGGTATCGAGCCACACACTCGTCGCGGTGGCGGGAAACATTTCACGGAACTCAGTATGAGAAATCGTGGCGTCTCCGTTCACCATCAGCTGCCGGGCTCCTGCGGAACCGCAACCCATCCCTCTATTTCGAATCGCAGTCCAGGCTTGGCCAATGCCGCGACCACGGCTAGGGAGTGACCGCAGTAGGCGTTGTCAGGGAACCAGCGTGCGAAGTATTCGTCTCGCGCCCGATAAAAGTCGGGCAAGTCATCCACGCCTACGGCGAACGTCAGCAGGCGAACGATATTTCTTGGAGTGGCCTTCAGTTCAGCCAGCAGTGCTTCAATGTTAGAGAAAATCAGGACGGCCTGGTCATAAGCGCCATCCGGTATGTCGCCGTCCGGAGAGGCGCCGACCTGGCCGGAAATAAATACCATCTGGGCCGCAGGATCAACGGGGGCTAGATGGCTGTACTTGCCGATGGGGGCCGCCAGCGTCGTGGGATTCCAGGGTGCTGAATGAGTCATAGAATTACCTCTTTCATTGTGATCTGCGGACCGCAGGCAGGAGCAATGACCTTCCCGTTCGTCCAAGGCTTGTAGTCAAGATGGCTGATCAGAGGAAGGTTTGGCTACCAGCGCGCAGGCAATTTAGCTTATTTGAAATCTTTCCTGGACTATCCCGCCGCGTGCGATACTGCGCGTGCGATACTGCAGACAGAGACCCGGCCAGCTCAACGCGGCGGACCCCCATATTTCAAATAATCAACATTTGGTGGGTTGCCATAGACCTCTGACCTCCAGTTCGCTTTCATGGTGAGAAAGGGCGCCCGACTCACGGGAGCCGGCGGCGCAGGAGGGAACGAACGAGTGACACAAAGAAGTTGCACCCCCCACGCCCCTGCACCAAGGCAGCTGCGAGGTCCTTGGTTGAGCAATATGAACAAGGGACGATCTCCCTCCTTTAAAGCTCGGCGTCAGGCCCACTTTCCTAAGGGGTTGGCATGAAGGTCACTGATCCTGAGAGTGGCTTCGACGAGGTTGGACTGGACCACGGTGAAGGAACGGTGCTGCAGACCCTGCTCCGTGGTCTCCAGGTCTTCGAAACAATCGCTGACCGAGGCGGTACAGCCACTGCAAAGAGTATTTCGAGGCAACTGGGAATTAAGCAGAGCACTTGTTACCACCTGCTGCGGACTCTCAAGTCGGAAGACTACATCGTTCGTCTTCCGGGCGGGCAGTTCGACGTCGGTCCTAGGGGCGCCGCCCTTGGAAAGGGAATTTCATCGCGAACGGGACCTGCGCCAGATATTTCCGCGATCCTTACTCGCCTACACAACAGGACAAGAGAGACTGTTTACGTCTGCGGGTGGTACCACGGCAGTATCCAGCGCCAGCAGGTCATAAGTGGTATGCACTCGTTGACAGTAAAGCATCTCGATGTCGGGTATGTGGGCAACATGCATGCCCGGGCGTCGTGTCAGGCAGTACTGGCCTATCTACCCGAAAACCAGGTGCGCACCATGTTTTCCGGGGTGGAACTGACCCAAATGACTCCCAACACACTAACTAGTTATGAGGCGCTGGAAAACGAGTTCTCTGCCATTCGGCGTCGGGGGTACGCCCTGGACTACGAGGCGTTCGAACCAGATATCTGTTGTGTTGCGGCGCCCTTCTTTGACGCCACCGGAGCCCCTGCTGGCTCGTTCACCGTGTCTGCACCTATCTCACGGTTTACACATTCACAGAATAATCTTGCCGACGCCGTGCGTGAAGCCGGTGGATTGGCAACCAACCTACTCAAAACCGGGCGCCTTAGCCTTCCAGCTGTGCCCATAGAGAATCCATCACGAGCGGCAAAGACACTCAGCACGAGCTGATGGTCGTTAGGTTCCCAGCGAACTAACCCCCGATGCGGCTCAACGATCCGGACCAATAGCAGTCCAGTTGAGTTATTCGTCTCTGTCCTTTGTTGGGCAGTGCCTGCTATCCCAGACTCTTGCACGACTAAGAAGGAGATACTCCATTGCCCAATCGACATTCCAACGATTCCACGGAAGCTGCGCTGGAGCAATTACATGCGATGCAGCGGATACGTGCCTTCGAAGAAGAAATTTACAGGCTAAAGATGACCGGCCCGGTTGTCGGTTCGGTCCATCTGTGTAACGGCCAGGAAGCCATCTATGTTGGTGCAACAGCGGCCCTGGATCTTCCGCGGGACCTTGTTTTCCCTACCTACAGAGGACATGGATGGGCGCTGGCCTGTGGCGCACCTCTGGAGGGGATGTTTGCTGAGCTAATGGGGCGCTCCACGGGGGTGAACGGCGGCCGCGGCGGCTCTGCCTACCTTTCCGTCCCCTCTGTCGGCATGATGGGAGAGAACTCTATCGTCGGAGCTGGTGCGCCCATTGCCGCCGGGGCTGCCCTGGCTGGACGCTTCGATGGCTCGAACAGAGTAACGGTCGCGGCATTTGGCGACGGAGCAGTCAACCAAGGCTCAGTTCACGAAGCGTTCAACTTCGCAGCGGCGATGAAACTACCCGTTGTCTTCATAGTCGAGAACAACCATTGGTCCGAGCTCACCCCCATCACCGCCACGACGGTTTCGGACCGGCTTTTCACCCGCGCGGCGGGATACGGAATGCCCGGGATCAGGATAGATGGAAACGATCCCGATCTGGTTCAACAGAGCGTGGCCCATGCTGTCGAGGCGGCACGAGCTGGAGAGGGGCCAACTTTGATAGAAGCCATGACCGATCGTCTTGTCGGGCATTACATCGGAGATGCGCAGGTGTACCGGGCAGACGGAGAGTTGGACAGGGCGCTGGAACGTGAACCAATAAAGAGATTGAGCGACGCCCTTACAGCATCCGGCGTTGATCCACAGCGGATTGCCGACACCCTGTCGCGCGCGAACACCGAAGTCCAGCTGGCCAGCGAAGCTGCGCAGCAAAGCCCCCTTGCCGACCCCCAGACCGCCTTGGAGCACCTCTATGCCTGAAATCATCAAGAAGAATCTGACCTATGCCGAGTCTGTAAACCGCGCACTGGATAGAGCCCTAAATGAGGACCCGACCACCCTCCTGTTCGGCGAAGATGTTGCCATCCCGGGTGGAGTATTTGGTGTCACCAAAGGGCTGCAGAAGAAGTTTGGCGAGCGAGTGTTCGATACGCCAATTTCAGAAGCGGCCATCTTGGGAGGCGCCGTCGGTGCCGCCATCATGGGTCGCCGCCCAATAGTCGAGATCATGTGGGCCGACTTCGCCCTTGTGGCCTTCGACCAGCTCGTCAACCAGGCAGCTAACGTTCGCTACATCAACCGAGGAGAACTGACTGCACCCATAACAGTGCGGACTCAGCAGGGAAGCGGGCCAGGTGCTTGTGCCCAGCATTCACAGAACCTAGAAGCTCTTTTCGCACACATCCCCGGCTTGCAGGTTTGCATGCCAACTACACCTCAGGACGCCTATGACCTCCTTCTGACCAGCATTGCGAGCGACGACCCGACCATTGTCATTGAAAACAGGAACCTTTATCACGGGACTAAGACGCCCGTGAATCTAGGAGGACCCATTGCTCCTATCGGAGGTGCAGTGACAAGGAGAGAGGGCACTGATCTAACGATTGCCACTTGGGGATCAATCCAAACCGCCGCTCTTGAAGCCGCCGAGGAACTTGAACAAGAGGGGATCTCTGTAGAAGTCATCGATATGCGATGGATCCGTCCTTTGGACGTGGACGCCGTCGTCCAAAGCATTGCCAAAACCGGACACCTCATCGTCCTCCACGAGGCGCACCAGTTCGGTGGTCTAGGAGCAGAACTGGTGGCATCCGTTGTCGAACGGAACGCTCCACTTCAGAGCGCCCCGGTCAGAATAGCCACCCCAGATGCCCGGATTCCTGCTGCCCCTTCCCTGCTATCTGCAATCATTCCCGGCCGCGCTGAAGTGGTAAAAACTGTGCGCGATGTCTTGAGCAAGAAGCTTCAGGCTGTCTGAGCAGACGACCGAAATCGAAAGCAGAAGATGGAAACGTCAGTCCTAATGCCCTCCGTGGGAACGAATTCCTCTCAAGGATCGGTCACGTCCTGGCTCCACAGCGATGGAGCTTACGTCCATATCTGGGACCCGT
>NZ_JBVAYT010000008.1:0-230890 GCF_055412765.1 Pseudarthrobacter xylosi | reverse complement strand
CAGCCCGCTGAGCAGGAGCCACGCGAAGAGGTCGGCATAACGCTAAGGTCGGCATAATCCGAATTGTGCCGATGTCGGCACAATTCGGACAACGGAGGCGAGTTCATCAATAACGAACTCTTCGACTACTGCGAGGAACACCGGATCACTTTCACCCGCTCACGCCCCTACAACAAGAACGACGGCGCCCACGTCGAACAGAAAAACTGGTCCAGGGTCCGCGAACTGGTCGGCTACCTCCGCTACGACACCGCCGCTGAACTTGAGCTGCTGAACCAGATCTGGGAGCTGGACCGTACCTTCACCAACTACCTACTTCCGCAGCGAAAACTCGTATCCAAGACCCGCCACGGAGCGAAGGTGACAAAGACCCATGACGCGCCGGCCACTCCACACCAGCGCACGGCCGCCGACCCCCGGACTGACCCAAAAGCGGCCAACCGCATGAACACCGAATACCGGAAAGTCAGGCCGGCCGCACTGTCCCGGCAGATCCTGTCCCTTACCGGCAGGCTCGAAACCCTCGCCACCGCCAAGCAACCAGCACCCGTCAAACCACCCGTGAATGAGGACTGGAACCGCCGACCCAGCCGGAGATTTTCCAATGATGCAACGTATGCCCCTTCGCGGAGGTATTGACATGAGGCAACAGGGGGCAACGGAAGTCCCCAACATGCCCGCGGTGGCCGACGCAGCTATTCTCGCTGCGGCCGCGGCCCCCGGAGTACTTGTCTCGCGCGGCCTTCCCCGAAGCGGAAAGCCCGAAGCAGCGCAGCCCGGGGACGTCCAGCCGGACGGCCCAGTCCACGCGGCGAACCGACACTCCATCCGGTGGTGTGTCGGGGTGACCGGTGCCGGCCCCTGTTTTGCTCAGCAAAGGAGATCTCGGTGCGGCTTCCGGTTCTTGTGGGCGCCGATGGGATCCAGGAATTACGGCGTACCAGTCTCGGTGGCTTGGTGGTTGATCTGACTGGTCTGGCCGAGCTCGATCAGACCGTCCAGCTGGCTCAGGACCCATTCCCTCACGGCCTGTTCTTCCTCCCAGGATTCAACGTATTTGCAGCGGGCCGCCATTGCGTCTCGGATCTCTTTCGGGGTGTGCCGCTGGAAGCCGTGGCGGAACTGATCAAAGATGGATGCGCGCGCCTCGCGGCGCTGCTCGTCGCCTAATCGTTCCGAAGGAACGATGAAGCCTGATTCG
Organism: Pseudarthrobacter xylosi; assembly: GCF_055412765.1. NCBI lineage: Bacteria > Bacillati > Actinomycetota > Actinomycetes > Micrococcales > Micrococcaceae > Pseudarthrobacter > Pseudarthrobacter xylosi. Next base: position 229,689 of record NZ_JBVAYT010000008.1, on the reverse strand, counting down.
TCGCGGATTACGGCGGTGGGACGTTGGTTTATCGGGAGCACTGGATCAGCATCCTTCCGGTAATTTTGGCGCGGGACGTGGCATCTTCCCACCCACGGATACGATTGAGGAGTTAGCCCCCGGTTTGTCCGTGGGGGTGCCAACCGTAGGGAGAAATGCCATGGGTTTGGGAGACAAAGCTCGCAACGCCGCGGAGAAGCTGAAGGGCAAAGGCAAAGAAACTGCTGGCGAAGCGACCGGGGATGACCGTCTCAAGGCCGAAGGCCAAGGCGATCAGGCCAAGTCCGACCTGAAGCAGGCCGGCGAGAAAATTAAGGACGCTTTCAAGAAGAAGGACTAGGGGAACCCACTGGTTCAATGCCGGAGGGGGTCTCGGAGGTCGGCGCGTGCGCCGGCCTCCCTTGTTTTCGGCGCGTCGTTGTTCCGGCCGTTAAGCCCCACGGACATCAGGTTGCTGCTGCGGACAGCCGGTGATCGGGCCCGCCTCGGCGAAGTATTCGCGTGCCTGGAAGCGGCAGAGGTTCGCTATGTGATGCACATCACACCTGGGGCACCGTGAGGTTTGGTGCTGCCGGAGCGTCTTTAGGGTATGGGCATCACAGATGATGCCCGGCAGATTCTTAGGAGTGATTGCTTTGACGACTCAGCCTCAGGGAACACCGGCGCGAATCCCCTCACCGTTCAATGACCCGGACACGGACCAGCGCCCGGTGTCCCGCGCGTCCGGGGGCAGCGCCGGGACTGCGGCCGACCGCAGCGGCCGTGGAACAACAACCATTGTTGACAGCGTGATAGCCAAACTCGCGGGAATCGCGATCGCGGATATTCCCGGTGTCTATGCCCTCGGTGGCGGGGCTGCCCGCGCGATGGGCTCGATCCGTGAGGCCGTGGGCCAGAAGGACCTGACCCAGGGCGTCAGCGTCGAAGTCGGCCAGACCCAGGTGGCCGTGGATCTGACCATCGTTGCCGAATATCCCCACCCGCTCCAGGACGTTGCGGAAGCCTGCCGCGATGCCGTGTACCGGGCCGTGGAGGACCTTGCGGGCATGGAAGTGACCGAAGTGAACGTCACCATCACCGACATCCACACCCACACCGAAGATGAGGACCGTGGCGAACAGGCATCGCCGGTTCCACGGGAGGGCCGGGTGTCATGAGTCCGACAGTCAGTGGCATGGCCGTGGGAGCGACCCTGGCGATTACCGCGCTGATCTTCGGATTCTGGGGCTTCATCTTCGTCGCCCTCTTCGTGGCCGTCGGGGCCGTCCTGGGCCGGGCCGCCGAGGGCCGACTCGACCTGGGCGGCGTCATGAACGCCCTGCGCGGAAAGACTTCCTCCTCATGAACCCCCACCCGGCTACCACGCTGACACCGCGGCACGTGCTGGACGTCCCGGACCGCCGGGCCGGCCACACACGCATCACCACCCGGGCCCTGACCCGCGTCGTAGAGGCGATCACGGCCGACGCGTTCGGGACCCCGTTGGACACGGTCACGGTTGCTCTCCATGACGTCCGGGGACGCCTTGGCATCACGGCCAGGATCTCGGTTCCGGCCCCCTCACTCCTGCAGGCGGCGCGCGGGGATTCCCGCGCAGACCGGGCGGAAAGCGTCTATGAGCGCGCGTCACGGGCCCGGACCGAGATCATCGCCCGGGCACGCCTGATAGCGGGTACCGAGGTGGACCGGGTCGACATTCGGGTGACCGGCATTCACCGGCCGGCGGAGGGCAGGGTCAGATGAGCGCAAACCAGTATGTTTCCAGAATGGGCCGACGGGAAATGCATTCCTCGCGCGCTGCCGCCTCCGTCCTGATCGCCGCCGCGTTGATCCTCCTCGCGATCTGGGTGGCCGCAGAAATAGCGGTGGCCGCAGCCGGGCGGCAGCCACTGCTGGCCACGCCGCTGTCCATGGCCAACTGGGCCGCACACGTGGCGGCCGCCACCACCCCGGCGGTGCTGGTCGCGGGGGGCGCAGTGCTGGCATTGCTTGGGCTGGTGCTGATTGGGTTGGCGCTGCTTCCGGGCGGCAGATCCCGGCACCGCATCCCCGGTGGCCGGGCTGCGGTGATCGTCGATGACGACGTCATCGCCTCATCCCTTTCCCGGGTCGCCCAGCAGCAGGCACGCCTGGTCCCGGAGCAGGTCACCACCATCGTGGGACGGCGCAGGATCGAGCTCCTGATCCGCCCCACCTCCGGGGTGCCCGTGGACGAGGCCGGGGTACGAGAGGCCGTCGAAGCCGAACTGGCACGGTACGCACTGGTGCCCGCGGCACGGCTCTCTCTTCGGATCAGCGGCCAGGGAGCCGTGGGGGCATGAACAGCACCCACCGCGGATTGAACCGGTTCCTGCTGTTCCTGATCGGCGCCGTTCTCCTCGCCGCCGGCGCCCTGACCGTGTGGGCCGGGGCCGCGCCGAAGATGGCGCGGCAATGGACCCGCACCGGCCAGGACATCCTGGACCGGACCCAACAGCAGCTGAACGCAGCACCCATCCCCGGGACCAGTACCAGCTGGTCGACGGCCGCAGCCCTGCTGCTCCTGATCGTGACCGTCATTTTGCTAGTGTGCTGGATCGCATCCCAGGGCCGAGGGCGCACCGGCGACCTCGGCGCACACGAGGATGCCAGCCACGGCACCACCACCGTGGAGGCCTCCTTCGCTGCCCAGTCCATCAGGGACGCCACCGCGGAAAACCGCCAGCTCCTCTCCACCGCGGTCTCGGCCTGGAACGTCAAAGGCGCCCATACTCTCAAGCTCAGCCTCCAGACCCGAAAAGGCGCCTCCCCCGCAGACATCACCTCCGCCATCGAAGAGATCATCACCGGACTGGACATCGTGCTTGGCGAACAGATACCCGTCCTCGTCCGCATCGGCGCCGGCCCACGGACCCGCTTCGCCCACCCCGAACGGGTCCACTAGGCATCCTCCGCGGGGGCACGGACCCGGGGAGAAAACAACCAAGGCCGCCCCCGGCGGCAACACAACATCAACAAACCAGGAAAGGACAACCACCACGGGAAACAATGACAAGCCGCGGAACGCAGTCGAGGACAAGGCCGGTACCGCCGCTGGATCCCGCCGGGAAACTCACCGGAGACCAGGACCTGGAGCATAGAGGTCAAAAGGACCAGGCAAAAGCCTCGCTGAAGACGCCGCCGGGGACATCGGGGCGAACATCAAACACGCAGCAACCAAACTCAAGGAAGGCTTCAGCAACAAATAAACAAACGCACCGTCCTCCGGCAGGCACGGCGCACCGACCCGGGCCGGAGGCGTCGCAACCGCGTTTCCCAATAAGTGACTCTGAACTCCTAGGGAGCATCCCATGGGTATCCTGGGTTTCATCGTGCTCGGCCTGATCGTCGGGGCCCTTGTCAAGGCCGTCCTGCCCGGCAGCGTCGGCGGGGGCTGGCCACCCAACCTGGTCCTGGGCGTTCTCGGAGCGATCCTGGGCGGCTTGCTCGGCTCGGCATTGCTCGGCGTCGGCCTGGGCACGTTCTTTGAAATGCGGACCTGGCTTCTGGCCATCGTCGGCGGATTCATCGTCACTCTCGTGTACGGCGCGGTGAAGGGCCGCAGGCGCAAAACGCGCCGCTGACCCGACGTGGCACACATAGGCAGAAGTACATCCTGGCACGTGCGGCCACCGGTTACGGGCATCGTCCATTCCAGGGCCGTCTCATTCCGCGGACGCGGTAGGGTGTGGCCATGATGAACCCTGCCCGTGAGGGCCCCGGGCTCTGGCTCGCGGAGGATGGGCTGCTGGCCGAGCGCGCCGCCGACGGGGACGTGGCAGCCTTCGAAGTCCTGGCCACCCGATACGGCACGGTCATGCGGGCCTACGCCCGGCGGCTCACCGGATCCATGGCCGACGCCGACGACGTGGTCCAGGAATCCCTGCTGCAGGCCTGGCAACAGCTGGACACCCTCCGGGACAAAAGCGCGGTCCGGGCCTGGCTGATGCGAATCACTGGCCGCCGCGGCATCGACTGCCTCCGGCGCAGAAAATACTATCCCTTCAGCTCAGCACAGATGGAGACATATGATCCCGCGACCGGACCCGAGGAGGCAGCCATGACGAACGCCGGCATGTCCGCGCTGTCCATTGCCCTGGCCATCCTGCCCGAAGACCAGCGCAAGTGCTGGGCACTGAAGGAGATCGGCGGCATGTCCTACCAGGAGATCGCCCACGAACTCGGGACCACCCCGACCAGCGTCAGAGGAAAACTGGCCCGCGCCAGGACAGCCCTGCTCAAGACCATGAGGCCCTGGCAATGAGCGCCCCGACAGGCGACCCGGGCTGCGGACGCAGCATCGAAGAACTCAACGACTACCTCGAGACCGGCCAATCCGCGGACGCAGCCCACATTACCTCCTGCCCAGAGTGTCAGGCCGGCCTCGCCGCACTGACGCGCCTGCGCCAGCTCACGGGGGAGCTCCTGGCACACGACATCCGGATGGCCAGCCAACCGGAAGAACCCTGGCTCCGGGAGATCCTGACCAACCTGCGCCTGGAAACCCGGGCCGGGAGGGCCGTCCCGATAGCAACGGAACACCCCGGGGACAGCCTCTGGGAGACCGAAGGATCAGTCACCGCACTGATCCGGAACATCGGGGACACCATCGAAGGAGCCACCATCGGCAGGTGCCGCCTGCACGGGGACCTCACCGTGCCCGGAGCCCCGGTGGATCTGGACATCCGCGTCTCGGCCTTCTACGGCTATGGCCTCCACACCATGGCGGAGACGCTGCGCACCCAACTCGAAGCAGCGCTTACCACCCACACCGAACTGAGGATCCGCAGCATCAACATCACAGTCTCCGACCTGCGAATCAGGCCCGGCCAACCGGAAAGGACCGGCATATGAGCACCGCCGAACGACTGCACCGGCTGATCCTGGACATCCCAGGGGTCACAACGCTCTACCCGGCAGACCCACCCTGGCAACAGGCCGCCACAGGCATCGCCGACACCCTGACCGGAACAAGCCCTCCGGACCCCTCCGTTGCGGTCCGGACAACCGACGGCGCCACCCGCGTCCACGTCCGGGTCGGGGTCGACACCACCCGCCCGGCACCGGACACGGCACGCCGGGTCGCCGCCGCGATCCGGCACGACCTCGCCACCACACCACCCGCAACCACGGTCCCAGGCACCATTGAGATATCCGTCCGGATCAGCCTGATCAGTCACCACCATTAGCCAAGCCCCCGCAGCCCCTCCGCCCGGGATGGCCGCCGGAGCGCCAAGACGACAGGGAAAACAGAAGCGGTCAGCGCCTCCTCGCTGAGGTCGCTGCTGGGCACTACATCGCCGCCGGCCGGAAGAGCACCGGGACCGCCCGCGCCGCTGCAAGGAAGTCCGGCGGCATGGCTGCCGAACAGGGTTCCGGCGCCCGGCGTGATCCGCGCGTGGGCTATCGCAAACGGGTATCAAGTCAGCTCCTACGGCAAGATCCCGGTCAGCATCAGAGAGGCATTCCAAGCGGCCAACACCCGAGGCGAGGACCCGCAGCCCCATCGCGGCGCGGTTCCCTGGCGGGGCTACAGTTATCCAGCCCGCGGTCTACGACAACCTGGAGACGTCGGGGCGGCCGACTGAGTTGAAGTGCAGGAAGTTCTTCCGGAGCGCCGGAAGGTCAGCGGCAAGGAGCGTAAATACATGCCGGCATACGGGTTCCAAGCCGTGACCTTACTGACGGACGGGGGCAAGGTGGAACTCGCCGTGAGCCCGGAGTCACTGGACAGGCTCGCCAAGTTCGTAGTGACAGGTCGTAGAAAATCCGCGAGTCCGGAGTCTTCGCCCTGAAAAGATTTCCGTCAAGCTCCTTGCGTGGAACCCCGGCGTGGTGGTTCAGTTCTGTCATGCCACGATCCGCGGAGGAACCAAAGGCTGCCCAGCCTCCCGCGTCCAAGGAGGCGGCCAGGCGGAAGATCACCCGCCTTACTTACTGGTCGCTCCCGTTCGTGATCACCTTCGGGGTCCTGAACTTCTTCCCGAACATACCGATGCCCTGGGTGGTTGCGAAGGTGGCTGTCGAGATTGTCTTCCTCATTGTCTACGGTGTCGCCGTCATCAGGTTCTCCCTCTGGCAGCGCGACGAGTACTGGCGCGAGCGGGGCCGGGACCCCAAGCACCCCGAGCGCATTCCCGGAGACCGGCCGCCGGATAAAACCCCTGGTTAAAGGAACCTACAAGGCAAGCGTCCACGTCTGCCCAGTCGTGATTTCTGGCCGGTTCGTAGTTGCTGATCATCGGGTCCCAGTGCAAAAATCGCCATGGTGTACGCCAGGTGGCCGCGCATCTTATGTGGTGCGGCACGGCTCGAGCTGCCCGGTAGGGTGCCCGGTAAAGGATCCTTATTACACCCCGGTTCAGGGCGTGCTGTTGGGATGCCGTGTGTCGTTGTCGTCCTGTTCGGGGATGACCTGATTGGCGATCAGGTCCACGCGGTCGGCGGCAGTAAGCTGGTCATCGTTCTGGATAGCGGCAACGTCCCCGCCATCCACTTCCTCACTGCCGGCCGTCCCCGTTTCCTGGTCGGTGATGTGAGGGTCGTCGTCTTTGTGGCGCGCTTCGTCCAGGTGATGCTCCAGCTTCACCTCCGCGTCCCGTCGGCGTTGTCCGACGGTCCTGGTCTGCTGAGGGGTCGGCACCGCACCATGGGCATGCTGGTGCAGGCCATCCCGCATTCCTTTGCGTCTATCGCTCATAAGGGCATCGTCTCACCGGACCTGCCCTCCAGAAAGACCAAGCCAGGAAAGGATCATCAGGCAGACAGCAGGAAATCACCCTGCCCCGTGTGTGTGCCAGCGAGCAGTTTTCTAAAGTGGGGTATGGATGCACGCATCCGCGCAAAGAAATGACTTCGATGTCGAAGTCAGGTATTAGCGCCTCAAATCTAAAGGCAACCGAGTGCTACAAAGGAGCCCGCCCTGCGCCTAACCACCAGCCTCGTGCAGGCTACCTCGGACATTGGTATCTCGGACGTTGGTGCATTGCGGCTGCCGGGACCTTGGCCATCGTCGGGGTCAGGGTTTGTAAATGGTTCTGTGCTCACGGTCTGTTGTTCCCTGTGTTGAGGATGTCATGTCCCTGCGTCCGGCCTGGCCGAGGGGCTCCGCGTCTTGGCTGTCCTGTTCTCTGTTCAACCGTCGCCACGCTCAGGGTTGCCGGATGGTCTGCGGGGGTGTCCAGGTACGCGCAGTGATGGGTGCCCCAGCTCGCCTGACTCCAGCAGGGGTGGGCGTCGGCGTCAGGACCTGCGGGTCGGATCCTCGTTCGGTGATCCGGGATCAGGAAGGGGCATCGGATTCGGGGTCGGATCCGGAGGGGGTGGAACGGGGGACGTCGGATCGGGAGAGCCAGGACCTGGATCCGGGTCCGGAAAGGGACTGGTCGGAGATGGGGATGTCGGGTCCGGGGAACCGGGCGGGGGGACAGGGCTGGGTGGGAACGGTGCGGGTTCGCGCTCCGGAGGGATGGTCATGGCATCTCCTTTGATTCTGACCGGCATGGAGCTTTCAGACGTCATAGGTGGGTGCATCCGGTGACTGGTTGCCGCCGCGGGTGACGTGGACTTTCGTGGCGGATGTTCCGGATTTCTCCGGTAGCTGGACGCGGATTTCGAGGACGCCGTCGATGTAGCTGGCCTCGACAGTGTCAGGATTGGGCCCACGGGGTATCGGGACGTTGCGCGAAAATTCGCCGTAGCGCAATTCGCTCCGGTAGCCCGGCTGATCTTTGCTGGCCGGCTCTGCGCGGCGGGCCGTAATCTGCAAGGTGTCCTCTGAGACGTTGATGTCGATGTCAGTGTCGGGGTCGATGCCGGGGAGGTCGGTTCTGACGACCAAGGTGTTTCCGTCCCGGAATTCCTCGATTCGCAGCCAATCGTCCGTCTCACCCTGAAGGAAGCGCCGGACTGGTTCGGGCACGTCGATGCCACTGCGGCGGAAGAAGTTTTCCATGTCTTTCTCCTTGCTGAATTTGCCAGTGCGGGCCCGAGGAAGTGACGGTGTCTGCCTGTCCTCGGCCCAGATAGTACGGCCCCAGCCTGGCCTGGAACGGTGTCGGCCGCCACGCCAGGGACGTGGCCGCAGACATAAATCCCGTCCGGGGCGGAAAGCCGCCGCTGTCCGCGGCCGGTAAGCGGTCAGAGGCCCCGGACAACGAGGGAAGGTAGGTGAACCCGAGCATGAAGTGACCGGCGTCAGACCCGGCTCCTGCGGGTCACGGCCCCGAAGATCCCCAGCACGATCACGGCGCCAAGAATGGCCAGCAGCCAAGTCCTGAGGTCAAAAAAGTCGGCAAGGCCCCCGCCGAAGATCAGTGAGCCGATCCATCCGCCAAGAATCGCCCCGACGACGCCCAGAACCAGGGTGACCAACCAGCCCCCGCCCTGCCGGCCGGGCAGTATGGCCTTGGCGATGGCTCCCGCAATCAGGCCAAGCAGAAGAAATCCGAGAATTCCCATGACGCACTTCCTTCCAAGGGACCATCAGCGCCGGAATGACGCTATGTGCATGATTTAATCAGCATGCTTATCAACTGGCAAGGATCGTTTTACGATGGAGGAGTGAGCCGCGGGCGGATCGCCGGCGGCAACCAACGAGAGGAAGTGTCACTGTGGGTTTGGATGACAAGATCAAAAACACCGCCGAGAAACTGGGCGGCAAGGGCAAGGAAGCCGCCGGAGAAGCCAAAGGCGATCCGGGCCTGAAAGCCGAAGGCCAGGGCGACCAGGCCAAAGCTGATCTGAAGCAGGCCGGCGAGAAGGTCAAGGACGCCTTCAAACACTGATCCGGCCATGAGAAAGGAAGGGTGCAGCCCGAACGCGGGTTGCACCCTTCCTCCGTGTCCGGACCATATCGGGCAGCAGCGCAGGAATGAACGGGACGACAGCTGCTGATGTGTTCGAGCTCCAGGAGCTGGAGTCCCTGATGTCGGCGTCCACCCGCTGGAAAGAGGGGATGGATGCCAGACGTAACAGCGGGATCAGATACCGAGGTGGCCAGGGTGCGGCTATCGGATCATTCATGTCAGCGCTCCAGGGTAGCCGGCCGACGGGCGGGCGGTCCGCCGGCCCTTTCGATGGCGACCAACATCCGATTCATGAATTACCCGGTCAGGATTCCGCTTGGAGGCGGCAGAAGAAAGGGGGCCGACGGCGGCTGGGGGGTGGTGCGAACGGTCTCATGCCCGCACCACTCGCCGCCGGCCCCGGTCTTCACGGTAGGCGGCCGCCCGCGGCGCGCACACGAGTAGCGGGTACCTCTTTTAGCGGTGCAGGGCTACCCGCCGAGGCTGGCGCCCGCTGAGTATGTTCCCTTTCCTGGGGCTCATACTCCCATGCCGACCATTTGGACCGGCGGGACCCTTACAGGGATATCTGAGCCCGGAGCGACGTTCAGCGCGCCCGAGAAGGCCAAGCATGCTCGAGGTGATTGCGACCCAGAGCATTACCGAAACAAGGACGATGAGAACCGATGTGCGACAGTTCTGCGCTGAGATCTCAGCGCAGAACTGTCGCACATGCAGATTAGGTGCGGATGGTGCGGTAGATCCCTGTGTGGTCCAGGTCGCCGACACCTGCCGCGACCATGTCTTCGAACGCGTTTTAGAAGGCACGCCGCCAGCGGGAGCCTCAGCCCTATGTGCCCGGCAATTTCGGCGATGAACCGGAGGTCCTTCAGTTGGTTTTTGGCTGATCCGCCGCCTTCGAAGTCCCGGTCGATCCAGCGCCTTCCCTTTTGCGCGAGGACTTCGGAGTTCGCCAGGCCGCCGGCCAGCACTGCCTGGACTTTCTCCAGGTCCAGTCCTGTTGTGGCCGCGAGGACCATTGCCTCAGCCACGGCTGTCACTGTGGCGGCGACGACAATCTGGTTGCATGCTTTTACGGTTGACCCGGCACCGGTTCCGCCGTACCACATCGCTGTGGAGCTGTAGAGCTCGAAGGCCGGTGTCACGCGTTCCACCGCGTCCCGGGGACCGCCGACCATGATGCTCAGCCAGCCTTCCTCGGCACCTATGGTCCCGCCGCTCAAGGGGCGTGACATGAGATTCTTCCCAGCCCAAGGGGTAGTGACGCTTCGCGGCCTCCTGGGCGGAACCACCAACTGCAGTTGATGTCTTCTGCGTGAAGCACAGTGACCGTTAGGTGCTGGAAGATCCCAGGAAGATCAGCAACCCCATCGGCAACCTGACCCCCTCATCAACGATCTGGACCCGAACAGCGCCACAGCGATCTACTATCACCCGAGTTAGGCAGCAGCCGCACGCGCCACCCAGGCCGCGCGGAAAGCGCTTCAGGAGCAGCTGGCGCCCCTGAGCTGTGCCGGGCAGACAGCGGGCTAGCAGCGGGTTCGCACAACACTTCGCCAGAGCAGGCTGGCAGCGGCCGCTGCCTCCTGAGCTGCACCTGAAGCATGTGAAAGGCTGAGCGAACCATCTACAAAAGACGTCCAAGCATGACTGAAACCGTCAATGAGTCAGTGCCAATCCCCCATGGGGGCGCCCCGACCGCCGACTATGATCGGCTTGCTCGCAAGCTCCGGCCGCCGGAGCACTTCGGCCGCCGCGATCTGTCCAACAACGAGAGCTGCGCCGTCACCCGCTCCGCCAGCGCCGGATCTCGTTAGTCCGTCGTCTGCTAAAATGTCGAAGCTCAGATCCTACTGATGATCAGCTAAAAGGCCTGACCCGTGGCCCGGATCGCCACTTCTGAGACGTCGACGCCGGCGGGCTGGGACAAAGCCCACAGGAACGCCTCCGCGACGGCTTCAGGTGCAATAGCGGCGTCTGGTGCTTCGTTCCACAGGGGTGTATCCACGTGGCCCGGAGCGAGGTGCAGCACCCGGACACCGGTGCCCACGAGCTGCTGGCGGAGCGATTCAGCGTAACCTGTCACCGCCCACTTCGTGGCCGTGTATAGATTGCCCGGATACACCTTGCGGCCGGCCGTGCTGCCCATCAGCACGAAGTGGCCGCGGTTGGCGGTGAGCTCCGGCAGCGCAGCCTTCGCCAGGATTGCCGGGCCGTAGACGTTGGTGAGCACCATGTCCCGCCACCGTCCCGGGTCCCCGTCGGCCAGGTCGCCGGGAGCCGAGAAGCCGGCATTGGCCACCGCCACGTCCAGCCCTCCCATCGCCTCGACGGCATCGGCAACAACGCCGTGGGTCTGCTCCCAGTCCCCCGCGTCCGCCGCAACACCCACGACGTTCCCCAGAGCCGAACACGACTCGACGAACTCCGCCAGTCGCCCGGCTTCACGCCCGGTCGTGAACACGGTGTGCCCGGCGCGGAGGGACTCGCGGACCAGGGCGGCACCGATCCCGCTGGTGCCGCCCGTGACAAGTATGCGAAGCATCAGGACGGGTCCGCGATGCCGATGTAGCGCGTCTCAAGGTATTCCTCGATGCCCTCCGTCCCGCCTTCGCGGCCCAGGCCGGACTGCTTGACGCCGCCGAACGGAGCCGCCGGGTTGGACACGATGCCAGTGTTCAGGCCGAACATCCCCACGTCCACCTTTTCCGAGAGCCGCAGCCCGCGGTTGAGGTCGCGGGTGTAGGCGTAGGCCACCAGGCCGAACTCTGTGTCGTTAGCCAAGGCGATCGCCTCGGCTTCGGTCCAGAAGCCGACGACCGGCGCCACGGGACCAAAGACCTCCTCCTGCAGGATGCGCGCGGTGCCGGGCACGTTGCTCAGGACCGTGGGCGGGTAGAAGTAGCCCCCACCGTCCGACGGCGTTCCGCCGGTGAGGGCAATGGCTCCCCCGGCGACGGCGTCGCGGACCAGTTCGTCCACCTTGGCCAGGCTCTTGGCATCGATCAGCGGCCCTATGTTGGTGCCTTCCACCGAGCCGCGGCCCAGCTTCAGGGACGCCATTCGTTCCGCGAGGCGACGGCTGAACTCGCCGAGCAGCGATTCGTGCACGATGAAGCGGTTGGCGGCCGTGCAGGCCTCGCCCATGTTCCGCAGCTTGGCCAGCATGGCGCCGTCCAGGGCGGCATCCAGGTCGGCGTCCTCGAACACCAGGAACGGCGCGTTCCCGCCAAGTTCCATGGAGGTCCGCAGCACTTGGTGGGCGGAGTCGGCGATGAGTTGACGGCCCACGCCGGTGGACCCCGTGAAGGAGAGCTTGCGGAGGCGGCTGTCCCGAATCAGGGGTCCCGTCACCTCGCCCGGGCGCGTGGTGGGGATGACGTTCAGGACGCCGGAAGGCAGGCCGGCTTCCCGGAAGACTTCAGTGAGCAGGAGCGCCGTCAGCGGGGTCAGGTTGGCGGGCTTGAGCATCATGGTGCAGCCGGCCGCGATGGCCGGGGCGATCTTGCGCGTGGCCATGGCCAGCGGGAAGTTCCACGGCGTGATGAACAGGCACGGGCCCACGGGGCGCTTGGTGACCAGCAGCCGCGATTTGCCGTCCGGTGCCGTGGAGTAGCGGCCGGAAATACGAACGGCTTCCTCGGAAAACCAACGCAGAAACTCGGCCCCGTAGGCCACTTCGCCGCGGGATTCGGCCAGTGGTTTTCCCATTTCCAGGGTCATGGCGAGGGCAAAATCCTCGGCCCTGGACGTGACCAGTTCGAAAGCACGGCGCAGTATCTCACCGCGTTCGCGCGGCGGCGTCGCCGCCCAGGAGTCCTGGACCCGGGCCGCGGCGGCGAGGGCACGGCCGCCGTCGGCCGGTGAAGCGTCCGCGATCCATGCCAAAGTGACGCCGGTGGAGGGATCCTCGACGGCGGACGTGGCACCGTCGGATGCGTCCGTCCATTCTCCGTCGATGAACAGCTGCGTCGGGAGGGTCGCGAGGAAGGAGCGCTCTTTGTCGGTCACGGACGTTTCGGCCAGGGCGGGGGCTAGGGTGTTTTCCACTTAGAGCGCTTTCTCGAGGATCGTGCGGATTTCGACGGCGGTGGGCGGCACCGGGGTGTTGTTGATGACGGCGTCGGCCAGTGTGTCCTCCACGAGCGAGTCGAGGTCCGCTGCCGTGACGCCGAAATCGGCCAGCCGTGCGGTCATGCCCACTTCGCGGGCCAGGCCGGCGACGGCGGTGACGGCTGCCTCCGCGTTCGTCCCCGTAGTGGCTCCGGTGTCCCCCACGCCAAGCGCGAAGGCGAGGCGGGCGGTCCGGTCCAGGCGGTTGCGGAGGTTCAGCCGCAGCACGTCCTCGATCACCAGGCAGAGGGCCAGTCCGTGCGGGATGTTGAAGCGGCCGCCCAGCGGGTGGGCGATCGCGTGCACCAGGCCCAGGCCGGTGTGGGAGAAGCCGACGCCGGCAATGTGCGAGGCCAGAAGCAGCTGGGACCGGGCTTCGATGTCGGTGCCGTCGGCCACGGCGCGGGGCAGGAACTCGGCCACCATGGACACCACCTGCAGGGCGATGCCGTCGGAGTAGGGGTTCTGCCGGATGGACGAGTAGGACTCGATCGCGTGCGTCAGGGCATCCATGCCGGTGGCGGCCGTGGCTTTCGGCGGCAGGCCCAGGGTCAGTTCCGGGTCCAGGACCGCGGCCTTGGGCAGCGCGGATTCGTGGCCCACGTAGAACTTGCGGTGGGCCTCGACGTCGGTGACCACACCGAAGGCGTTGACCTCGGCGCCGGTGCCGGCCGTGGTCGGGACCGCCACGATGGGCAGCGCCGGGTTGGCGAAGTGGTTGCTGTAGTCCAGGCCGGCCCCGCGGGCCGGGTTCACGGCGCCCAGGGAGATCCCCTTCGCCGCATCCATGGAGGAGCCGCCGCCCACCGGCACCAGGACGTCCACGCCGGATCCCGCGGCCAGGTCGGAGCCGGCGTCCACGCACGTGGTGGTGGGGTTGGGGGTGACGCCGTCGAACACGGTGACCGAGAGTCCCGCGGCCTCGAGTGAGGTGCGGACGGCCGCCACGACGTCCGTGGTGGCGAGGAACTGGTCCGTGACGATGAGTGCGGACTTTCCGCCGAGCGAGGCAACAATCCCGCCCACTTCGGCCACTCTGCCGCGGCCGAAGTACGCGGTGGGTTTGGGGTCCAGGGTCAGTTCGGTGGAGGCGAGCTCCGCGTGGATCTGCATTCGGGTGTGCATGTCAGGCTCCTTCCGCTGCGGCACCGGTGCTGGTGCGCAGCTGTATGCCGATGGCGTCTTCGTAGAGTTTCACGGGGGTCATTTCGCCTGCTTTGTCGCCGTAGAGGGCCTTGGCGCGGCGGTAGAGCTGTTCCACGAGGGAGGACAGTTCCACGGGGACGCCGACTGAACGGGCCAGGTCCACCGACAGTCCGAGGTCTTTGCAGGCCAGGGCGATGGCGAAGCCCTCGTCGTAGTCGCCGTGATTGAGGATGGACAGGACGTCGTTCTGGACGAAGTTGGAGTTGGCCGGGCTGGCGATGAGGGCCTGGCGCAGGACCTCGAGGTCCACGCCGGCTTTGACGCCGGTGCTCAGGACCTCGGCGGTGGCCACGAGGTGGGAGAACCACAGTTGGTTGATCATCAGTTTTACGGCGTAGCCGGTACCGTGGCCGCCCACGTGCAGTATCCGTTCGGGGTCGCCCATGGCTTCGAACACCGGGCGGAGCCGTTCGACGTCGGCACGCTCGCCGCCGATGAAGATCTGCAGCATCCCGCTGGCGGCGCCGACGGACATGCCGCTGACGGGGGCGTCCAGGACGCGGATGCCACGGGTGGCGCCGGCCTCGCGGACCCTGTTGGCCACGTCTGGGACCGACGTGGACATGTCCACCCAGGTGCCGCCGTCGGGCAGTCCGTCCAGGATGCCGCCGGGCGCCATGGCCACCGTATCGACGTGTTTGGGTGTGGGCAGCATAGTGATGACGACGTCGGAGCCGGCGGCGACGGCCGCGGCGCTGTCCGCCCACTCGGCGCCGTTGTTGAGGAGCTCCGCAGCCGATTCCTTGCGGACGTCGTTGACGATCAGCTGGAAGCCGGCGGCCTGCAGGTTCCGGGTCATGCCGGAGCCCATGTTGCCCAGGCCTATGAAGCCGATGCGTGCCGTTCCGGGAAGCAGGGGCGCTTGCGATGGGGCCGCGCCGACGGAGGATGCGTGAGTTGTTGCGGTCATGGTTGAGGTCTCGTTTCCGGGGAGTCAGGCATCGTCCAGGGCTGCGTCGCCCAGGTTGATCCACGTGGTTTTGAGGGCGGAGTAGGCATCCAGTGCATGCAGGGAGCGGTCCCTGCCGAAGCCGGAGTCCTTGAAGCCGCCGAACGGTGTAATGATGTCCGCGACGTCGAAGGTATTCACCCAGACGGTGCCGGCTCGCAGTTCCCTGGCCACGGTGTGGGCCTTGGTGATGTCCTGGGTCCAGACGCTCGCGGCGAGCCCGTATTTGGTGTCGTTGGCCATCCGGACCCCCTCGGCGGCACCGCGGAATGTGCTGACGGCCAGGACCGGGCCGAAGATTTCCTCCTGGCCGATGCGTCCGGCGTTATTGACGTGGTCCAGGATTGTGGGCTCGAGGTAGTAGCCGTTCTCGACGCCGGCCGGCCGGATTTGGGTGCCGCCGGAAGCGAAACTGATGCCTTCAGCGTCGGCGATTTTGTAGTAGCCCAGGATGCTGTCCAGCTGTTTGTCGTCGATGATGGCGCCGATCTGGGTGGCAGGGTCCAGCGGGTCGCCGAGCTGGAGCGAGCGGCCCACCTTGATGACCTCTTCGAGCAGTTCGTCGTGGACGCGTTCGTCCACCAGCAGCCGGGAGCCGCCGTGGCAGGTCTGGCCGGCGTTGTAGAAGATGCCCCAGGCGACGGCGGACGCGCACGCGGCGATGTCGCCGACGTCGTGCAGCACCACCTGGGGCGACTTGCCGCCGAGTTCCAGGGCCACTTGCTTGCCGTTGGATTCGGAGGCGTAGCGCTGGAAGTACCGGCCCACCTCCGGGGACCCGGTGAAGGTGATCTTGTCTACCAGCGGGTGGCGGCCCAGGGCGGCGCCGGCCACTTCGCCGAGGCCGGGGGTGACGTTGAAGACGCCGTCGGGGACGCCGGCCTCAGTGGCGAGTTCGGCGAGGCGGAGGGCGCTGAGGCTGGTCTGCTCGGATGGCTTGAGGACCACGGAGTTGCCGGCGGCGAGGGCGGGGGCGACTTTCCAGGCGGTGATGATCAGTGGGTAGTTCCAGGGCACCACGGCGCCGATGACGCCGAGCGGTTCCCGGGAAATGATGGCGAGGGCGTCTCGCGGGGTGGGTGCGACGTCGTCGTAGACCTTGTCCAGGGCTTCGGCGTACCAGCGGAAGGTGCGGGCGCAGCTGGGGACGTCGACGCCGAGGGCGTCATTGATCGGGTGGCCGCTGTCCGTGGATTCCAACAATGCCAGTTCCTCGAGGTTTTCGAGGATCAGGTCGGCGAGCCGGGTGAGGACCTGCTGGCGATGGCGCCGGTCGGTCCTCGACCATGCCCCGGATTCGAAGGCCCGGTGGGCTGCCTGCACCGCGTCGTCGACGTCCTGCTCCGCTGCCGCCGCCACGTGGGCGGTCAGTGAACCGTCCCGCGGCGACACTGTGGGGAAGGTCCCGGCGTTGCGGGCGGTCCGGAAACTGCCGTTGATGAACAGGCCCGTGGCCGGGCGCTGGGCGGCGGCCCGGGCGATCCAGTCGTTCTTTGTTGCAGTCATGTCCCTGTTCCTTAGACCGAGTACTTCTTGACGGCGTCGTAGTCGATGACGGCGCCCAGGCCCGGCAAGTCCGGTACGCGGAGGGCGCCTTCTTCGTCGATGTCCAGCGGCTCCATGAAGAAGTCGCGGCGTTCAGGGGTCCAGCCCGGCGGGTCGTAGGGGAACTCCAGGTATGGGCCGGCGTCGACGCCGGCAGCGACGTGGAGGTTTGCCAGCAGTCCGAGGCCGTTGCTCCAGGTGTGCGGGGTGAAGAAGCGGTGTTTCAGGTTGGCGGTTTCGGCCACCTGGCGTGCCCGGTACATGCCGACGGCGAGGGCGACGTCGGGCTGGTAGATGTCGTAGGCGTCCGCTTCGATCAGTGCCATCATCTCGGCCATGCTGCGAACCATTTCGCCGCCGGAGACCTGGATTCCCGTCTGTTCGCGGACGCGCTGTGCACCTCTGATGTCGGCCTGCGGGAGGGGTTCTTCCAGCCAGCGGACGTCCAGTTCGGCCAGTTGGGAGGCGAGCTTGTGCACTTTGGACAGTTCCAGGGCGGGTTCGATGTCACCGCTCATGCGCCACATCTGGTTCAGGTCCACCATCAGGTCAAAGTCGCTGCCCACGGCTTCGCGGGCGGCACGGACGGATTCCACGCCTTCCTCGAGCCGGTCCCGGGCGATGCGGATCTTCATGGCCTTGAAGCCACGGTCTTTGGCGGCCAGTGCGGATTCTGCCCGGGCGGCCGGTGCCTTCAGTTCCCCGGAAGAGGCGTAGGCCAGCAGCTTGTCCCGGGCCCCGCCGAACAGGGTTGCAACCGGGAGTCCGGCCACTTTGCCGATGATGTCCCAGAGCGCGGCTTCGAGGGGCCAGTACCGGCCGCCGTGGAAGTTGATCGTTTCGATCCGGCGGACCTGGTTGAGGATGGCCATCGGGTCGGTGCCGATGAAGAGGTGCTCGTAGGCTTCGAAGCCGTCCATGGTGTCCCCGGAGCCTACGCCAGTGATGCCTTCGTCGGTGTCCACCTCCACCAGAGTGGCCGGGAACGACGTCCGGGGTACCGGATCCCAGGCGGCGCTGAAGGGAGGGTCAAGGGGCAGGACCATGCGGGTCAGCCGGATTGCGGTGATCTTCATTGTTGTCAGCCTCGCGGGGTGAAGAAGGGGTTGGACGGGGAGTTGCGTGCGTCGATCACGGCCGCGGTTGCGGGCAGCCGGTGTGCTCCGTTGGCGAGTGCGGTGCGGACGGATTCGCGGTTGTTGCGGTAGACGATGTCTTCGTCATCGGCGTCAGGGTTGACCCACACGGCTGCGATCACCACGTGTGAGTCGGCCTGTTCTTCGGTGACGGTTCCGTTGTGCAGGGCGTCCGCGACGCCAGCGGCGATGCCTGCCTGCGCCGCGCCCCAGATCAGGATCCCGTGCCGGTCGCTGGCGGGAGCCGCTTTGGTGACGAAAAGGGTCAGCGGCTTGACCGGAAGCGAGGGGCGGAGCACGGTGACGAAGGGGACGTGGCCTTCGCTGGGTGTGGCCAGTGCTGTGGCCCACGCCGTGCCGGCGGGACCATTCCGGTGGCCCAGGACGGTGTTCACGTGAGCTGCGTTGACGCCGTCGCCGATGAACGATTCGCCGATCTGGACATCTGCCTGCTCCTCGGGCAGCACCTGAACCTCGTGGGCGGTCTGTGTTTGAGTGGTCATGGTTAGATCAGTCCTTCGGATTCGAGCCATTCCTTAGCGATTTCGTCCGGATCGTCTCCGTCGACGTCGGCTTTGGCGTTGAGTTGCTGCATGACCTCGGTGGTGAGTTTCGGTGAGACCTTGGCCATGATGTCGGCGATGGCGGGGTACTTTGCGAGGATGTCGGCCTTGATGGTGAGGGCGCCCTGGTAGATGGGGAAGAACTGCTTGTCATCCTCCATGACCTTGAGTTTCAGGGCAGCGATCCGCCCGTCCGTTTCGAAGACTTCGCCGAAGTTGCAGTCCTGTCCCTTCTGGGTCGCGGTGTAAATGACTCCGGTGTCCAGCATGGAGACCTTCGCCTCCGGGCTCAGTCCGTACTGCTTCTGCAGTCCGGGCCAGCCGTCGTCGCGGGTTGAAAATTCACTCTCCATGCAGAAGGTCTGCTCCTTCGCTGGGAGGCTGGCTACGTCGGAGAGGGACTTGATGTTCAGTTCCTTGGCTTTGTCCTCGCGGACGGCAAAGGCGTAGGTGTTGTTCAGCGGGGCCGGGTCCAGCCAAGCGATGCCTTTCTTGGCGTCGGCGTCCTTCACGGCCTGGAACATTTCGGCTTTGTCCTTCAGTGGCGTGGTCTGCTTGTTGTAAGTGATCCAGGACGTTCCCGTGTACTCCCAGTAGCCGGCAAACTGCCCGGTTTCGAAGGCCGTGCGGACATTGGCGGAGCCCACCACGCTGGTGTTGGTGGTTGTTTCGGCGCCGTGGGCGTTGAGCATCTGGCTGGTGATGTGGGAGAGGATGAACTGCTCGGAGAAGTCCTTGGCACCGAAGACGCCGGTCAGTCCTTCGAGTTCGTTCCCTTTCGCCTCGCTGGTCGACGATGTCGCGGAACCGCCGCAGGCGGTAAGGCTCATGGCGGCAACGACGCCGGTGGCCAAGAGGGCGAGAACGGGTTTCTTCATGATGGGGTCCTTTAGGGTGATGGGAAGCAATGTCAGATGCCTTTGGGCTTGAGGAGGTCCTCGGCGAGGCCGGCAAGCCAGTCGATGGTGAGGGCAATGCAGGAGACCACCACGGCTCCGGTGATCAGGACAGGCCACCGCTGGAGCTTGAGGCCGTTGACGATCATGTCGCCCAGGCCGCCGGCGTTGATGAAGGTGGCAACGGTGGCAACGCCTACGCAGAAGACCAGGGCGGTGCGCAGCCCGGCCACGATCACGGGGATGGCCAGCGGCAGTTCGATCCGGGTGAGGACCTGCAGTGGGCGCATGCCCATTCCCCGGGCGGCTTCGGTGAGGCTTGAATCGACCTGTTCCAGGCCCACCAGGGTGTTCCGCAGCACGGGCAAGATGGAGTAGGCCACCAGTCCCACGAGGGCCACTTCGAAACCGAGTTTCCAGACGATCGCCAACAGGATCACCAGGCCGATGGCCGGCGTGGACTGTCCCACATTCGCGATGCCGAAGACCACGGCATGGACGGCTTTGGAGTGGATCCGGCTGAGCGCGATGCCGGCAGGGATGGCGATGGCCGCCACTATCGCCGAAGCCACCACCGTCAGCCGCAGGTGCTCAAAGGTCCGGTCCTGCAGGTACTGCCAGTTCAAGGTTCGCAGCTCGATCGAGTCCAGGGAGAGCGAAGAGATCCACAGGAACAGGGCGAGCAGGGCCAGGGCTATGACGATCGGGGTGCCGAACCGTTTGAAGGAGAAGTACTTCCCGCGGCGGTTGGACGCTGTTCCAAAGGCCGTGGAAAGGTCGCGGGTGGCCTGGGCTGTCATGGCCGGACTCCCCCGGCAAGGGCGCCCGCGCCAAGTGCCGGCGGAAGGATCTCTGCGCCCAGGACTGCGGAGATCTTTTCGATGTCGATCGAGCCCACCACCCGGCCCTGCCCGTTAACCACGGCCACCGAGGTTCCGCCGGAGAGCACCAGGGAGTCCAGGGCGTCGCGGAGGGAATCGTTGATGCTGACTTCGATGGCTCCGCGGACGGGGACGTTGGGTCCCAGGGCTGCCTGATGGACGGGGATAAGGCCGAGGCGCTTCAGGGCGGCGCCGTGGCCCACGAACTGGGAGACGTAATCGTTGGCCGGGTTGGCAAGGATGTTCGCCGGTGTGTCGAACTGCTCGATCTGGGAGCGTTCGGACAGCACTGCGATGCGGTCTCCGAGCCGGACCGCTTCGTCGAAATCGTGGGTGACGAAGACGATGGTTTTGCTCAGTTTTTCCTGCAGGCGGAGGAATTCGGTCTGCAGCTTTTCCCGGGTGATGGGGTCCGTGGCGCCGAAGGGCTCGTCCATAAGCATGACGGGAGGATCGGCGGCGAGGGCGCGCGCCACTCCGACGCGCTGCTGCTGGCCGCCGGAGAGCTGCCGGGGGTAGCGGGATGCGTACGATTTGGGATCGAGTTCGACCACTGAGAGGAGTTCTTCAACGCGGGCCTGGGTTTTGTTCCTGTCCCAGCCGAGGAGTTTGGGGACCACGGAGATGTTCTCGGCGATGGTCATGTGGGGGAACAGCCCGATCTGCTGGATCACGTAGCCGATCTGGCGTCGGAGTTCGTTCGGGTTCAGGGACAGGATGTCTTCCCCGTCGATGGTGATGGATCCGGACGTCGGTTCGATGATGCGGTTGATCATCTTCATGGTGGTGGTTTTTCCGCAGCCTGATGGTCCCACGAACATGATCAGTTCGCCGGGGGCGATGTCCATGGAGAAGGAGTCGACGGCGGGGCCGGCCTGGCCGGGGTACGTCTTGGTAATGTCGTTCAGGATGATCCGGGCGCCTGCGGCCGGACGGGAGATTGGTTCAGACACGAAGTCCCCTTGAGGTAGTGAGGCGGCGGATGAGCACGAACGCTCCATCCAGCAGGAGGGCAAGGATGATCACGCCGACGGTGCCGACGATCGCGAAGCTGATGGCATTCTTGGAGCCCAGGCTGGACAGGCCCTTGAAGATCATTCCGCCAAGACCCGGGCCGCCCACGTAGGCGGCGATGGCGGCGATGCCCATGGAAAGCTGGGCCGAGACGCGCACACCGGTCAGGACGACAGGCCAGGCCATCGGCAGCTGGACGCGGACGAGGGTTTTGACCCTGCCCATGCCCATGCCGAGTGCGGATTCGGAGACGGCGGCCGGTACCTCTTGCAGGCCCACCACGGTGTTGCGGATGATGGGCAGCAGCGCGTAGAACGCCAGGCCCACCACCGTGGGGGTCGAGCCGAGTCCAAGGACAGGGATGAGGAGTGCCAGCAGGGCCATGGACGGGATGGTCAGGCCCACGCCGGCGCCGGCGATGGCGACCGAGCGGCTGATGGGCTTGTCCCAGACAAGAACTCCGATGCCGACGCCGACCACCGTGGCGATCAGCAGGGAAACCAATACAACCACAAGGTGCTCGGTGGCGGATTCGGCGATGTCTGCCGATCTCTTCGTGAGGAACGTACCGAAGTCCGAGAAGAACGAGTCGTTCAACGTGATCCTCCTTTTCACTTCGTCGGGTCAAGGATCGTGGCCCACATCTGCGTGAGCCGTGCCACAACCGTAGATCCGCCGTTCCCTTTTGCGCAATGCAAGTTGTTGATATGTCAACGCACTGTTGTTATGGTCATCATGTGACTGACTCTCTGAACGGCGCAAACGCCGCCCCTGAAACGACTGCCCGCCCCGCGCGCCGCAACTCTTCCGGACTCAGGCGCGACCTGGAACTGCTGGAAATCCTCGGTTCACCCGAGGCCGCCGCCGCCTCGGGCCTGGGTGTGAGCAAGGTCGCCGACATTGCCGGCCGGGACAAGGCCCAGGTTTCCCGCACCTTGGCCACACTTGCTGAAGCCGGCTTGGTGAATCGTGATCCAGAGAGCCTTCTCTACAGCCTCGGATACGGGCTCTATGCCTTGGCCGCCAGGACGGCCGAAGCTCGCATGGTGGCCGCCGCAGCCCCCTTCCTGAAACGTGTATCGGCCGCGACACATGAAACGACACACCTTTGCGTGCTGCGCGGTGGAACGGTGCTGACACTCAAGAGCGAGATGTCCAACCACACCTACCGGGCGCTGGGGTGGGAGGGCGTGAGCGTGGACGCATGGGGAACGTCAGCGGGAAGGGTCCTGGTCAGCGACTGGGACAAGCCGGCCCTGCGGGATTGGTACGACGGCCATGCCGCGGAGACATCGGTGAACCAGCCGCCGGGAAGGCAGGAGTTGTCTCCGCTGGCCCTGGAATCCGGCCAAACCCCAGCGGCAGTCGGACACATCCCGTCTAAGATCAAGACATTCGACGACCTCTGCGAGGAAATCGCACTTATCCGGCGGCGCGGATATGCCGTCGTGGACGAGGAGTTTGAACTGGGCGTCGTCGGCGTATCCGCACCCGTATACGACTTCAAACAACGAATCGTCGCCGCCTTCAACGTCAGCGCACCAAAGCAACGCTTCGGCCGGCACCTCGAACAGGCCGGGGTCCTTGCGGCCAAGGTCGCGATGGAGTTCTCTGTAGCGCTCGGCGCAGCCATTGATCCAGGAGCCAGAACCACCTCCCAGCAGCCGAAGCCGTAGTTGCCGCGCAGGGAGCAATCGGACGCCACCGGCTACGTCGCCGGGTACGCCACCGCTAATGATGTGTCCGTGTGAAGTCACTAGCTCCGCACCGCACCATTCAGTGGCTGCAGAGCGAGACCTGGGAGAGGTCCACCCCTGGTTTGCAAATTGGAGCCGAGCGCCAAAACTGGACGTTCCCATGGAATTCCTCCTGTTCGGCGAATCCGACACCGCAACGGGTGGGTCCGGATAGACAACGCAGAAGGACTCCCGCGGCAGCCCTATACAGTCGCGGCACCGACACATGCCGCAGCCCCCTGACCGCTCTGGGCCCTGTCGCCCGGTGGAAAGGCAGGCACCCACGTGACCAAGCCAAAAGGCGCTACGCGGCCTTCCGATAGCTGACTCAGAGTCGCCAGCAGCCTGTCCTAACGCACAACAGCTATGCAGCAGCCGGACGCGCCATCGCGGTTAGCGCTGAGGGCCCCGCGGTGCCTGGGCGGCGGGACCCTCAGATCCGGCCGCAGGGGTGCGCATGTCTCGGTTCTACAGGACGCCAGCGGTGGAGACGAGCTGGGCCCGGCCCTCTTCGAGCCGGTAACCAACGCCGACCACCGCGGCGGAGTAACCGTCCACCGCCTCGAAAATCACCCGTGAACTGTCCAGCAGCCGGAGCACGGTCTGCTTGACGTGTTCGACAACCATGTCGTTGACGTCCGTCTTTCCCTCACGCAGCGATCTCAGCACCGATGGCGTGATCCGTTCAACCAGATCGCGGATGTGGCCCTGGGGCAACTCCCCGCTTTCCATGGCGTCTTTCGCGGCAGTGACGGCGCCGCAATTGTCGTGTCCGAGAACAACGATCAACGGGACGTGGAGCACCGCGACCGCGTACTCGAGCGAACCGAGAACGGCGTCGTCGATCACGTGCCCGGCTGTGCGCACCACGAAGACGTCGCCCAGGCCGACGTCGAAGATGATCTCCGCGGCGAGACGGGAGTCCGCGCAACCAAAGATGACTGCGAACGGACTTTGGGTGTTCACCAGCTCGCTGCGCCGGGAGGCGTTCTGGTTCGGGTGCAGCGAATCTCCCGACACGAATCGCTCGTTGCCGTCAAGCAGGCGATGCCACGCCTCGTATGTGCTGATTCTGCTACTCACCTCCTTACTGTAAGGGGGCGCAGCGACGCGCGAAGAAAAGAACACTTAGGCGACAGCCGAACAACGCGCTCGTCGGGCGCGCGGAACGCCACCAATGGCCATCAAGCGGCTTGTTCTGGTCAGCACCCTCAGGTGCGAAAACGGGGTCGTCAGCCCGCTTGCATTCATTCTGCAAGCAGATCCGGGACGTCATCCAGCGGACTATGCCGGACAGCCA
Source organism: Pseudarthrobacter xylosi (assembly GCF_055412765.1). Taxonomy (NCBI): domain Bacteria; kingdom Bacillati; phylum Actinomycetota; class Actinomycetes; order Micrococcales; family Micrococcaceae; genus Pseudarthrobacter; species Pseudarthrobacter xylosi. The sequence continues at coordinate 205,525 of NZ_JBVAYT010000008.1, read as the reverse complement.
CCGAATCCGGGCCACACGCCGTACGAGCCGTTCCGATAAGTCACGCCGGGACCTCGGTCGAAAGGTTGAGCTTGCACGTCAGGAAGGTTCGCCGCATAGAGTCTCCACAATTCGATGCGTGACTAAAGAGCAAACAGCCATGAAAAGCATGACCTGCAAGCAACTCGGTGGCCCCTGCGACCTCACATTCCGGGGAAATACAGCGGGACGAGATCATCAACGCACAGGACCAGCACCTCAAGGAAGCCGTCCAGGCTGGTGACCCAGCGCATCAAGAGGCCCGTGATGCGATGAAGGGCCGCTGGAAGAATCCGATCAAGGGCATGGGTTGGTACCGCGACCACGAAGAAGGCTTTCGCCGCTCTTCGCGAGGAATGAGCCGCCAAATCCACGCCCAATACGTCCAATCAGAACCGTGAGGACAACGATGGAGCTTCTGGCCCACAGGGATCAGGCCTTCCAAAGCAGCCTTGGCGACTTCGCCTGCAAACCTTTTGCTGGCATGAAGGCGTTTGACTCGGAGAGATCCGGGAACTTCTGATCCCGTCGAGCTTTCGCCTGTGACAGCTCGCTACGTGCCTGTGCCCGTATGACGCAGTCCGACACCCAAATCGGGCCGGTTCAAGGTTTCCTACCACCGACCGCACCTCACATGGGACGTGCGGTTCTTTGCTGTGCTGACAAAGAGTCCGAGGCTCCAGCCGGACCTGCACCATCGGACAGCAGGCGCGCCCGGAGGCAGCACCTCCTGCCCACAAGAACCCGGCCGGCATCCAATCTCCTCACAGCGACCGCACCTCTACGGCAATCTCATGATCTGCTCAGCCGAGCTCAATCAGAATCGCCCATTTATGCCCTCACCCAGAAACGTGTCTCGGGATTGGCCGGGAATATGGCGCCGGTCAATAGCGTCTTGCGGGGTGAGTGCAGGTGGGCGGCGACGAGGCCTACACTGTCAGGATGAAGGTGACGGCCAGCGAAGTGCCTGTGCATTAAGCCGAGTACGGCAGCGGCACACCGGTTGTCGCCCTGCACGGGGCCGGCGTGGATCATCGCGAGGTCGCCGACGCCCTTGAACCGATATTCACCAGGATTCCCGGGTTTCGGCGCTTGTATCCGGAACTGCCGGGGATGGGCCGCACCCCCCGCGCACGGACGGTCAAGAGCAACAATGACGTGCTGGACGCTCTGCTGAGCCTGATCGACAGCACCATCGGTGATGAGCCGTTTCTTGTATTGGGTCATTCATACGCTGGGTACCTGGCCGAGTGATCGCCAACCGGAGACACGGCCGGGCCATCGGGCTCGCGCTCATCTGCCCCGTTGGCGCGCATACGCGTGACGTGCCCCAGCACCAAGAACTCGTTTCGTTGGCTGATCCGGCCGGCGAACTGGACCCGGATCTCGAAGCCACGTACCGCAGCTACTTCGTGGTGCAAACGGCGGAAACACTGCGCCGGTTTCAGGAGGATGTGGCTCCCTCTGCGTCCCTCGTTGACGAAGACGGCCTGATGCGGATCTTTTCGCACTGGGAGCTGGCGGACGAGCCGGCTGCCGCGAAATCCTATCCCCATCCAGTTCTAATCCTTGCGGGACCCCAGGATGAAACGGCCGGGTACACAGGCCCCTTGGAACTACTTGACCACTACCCCCGCGCTACCTTTGCCATGCTCGATCGCCAGCCATGCGCTGCTGCACGAGCAACCCGGCCTGGTGCGCGCACTCGTGGTCGAATGGCTGGCACGCGTGTGCGGGCAATCAACAACCTAACCACACGTCCCACCGGGCAGGCCGGCGTGGCCGGCGCCTGTGTGGCTGGGCGTTCAACTGGCTGGCGCCACCACGTCCTGCAGCACTGACCTGTCGAAAAACCGACCTCGCCCGTTGCCTCGAAGTCGCCACTCCAGGGTCACGGACTGTTCCTCCAGGTCACGTCGCATGGAACGCCCGGACGCATGAAGTGGTGCCGGCAGAACCTACAGGACGGACGGAAATCCAACGTGAACGACCGCCCGTGGACAGGGTGTGGACACTGTCCACACCCCTTTGGCCGGACAACCGGCCACATTCCCGCTCCCTCAGACTCCAAGGTGGAGCGAAAATAGCGAGAGGATCTCAAGGAATCTCGTCCAGGTCATGTCATCAGCGCAACCACGAGACATGAATAGGTGACAGACCAACTACGGCCTCCACATCAACCGGAAAGGAGACACAAAAGCCCCCACATCCCAGCAAACTGAGGCCCTACCCGCCAGGGCTCCGACCCGCCACCCACATAATTTCATAGGCGAATGCGCCGCCAGGCACGGTCCGCGGCCGGCCTCAAGGGGCCGCCGGAGGATAAATGTACACACATCAGAAGCAAAAAACGCCTCTGACGTGGGAAAACGTGCCCGAGGTGGGACTCGAACCCACACACCTTTCGATACCGCATTTTGAGTGCGGCGCGTCTGCCAATTCCGCCACTCGGGCGCGGAATACGTGGTGCAAACCGGTACGCCCACAGCTGATTGTGAGCAACGCGATCGCTTCACGTACGCGGAATTACTCTACATGCAGATAGGCTGAATTCCAGAATCGCGCCACTGACGCCGCAATAGACCATGCAGATCAAAGTACGGCCGGGGGCGCACCTAAGATGGTGATGTCCTCGCCGTACATTTCCAAGGAGATCCCGTGACTGAACAAACGGAGTCAAACCCCACGTCCCAGCCGGCGCGCCGCGTCATTGTGGCCGAGGATGAAACCCTCATCCGCCTCGACATCATTGAGATCCTGCGCGGCGAAGGTTATGACGTGGTGGGCGAAGCCGACAACGGCGAGAAGGCCGTGCAGTTGGCCGAGGAACTCAAGCCGGACCTGGTCCTGATGGACGTCAAGATGCCCATCATGGACGGCATCACCGCGGCCGAGAAGATCGTCAAGGCCCGTATCGCCCCCGTCGTGCTGTTGACTGCTTTCAGCCAGAAGGAACTTGTGGAGCGCGCCCGCGACGCCGGCGCCATGGCCTACGTGGTCAAGCCGTTCACCCCGGCTGACCTCATCCCGGCCCTGGAGATTGCGCTCTCCCGCCACGAGGAAATCAAGGCCCTCGAAAGCGAAGTGTCGGACCTGCAGGAGCAGTTCGCCACCCGCAAGCTCGTCGAGCGCGCCAAGAGCCTGCTGACCACCAAGATGGGCCTGACGGAGCCTGAGGCTTTCCGCTGGATCCAGAAGACCTCCATGGACCGCCGCCTCAGCATGCGCGAGGTTGCCGAGACCATCATCAACCAGGTCAACTAGAAGATTCTAGGTTGAGCTTGTCGAGGTTTCGACAAGCTCAACCACCGGACGGCAAGCTCAACCAGCCGGGCGACAAGCCCAACCACCGGACGAAAAAGGACCCCTGCCAGTTGGCAGGGGTCCTTCGTCTTAAGTTGCTATGCCGTCGGCCAGGGACCGAGCTTCTCCCTGGGAGCACCTTCGCTGGCGTCGCCCAGGCTGCCGGCGTCTGCAAAGTCGCCCACCCTGTGCGCCTTCAGCGAGTTGGTGGAACCGGCCTTTCCGGGAGGGGACCCGGCGGCAATGATCACCAGGTCACCGTCCTCGACGAGCTTCATTTCGAGCAGGCTACGGTCAACCTGCGCGGTCATCTCGTCGGTGTGGCCCACCATGGGGACCAACACCGGCTGGATGCCCCAGGTCAGTGCCAGCTGGTTCCACACGTGCTCCACCGGAGTGAAAGCGAACACCGGCCGAATGGGACGCAGGCGTGACAGGCGGCGTGCGGAATCACCGGACTGGGTGAAAGTACAGATGTACTTTGCTTCCAGCTGGTCGGCGATTTCGACGGCGGCGCGGGTGATGGCGCCGCCACGGGTCTTGGGCTTGGTGCCCAGCGGCGGAACGCGTTCCAGGCCGTGGACCTCGGTGGATTCGATGATCCGGGCCATGACCTTGACGGTCTCGATCGGGTACTTGCCCACGCTGGTCTCGCCGGACAGCATAACGGCATCTGCACCGTCGAGCACAGCGTTGGCGCAGTCAGATGCCTCTGCACGGGTGGGGCGCGGGTTGTCGATCATTGATTCGAGGACCTGCGTGGCCACGATGACCGGCTTCGCCCAGCGGCGCGCCAGTTCGATGGCGCGCTTCTGCACGATCGGCACTTCCTCCAGCGGAAGTTCCACACCGAGGTCGCCACGGGCCACCATGATGGCGTCGAAGGCGTCGATGATTTCGTGCAACTGCTCCACGGCCTGCGGCTTTTCGATCTTGGCGATGACGGGCACGCGGCGGCCTTCTTCGTCCATGATCTCGTGCACGCGGACGATGTCGGAGGCGTCACGCACGAACGACAGGGCAACCAGGTCAACACCGCGGCGCATGGCCCAGCGGAGATCGTCCTCGTCCTTTTCGCTCAGTGCCGGCACGTTGACCGCAACGCCGGGAAGGTTGATGCCCTTGTTGTTGGACACCATTCCGCCCACGGTTACCACGGTGACAACCTTGACGTCGTCGACCTCGGTCGCCCGCAGGGCCACCTTGCCGTCGTCGATCAGCAGCGCATCCCCCACGTTGACGTCCTCGGTGAGGCTCTTCAGAGTGGTGGAGCAGATGTCCTTGGTGCCCGGAACGTCCTCCGTGGTGATCGTGAAGACATCACCTTCGGCCAGTGCGTGGGGGCCGTCCACAAAACGACCAAGACGGATCTTGGGGCCCTGCAGGTCAGCCATGATTGCCACAGGCTTGCTCAGCTGGGCTGCTGCCTTGCGGACATTCTCGTAGGTGTTGTCGTGCACGGCGTAGTCACCGTGACTCATGTTCATCCGGGCAACATCCACACCGGCTTCCAACACCGCGAGCGTGTTCTCAAAGCTGGCAATTGCCGGGCCAAAAGTGGCCACAATCTTAGCGCGTCTCATATACCTACCCTAGTAGTGTCCTGCATTGGTTAAGTTGTTGTGGAGGTGAATCCGCGGCGAACTGACAGGTGTCAGAGAACCGTGATGGCCCGGTCCGTCGGAGCCACCGGCGCCGGCAGGATGGTGCTGCCCATGAGGAACTTGTCCACGGCGGCGGCGCAGGCCCGGCCTTCAGCAATGGCCCACACAATGAGCGACTGCCCGCGGCCGGCGTCACCGGCCACAAAGATGCCCTCCGTGTTGGTCATGTAGTACCCGTCGCGGGTCACGTTGCCGCGCCCATCGAATTCGGCGCTGACCTGCTCGGTGATGCCCGCAGGCTCCGCTCCGGTGAAGCCCAGCGACAGGAAGACCAGGTCCGCCGGGACGATCCGTTCGGTGCCGGCCTTGGGGAGCCGCTTGCCGTCAACGAATTCCGTTTCGGCAACCTTGACGCCGGTGAGCTTGCCGTTCTCGCCGACAAACTCCACGGTGGAGGCGAGGTATGTGCGTTCGCCGCCTTCCTCGTGGGCGCTGGCCATTTCGAAGAGGGTGGGGAACGTGGGCCAGGGCTGGTGCCCGGCACGTTCGGCCGGCGGCTGCTTGCCGATGGCCAGGGTGGTCACCGATGCTGCCCCATGGCGGTGCGCAGTACCGAGGCAGTCAGCACCGGTATCGCCGCCGCCGAGGATCACCACGTGCTTGCCCTTCGCATGGATCTGGTTCTCCACAGTCTCCCCCGCGACAACGCGGTTGGCCGACACTAGGTAATCCATGGCGTAGTGCACGCCCTCAAAGTCACGCCCCGGGATGGGCAGGTCCCGCGGGACGGTGGCGCCGGTGGCAACCACAACGGCGTCATAGCGGCGTCGCAGCTGCTCCCACGTCACGTCGGTGCCCACGGCGACGCCGGTGCGGAAGCGGGTGCCTTCAGCCTTCATCTGCTCGACGCGGCGGTCCACCTGCTCCTTCTCCATCTTGAAGTCGGGGATGCCGTAGCGGAGGAGGCCGCCAATCTTGTCGTCACGCTCGTACACCGCAACGGTGTGGCCCACCCGGGTCAGCTGCTGCGCCACGGCCAGGCCGGCAGGGCCGGAGCCGACGACGGCAACGGTCTTTCCGGTCAGGCGCGTCGGAGGCAGGGGGTTGACCCAGCCGTTTTCGAACGCTTCGTCGATGATGGAGACTTCAACCTGCTTGATGGTCACCGCTGGCTGGTTGATCCCCAGCACGCAGGACGCCTCACAGGGTGCCGGGCAAAGCCGGCCGGTCCACTCGGGGAAGTTGTTGGTGGCATGCAGCCGCTCAATCGCTTCCTCGCCTTTGTCCCGCCAGGTGAGGTCGTTCCACTCCGGGATCAGGTTGCCCAGCGGGCAGCCCTGGTGGCAGAACGGCACGCCACAGTCCATACAGCGGCCGGCCTGGGCCTTCAGGACACCCTTTTCCTGGGCCTCGTAGACTTCCTTCCAGTCCATGATGCGGACGGGAACGGGACGGCGTGGCTGGGTTTCACGCTGGCGTACTTTAAGAAATCCGCGTGGATCAGCCACCGGTTACCTCCAGGATTCGAGCCCATACTTCTTCGCCGTCGGGGTCGAGGCCCTCTTCGATGGCGTCCAGTCGGGTTTGCAGGACTGCCGCGTAATCGCGCGGCAGCACTTTGGTTATGCGGGCAGCGGTGTCGTCGAAGTTCTCCAACAACCGGGCAGCATGCAGCGATTCCGTTTCCTCGACATGCTTCACCAACAGGCCGTGGACAATGTCCCGGTCTTCGGCGTCAAGTTCAACGAGCTGGAGTTCGCCGGACTGCAGGGCGTCCTTGTTGACCTGCGTGGTCTGCAGGTCCAGCACATAGGCGGTGCCGCCGGACATGCCGGCACCGAAGTTGCGTCCGGTGCGGCCGATGATCAGTGTCTGCCCGCCGGTCATATACTCGCAGCCGTGGTCGCCGATGCCTTCGACAACGGCGGTGGCCCCGGAGTTACGGACCAGGAAGCGTTCGCCCACCTGTCCACGCAGGAACATCTCGCCGCTCGTGGCGCCGTAGCCGATCACGTTACCGGCAATGACGTTGCTTTCGGCCTTGAACACGTTGGTGCGGTCCGGCCGGACGATGATCCGCCCGCCGGAAAGGCCCTTGCCCACGTAGTCGTTCGAGTCACCGAAGAGGCGCAGCGTGATGCCGGCAGGCAGGAATGCGCCCAGCGACTGTCCCGCGGTACCGGTCAGGGTGATGTCGATGGTGTCCGGCGCCAGCACGTCCGTGCTGAACGTCTTCGTCACTGTGTGGCCCAGCATGGTGCCCACCGAGCGGTCGGTGTTGATGACGTCCACCGCGATCTTCACCGGGCTGCGGTCAGTCAGGGCCTCCGTGGCCATGGTGATCAGTCGCTGGTCAAAGTGCTTGTCCAGCTCGTGGTTCTGCGAGGTCATGTTGCGCAGCGGAGCGTCGTCGTCGAACTCGAGCCCGTGCAGGATCGGGTCCAGGTCCAGGCCGTCGGCCTTCCAGTGGTTGATCGCTTCGCGGGCATCCAGCACCTCGGCGTGGCCGATCGCCTCTTCGATGCTCCGGAAGCCGAGTTCCGCGAGGATCTCGCGGACTTCCTCGGCCAGGAATTCGAAGAAGTTGACCACAAATTCGGGCTTGCCGGTGAAGCGGGCCCGCAGTTCGGGGTTCTGCGTTGCGACGCCCACCGGGCAAGTGTCGAGGTGGCAGACGCGCATCATGATGCAGCCTTCCACCACCAGCGGGGCGGTAGCGAAACCAAACTCCTCGCCGCCGAGCAGCGCGGCAATAACAACGTCGCGGCCGGTCTTGAGCTGGCCGTCCACCTGGACCACCACACGGTCACGCAGGCCGTTAAGCATCAGGGTCTGCTGGGTCTCAGCAAGCCCCAGCTCCCACGGCACACCCGCATGCTTGAGCGAGTTCAGCGGGGATGCGCCGGTTCCGCCGTCGTGTCCGGAAACGAGTACGACGTCGGCCTTCGCCTTCGTGACACCCGAGGCCACAGTGCCGATCCCCACTTCGGAGACGAGCTTGACGTGCACACGGGCCGAGGGGTTGGCGCGCTTTGCATCGTAGATGAGCTGCGCGAGGTCCTCGATGGAGTAGATGTCGTGGTGCGGCGGCGGCGAAATCAGGCCGACGCCGGGCGTCGAGTGTCGCGTCCGGGCAACCCAGGGGTATACCTTCTGCGCCATCAGCTGGCCGCCTTCGCCGGGCTTGGCACCCTGCGCCATCTTGATCTGGATGTCATCAGCGTTGGTCAGGTAGAGACTCGTGACACCGAACCGGCCCGACGCAATCTGCTTGACCGCAGACCGGCGCTTCGGGTCCAGGAGGCGGTCCACGTCCTCGCCGCCTTCACCGGTGTTGGACTTGCCGCCCAACTGGTTCATGGCGATCGCGAGGGTCTCGTGGGCTTCCTTGGAGATGGAGCCGTAGCTCATGGCGCCGGTGGAGAAGCGCTTCACAACGCTGGAGACGGGCTCCACTTCCTCCAACGGGACAGCCGGACGGTCGTTCTTGAACTTGAGAAGACCACGCAGGGTCATCAGGTTCTCCGACTGGTCATCCACGCCCTTGGTGTAGGACTTGAAAATGTCGTAGCGGCGCTCACGCGTAGCATGCTGCAGCCGGAAGACAGTCTCCGGGTTGAACAGGTGCGGCTCGCCGTCGCGGCGCCACTGGTATTCGCCGCCGCCCAGGAGCGGGCGGTGGGGCATTTCGATGCCACCTTCGGGGTAGGCCATCTGGTGCCGCGCCGAAACTTCGGCGGCGATAACGTCCAGGCCCACGCCGCCCAGTTGGGAATGCGTGCCGGCGAAGAACTCGTCCACCAGTTCCTGTCCGAGACCCAGTGCCTCGAACGTCTGCGCGCCGGTGTAGGACGCCACGGTGGAAATGCCCATCTTGGACATGATCTTCAGGACGCCCTTGCCCAGGCCCTTAATCAGGTTGTAGACGCCATCCTGGGGCGTGACCCCAACAACGTCACCGGCGGTGATGAGCTGCTCCACGGACTCCATGGCCAGGTACGGGTTCACGGCAGAAGCACCGTAGCCGATCAGGACTGCCACGTGGTGCGTCTCGCGGACGTCGCCGGCCTCGACCACCAGGGCGGTCTTGGTGCGGTTGGCGCTGCGCAGCAGGTGGTGGTGCACGGCGCTGACCAGCAGCAGGGAAGGAATCGGAGCCCACTGCGCGTTCGAGTCACGGTCGGACAGCACAACATACTGCACGCCGCGGTTGATCGCGCCGGACACCTGCTCGCAGATCTCGGTGAGCCGGGCACGCAGCGCGTTCTCGCCGCCTTCGGGGCGGTAAAGGCCGCGGACCTTCATGGCCACGCGGTCGCCGTCGGGCGTTTCGATGTTGGCGATCTTGGCGAGCTGGTCGTTGTTGATCACCGGGAACGGCAGCATGACCTGCGGCTGGCGGACCTGCTTGGTGTCCAGCAGGTTGCCGTTCGGGCCGATGGCGCAGGTCAGTGACGTGACCAGCTCTTCACGGATGGCGTCCAGCGGCGGGTTGGTGACCTGCGCGAAGGACTGCACAAAGTAGTCGAACAGCAGCCGGGGACGCTTGGAGAGCACTGCAATCGGGGTGTCCGAACCCATGGCACCCAGCGGCTCGGCGCCGGTGCGGGCCATCGGGCCGAGCAGGATCTTGAGTTCTTCGGTGGTGTACCCGAAGGTCCGCTGGCGAATGTTCACGGACGCGGCGGTGTGGACCACGTGCTCGCGCTCGGGGAGGTCCTTGAGGTCAATCAGGTTGTCCTTGACCCACTCGGACCACGGGTTCGCGGCAGCAACCTCGGCCTTGACCTCTTCGTCGTCGATGATGCGCCCGGCCTCGGTGTCCACCAGGAACATCTTGCCCGGGGAAACCCGGCCCTTTTTGACCACCTTGGAAGGTTCGACGTCGATCACGCCCACCTCGGAGGCGAAGATGATCAGCCCGTCTTCGGTGATCCAGTAGCGTCCGGGGCGCAGGCCGTTGCGGTCCAGGGTGGCGCCGACAAGGTTGCCATCGGTGAAGGAGACAGCCGCGGGGCCGTCCCACGGCTCCATAAGCAGGGAGTGGTACTCGTAGAACGCACGCCGTGCCGGATCCATGGTGGCGTGGTTTTCCCAGGCCTCAGGGATCATCATCATGATCGAGTGCGTGATGGGGCGGCCGGAGAGCCAAAGCAGCTCGGCGACTTCGTCGAAGGACGCGGAGTCTGACGCACCAGGGGTGCAGATGGGGTATAGCTCTTCCGGCGAGTCGCCCAACAGCGGGTTGGCGAGCTGGGACTGGCGGGCGCGCATCCAGTTCCGGTTGCCCTTGACGGTGTTGATTTCACCGTTGTGGGCGATGGTGCGGAAGGGCTGGGCCAACGGCCAGGACGGGAACGTGTTGGTGGAGAAGCGCGAGTGGACGATCGCCAGCTTGGTCTTGAAACGCTTGTCCGAGAGATCAGGGTAGAAGGGCTCCAGCTGCGCCGTGGTGAGCATGCCCTTGTAGACGATGGTGCGCGAGGACAGCGACGGGAAGTACACGCCGAACTTGTTCTGGGCACGCTTGCGGATCCGCCAGGCACGTGAGTCCAGCTCATTGCGGTCCAGTTCCTCGCCGGTTGCCGAGGCAAGGAAAGGCTGTGAGAAGTAGGGCATGCAGGCGCGGGCCATGGCACCGACGAGGTCCGCGACGATGGGCACTTCGCGCCAGCCGAGCACTGTCAGGCCTTCATCGGCGGCGAGGCCTTCAATGCCGGCCTTGGCGGCGTCGGCTTCGCGTTGCTCGGCAGGGAGGAACGCTGTACCGGCAACGAACTGGCCCGGTGCGGGGAGTTCGAATTCTGTGACGGCGCGGAAGAACTCGTCCGGGATCTGCATCAGCAGGCCGGCGCCGTCACCGGTTCCCTCGTCGGCGCCAACGGCACCGCGGTGCTCCAGGTTGCGGAGCGCGGTCAGCGCGGCGTCGACGATGTCGTAGCCGGGCTCGCCGCGGAGCGTGGCGATGATCGCCAGGCCGCACGCGTCTTTTTCGTTCTCTGGGTTGTATAGACCCCGGGCCTCGGGCAGCGCGGCAAAGCGCTTGAACGGGGACATAGCAGCCTCAGGCTGGTCCGGTTCGGACCAGCTGGGAGTGTGAAGAGTTTGGCTCATGGGAGACGTCCTTCCTCCTGATCGTGCGTATGGAAGGGACACCGTTGGCCCCACTCGTCAGCGCCTCTGTGATGGGCACAACAAAGTGTTATTTACAGGAAATTGTAGGCCAGACCGGCCTGCTGACTGAACAGTTACGCAGGTCCCTGACCCGGGCTTGACCGGCCAGCTGCTGTCTGCCGACCGGATGGGCCCTGTTGCCACGACGCTGTGGTGTGTGGGCGCTCCGAGTGTTGACTCTGCTACCCTGCCGTGCTGACGTACTACTTGCTCGTGCCAGCCTCCGGCGCGGATTCCGTTGCCTTGTGGCCGGAAGTTCCGGTTACCGGCAACTCCGGATTTGGCTTGTCGCCGTCCCGGAATGCCGGTTCCTCTTCCGTTGGAGTGGAAGGGACCCGGGCACCATTTTGGTTATCTGGGAGATTATCACGCGATTCACTATCTGAGACAGAAGAGTCCGCATCGCGGACCGGTGCCTTGTCTGCTCCAGAGGCGTCCATGGCATCGTCTGCTGCCGGTTCATGGCCCGCCAGGAACGGTGTGTCCGGTTCCGGGCGGCCTTTCAATCCCAGGAGGACGAACACGATAAGTGCTGCCACAAAGACAAAGATGCTGGTCCAGACGTTGAGCCTGGTGGTGATGCCGAAGAGGTTGATCTGTTCGGCGTCGTCGATCCGCATCGCTTCGATCCAGACCCGGCCCAGGGTGTAATACATGGCGTAGAGCCAGAAGAGCCGGGCACGGCGGAAGTGGAATCGGCGGTCCAGTGCCAGCAGGATGAGCACACCGGCGATGTTCCAGAGCGACTCATAGAGGAAGGTGGGGTGGAAGAGGGTGTCCACCGGCATGCCGGCGGGGAAGTTGGGATTGTCCGCATCAATCTGCAGGCCCCACGGCAGGGTGGTGGGCCCGCCGAAGAGTTCCTGGTTGAAGTAGTTTCCCCACCGGCCAATAGCCTGGGCCAGCAGCAGTCCGGGCGCCGCGGCGTCCAGGAAGGCTGTGAGTTTCACGCCGGACCGGCGGCAGCCGATCCAGGCGCCCAGGACGCCCAGCACCACGGCACCCCAGATTCCGAGGCCGCCGCGCTGGATCTGAGGAATGAGCCCCAGGTCCCCGGTCCCGTCGAAGCCGGGCCCGAAGTAGGCGTCCGGGGAAGAAACCACGTGGTAGAGGCGGCCGCCGATGATGCCGAAAGGAATAGCCCAAATGACGATGTCCCAAACACTGCCTTCAGGCGCACCGCGGCGGGCCCACCTGACGGACGTGAGCCACAGGCCCGCGATGATCCCGGCGAGAATGCACAGGGCGTAGGCGTGGATCCGCAGAGTCCCCCACGGCAGCGGGATATCGAAGCCGGACCAGTCCGGGCTGGGGATGCTGGCCGGCACCAGGGCGGCGGCCTGAAGGAGGATCTGCATGGTGGTTAGGCTTCTTCCCTGACGAGTCCGGCGCTCAGGTCCCGGGTGAGGTCCGCGACGGCATTGACTCCCCCGTCGCGGATGGCGGCAACGAGCGCGGTGCCAACGATGACACCGTCTGCGTACGCTGCGATCTCGCGGACGTGGCTGGCGTTGGAGACACCGAGTCCCACGCACACGCGTTCGGCACCGGCGGCATGTGTGTCGGCAACGAGCTTCTCGGCGCTGCTGCTGACGGCCTGGCGGGTACCGGTCACGCCCATGATGGAAACCGCGTACACAAAGCCCCTGCTTGCCTTGACCGTCATGGCCAGGCGCTCGGGGGTGGAGGACGGCGCCACGAGGAACACGCGGTCCAGTCCGTACTTGTCCGAGGCAGCGAACCATTCCGATGCTTCGTCCGGGATGAGGTCGGGCGTGATGAGCCCGGCTCCCCCGGCCTCGGCCAGCCGGCGGGAGAACTCGTCCACGCCCATCCGGACCACGGGGTTCCAGTAGGTCATCACCAGCACGGCGACGTCTGTGGCTGCCGTGATGCCGGCGACCACGTCAAAGACGCTCTCGACCCGGAATCCGTTGGCGATCGCTTCGGTGGTGGCGGCCTGGATGACCGGACCGTCCATGACCGGATCCGAGTAGGGAATGCCGATTTCAATCAGGTCGGCACCGTTCTTCGCCATGGCAATCCCGGCGTCGATGGTGGCCTGGACGTCCGGGTACCCGGCAGGCAGGTAGCAGACGAGCGCTGAGCGCCCGGCATCCCGTGCACGGTCGATGGCGGCGGCGGACTTACTGGCCGTCTGTTCAGTCATCAGTTCTGGTCCTCGTTGTTGTCCGCGACGCCGCCGGCAGGGGCAGTTGAGGCGGGAACGGCTTCAGTTTCTGCCCGGTCGGCAGGGCCCTTGGGCTTGCGGGTGGACAGGTTGGTGCCCTTGACCTTGCCCTCCTCATCGAGCATGTCGAACCATTCCGCGGCGGTCTCAACGTCCTTGTCGCCGCGGCCAGAAAGGTTCACGATGATCACCGTTTCGGACGGGTCGGCAGTACCTTCGGTGAGGCGCTTGCCAACCTTGATGGCACCCGCGAGGGCATGTGAGGACTCGATGGCGGGGATGATGCCTTCTGTCCGGCACAGCAGCTTGAACGCATCCATTGCTTCGCTGTCGGTGATGGGCTCGTAGGTGACGCGTCCGATGTCGGCCAGGTAGGCGTGCTCCGGGCCAACGCCCGGGTAGTCCAGGCCCGCGGAAATCGAGTGCGATTCGATGGTCTGACCGTCGTCGTCCTGCATGAGGTAGGACCGTGCGCCGTGCAGGACGCCTGGCTTGCCCAAGGTGATGGTGGCTGCGTGCCGGCCGGTGTCCACGCCGTCGCCGCCGGCTTCAAAGCCGTAGATCTTCACGGACGGGTCATCCAGGAATCCGTGGAAGATGCCGATCGCGTTGGAACCGCCGCCGATGCAGGCGCAGACGGCGTCGGGCAGTTTGCCGGTCTGCTCCAGGATCTGGGCGCGGGCTTCCTCGCCGATGACCTCGTGGAAGAAACGGACCATGGCAGGGAACGGGTGCGCCCCGGCCGCGGTGCCCAGCAGGTAGTGGGTGTTGTCCACGTTGCTGACCCAGTCCCGGAGGGCATCGTTGATGGCGTCCTTGAGGGTCTGGGAGCCGTTCACCACGGGAACCACGGTGGCGCCGAGCAGCTGCATCCGGGCGACATTCAGCGCCTGCCGGCGGCAGTCTTCAGCGCCCATGTACACAACGCATTCCAGGCCCAGGAGCGCGGCGGCGGTGGCGCTGGCAACGCCGTGCTGGCCGGCGCCGGTTTCGGCGATAACGCGGGTCTTACCCATGCGCTTGGCCAGCAGGGCCTGCCCCAGGACATTGTTGATCTTGTGGGATCCGGTGTGGTTGAGGTCCTCGCGCTTGAGGAAAATCCGGGCTCCACCAGCGTGCTCGGAGAACCGCTTGGCTTCGGTCAGCAGCGACGGACGGCCGGAGTAGTTCTTGTTCAGGTCGGAGAGCTGGGCCAGGAATTCGGGGTCTGCCTTGGCCTTCTCAAAGGTGTCTTCGAGCTCGTCCAGTGCGGCGATCAGCGATTCCGGCATCCAGCGCCCGCCGTAGCCGCCGAAGTATGGCCCCGGGGCGTGCTTCAGCGAGCCACCCTGCAGGAAAGCGTCCGCAGCGTTGTTGTCAGCGTTTTCTGAGGGTGCGTCAACCATCAGTCTCACCGTCCTGTTCCAGTTGATCGTTCGGAAGTGTTGTGCCGCCGGCACCAGGGCCGGCGGGTGCCCGGGCTAGGCCCGGGCCGCGATGGCAGCAGCGCCGGCCGCCGAGAATTCGGCGATCCGGTCACGCGGCGTTGAGTGGCTGACCAGGGCCTCGCCCACCAGGATGGCGTTGGCACCGTTGGCGGCGTAGTGCGTCACGTCGTCCACGCCGCGAACACCGGATTCGGCGATGACCAGCGCTTCGGCCGGAATCAGTCCGGCGAGGGAGGCGAAAACTGAACGGTCGACGTCGAGCGTCTTCAGGTTGCGCACGTTGACGCCGATGATGCGCGCCTCAGCCGCCACTGCGCGTTCGATTTCCTCTTCCGTGTGCGTCTCCACAAGCACGTTCATGCCGAGTTCGCGGCTGAGCGCGCTGAAGTCCCGGAGCTCGCTGTCGGAAAGCGACGCCACGATGAGCAGGATCAGGTCCGCGCCGTGGGCGCGGGCCTCCCAGATCTGGTACTCGTCGAGCGTGAAGTCCTTGCGGAGCAACGGAATGTCCACGCGGGCACGCACGGCGTCCAGGTCCGCAAGGGAGCCGTTGAACCGCCGCTTTTCGGTGAGGACGCTGATCACGGCCGCGCCGCCGTCGGCATACTGCTCTGCCAGCGATGCCGGATCCACGATGGTGGCGAGGTCACCCTTGGACGGGCTGCGCCGCTTGATTTCCGCGATGACCTTCAGCTGGCCCCGCTGCACGGAGGTGCCGCCGAGGGCCGACCAGGCGTCCCGGGCAGGTACCGCGGCCGCGGCCAGGTCCTTCAGTTCCGCCAGCGAAACGAGACGCCTCCTGGCCTCCATATCCTCCCTGACACCGGCATTGATGTCATCGAGAACAGTCGCCATCAGTGGCCGGAGCTCTTCAGCTTGCTGCCTTCGACGCCGTAGCCTGCCTTGCGCATGATGAAGCCAAGGATGAGGCCAAGGACCATCACGGCCGCGCCGGCGATGAAGATGGGGGTGTTGGCGATGACAAAGGCGATGGACGCGATGAGGGCGCCGACCAGCATAACGATCACGCAGGTCCAGGCCGCGGGGCTGTTGCCGTGGCCAAGTTCCTGGCTGTGGTCAACGGCGCCGGGGGCAACGGTGCGGGTGCCTGATTTCGATACGGAAGCGGGTGCTTTGCTCATGTGAATCTCCTCGGGATGAATACTGCTTACATTCTGCCATTTTTTGGCCAGGACCTGCCCATCGGCAAACCGGGCTCAGGTTTTAGCGGGCTGCTCGGGGTTTGGCTGCGCGCGGGGGTTCACGTGGGGTCGTCGCCGCGCGAGAGCCGGTCCCAGCTGTCGATCTCGTCCACAGGCCCGGTGGCGGCTGTCGCGCTGCCGGATGATGCCCCGTACGCGGCCGCGTCATATTTGGTCCGCACCTTCCAATACCGGCCCGCGGGGATGATCAGCAGGGCGGCCAGCGCCAGCAGGGCACCGGCGACGACGGCGAGGACAGGGAAAGGAGTAACAGTAACTTCCGCGTTCCCTCCGGTGACTCCGGTGGCACCGGCGATGGTGCCCTGCGCGGCACCCAGCGGGTCAGCCAGCACTGTGGCGGCCGCGGCAATGATGCCCACGGAGGCCAACATGATGAGGGCTGTGATGACCCACCGCGCGAACTTTCCCGCGATGGATGCTGCCAGTCCGCCCGACAGTGCCACGACGGCCAGGGCCGTCACTGCAGTGGCGGCTTTGCTGCCCTGGACCGGGAGGGTGTTCTGGTCCCCCGCGGCCTGGCCCACCTGGTTGGCGTCCAGGCTGACAGTGATCCAGGTCTGGGTGGTGGCGCCGAAGACGGCCAGTGCAAGGATGGCGATCAGCAGTACCAGCGTGGATTTCCTGGCCCAGGCCGGCGTCATTCGGCGCCCTGGCTTTCAACGGCGGGGACGCCGGCGTCGCTGATCGGAGAGGTGCCGGGGAACGATTCCGCCGCAATGTTATGCAGTGATCCGGCGGTGTGCACGGCCCGGAGTGGAGCGGCCGCCTTGTTCACGGTCTCCAGCGCTTCAGTGGGGTTCACCGAGTCCGCCACGATGCCTCCGCCGGCCTGGACATAGGCGCGTCCTTCGCGGAGGAGGGCCGAGCGGATGGCAATCGCCATATCCATGTCGCCGGCGAAGTCGAGGTAGCCCACCACACCGCCGTAGATGCCGCGCCGGTGCGGTTCAAGCTCGTCCAGCAGGCGCAACGCCCGGGGCTTCGGGGCACCGGACAGGGTTCCCGCGGGGAAGGTTGCTTTCAGGACGTCGTAGGCATTGGCGTCCGGGGACAGCTTGCCCACCACAGTGGAGACCAAGTGCATGATGTGGCTGAACCGCTCAACCTCCATGAACTGGGTGACGTCCACGGTTCCCGCCACGCAGACCTTGGACAGATCGTTGCGGGACAGGTCCACCAGCATCAGGTGCTCGGCGCGTTCCTTCTGGTCCGCCAGCAGTTCCTCGGCGAGGGCTTTGTCTCCCTCCACGGTCTTGCCGCGGGGCCGTGAACCGGCGATCGGGTGGGTGATGACTTCCTCACCGGTGACCGTCACCAGGGCCTCGGGCGAGGACCCCACGATCGAGTACTCCCGGCCGTCGGCGTCCTCCAGGCTGAAGATGTACATGTACGGGCTGGGGTTGGTGTTGCGCAGGACGCGGTACACGTCAAGCGGTGAGGCCCCACACTCCATCTCGAAGCGGCGTGAAATCACCACCTGGAACACTTCGCCGTCCACGATGGCTTCCTTGCCGCGGTCCAGCGCGGCCAGGTAGGAGGGTTCGTCCCACCGTTCCTCAACGCTGGAGGCGAAATCCAGGGCGGCGGGTTCCAGCACGGAAACTGGCTGGGCCACGGGCGTGCTGATCCGGGTGAGGAGGGCCTTGACCCGTGCCACGGCATCTTCCCAGGCCTCGTCCACGCGGTCGGAGCTGCCGTCGAAGTTGATGGCGTTGGCGATCAGCAGCACCGTGCCGTCATGGTTGTCGTGGACGGCCATGTCGGTGACCAGGTTCAGCGCCATCTCGGGCAGGTGGAGGTCATCCTCCGGCGGGCTGGTCAGCCGTTCCCAGTGGCGGACAGTCTCCCAGCCGAGGAAGCCGACGAGTCCTGAGGTGAAGGGCGGCAGGCCGTCAAACCTGCTGGTGCGCAGAGCTTCGATCGTGTCGCGGATGGCGTCCACGGGGTTGCCGTCCAGGGGCACGCCGGCCGGGGGCTGGCCCAGCCAGTGCGCCTGGCCGTCCTTGGTGGTCAGGGTTGCACGGGACTTCGCGCCGATGAAGGAATAGCGCGACCACGTGCCGCCAACTGCCGCGGACTCCATCAGGAACGTGCCGGGCTGGCCCTGGGCAAGCTTCCGGTAGAGGCCGATAGGAGTCTCCGCGTCCGCCAGCACTTTGAGCGTGACGGGGATGACCCGGCTGTTGCCGGCGAGTTCGCGGAACTCGTCGAGGCCCGGGCTGATGATTCCAAGGTCCTGCATGGCTATGCTTCGCCGCCTGTTCCTACGCTGATTTCCAGGTTCCTGCCGTCGAAGCAGGTCCGGGTGCCGGTGTGGCATGCCGCGCCGACCTGGTCCACGCGGACCAGGAGGGCATCGCCGTCGCAGTCCATGGCAACGGATTTGACCCACTGGACATGGCCGGAGGTGTCCCCCTTGCGCCAATACTCCTGGCGGGAGCGCGAATAGAATGTGACGCGGCCGCTGGTCATGGTGCGGTGCAGCGCTTCGTCGTCCATCCAGCCGAGCATCAGCACCTCGTTCGTATCGAACTGCTGCACAACGGCGGCTACGAGCCCGGCGCCGTCACGCTTCAGTGCATCCGCGACGGCGGCTGGAAGCGGGCTTGTGGCGGGGGCCGGGAAAATTACGGGGGCGGAGGCGGGCTGCTCAGACATCAGACCAAGTCTAGTGCCTGATCAACGGCCCCCGAATATGCACTAGCAGGCATACAACCAGTGTGTGAACAAGGGCACCCTTCGGCTGGCGGTTCTGCTGCCCAACTTCGCTGCTCTCGTGCTAGTTTCACAAGTGATGCATTTCGTCGAACCGTCCCGAGAAGTCCTGGCCGAAACCCTGCTGGCGGCCGGTCCTGATGCCCCTACCCTCTGCAGAGGCTGGCGCACCAGGGACCTTGCCGCGCACCTTTACCTGCGCGAACGCAAGGCCGCCGTGGGGCTGGGCCTCATCATCAAGAGCCTTTCCAAGGCCTCGGACAAGGCCACCGCCAAGCTCGCGGCGAAGCTGAAGACCGCGGACGACTACACCGGTCTGGTGAACACTTTCCGCGGCGGTCCCCCGGCGCTCTCCCCCATGAACATCAAGGCATTGGACGAGAGCTCCAACCTGATCGAATATTTCGTCCACACGGAGGACATCCGCCGGGCCGTGGACCGCTGGGCGCCGCGCGCCCTCGACGAGGCCTACTCGGACGCCCTCTGGGACGAGCTGATCAAACGGGCAGCCATACTTTACCGCGGTGTCGACCTTGGAATTGTGCTGGTGCGCCCATCCGGACCGCGGCACGTCGCCAAGCGGGCACCCGTCTCGGTGGCGATCGTTGGTGAGCCGGGTGAGCTGCTGATGCACGCCCACGGCCGGACCCGCCACGCCCTGGTCACCTTTGAAGGCCAGCCCGACGCCGTCGCCCTGCTCCAGTCAGCCGAAGTCGGCCTCTAGGGCATTTCCGGTGGTTGAGCTTGTCGAAACCAGGTTTCGACAAGCTCAACCACCGAACTCGAAACCAGGACGTTAGCGGACTTCGAAGCCTGCGTCGCGGATTGCCTGCTTGACCTGGGACATCATGTTGTCCGGTCCCCAGTGGAAGATCGACGCCGCCAGCACGGCGTCCGCTCCTGCGGCAACGGCCGGCGGGAAATGAGCCGGTTCCCCGGCGCCGCCTGAGGCGATGATCGGCACTTTCACCGCGGCCCGGACCAGCCGGATCAGTTCCAGGTCGAAGCCGTCCTTGGTGCCGTCGGCGTCGATGGAGTTGAGCAGGATTTCACCGATGCCACGGTCGGCGGCTTCCCTGGCCCACTCGATGGCGTCGATCCCGGTACCCGTACGGCCACCGTGGGTGGTCACTTCAAACCCCGACGGCGTGGGCTGGGACCCGGGGCGGGTCCGGCGGGCGTCCACGGACAGGACCAACACCTGCGAACCGAAGTGCCGGCTGATCTCGTTGATGACGTCCGGCCGGGCAACGGCGGCCGTGTTGATGGAAGCTTTGTCCGCGCCGAACCGCAGGAGCTTGTCCACCTCGGCAACACCGCGGACACCGCCGCCCACGGTCAGGGGAATGAAAACTTCCTCGGCGGTGCGGCGGACCACGTCGAAGGTGGTTTCACGGTTGCCCGAGGACGCCGTGACATCCAGGAACGTCAGTTCGTCAGCTCCCGCGTTGTCGTAGCGGTGGGCCAGCTCCACCGGGTCCCCCGCGTCGCGGAGCCCCTCGAAGTTGATGCCCTTCACAACGCGGCCGGCGTCGACATCGAGGCAGGGGATGACTCGTACAGCTACAGCCATGGGGACTCCTGGAATTCTCGGGTGGATTCTGCGCCGCGGCGTGAACCGGGCGGGACGCTCAGATACGGCAGGCGTGGATGCTGCTGACCAGGATGGCGCGGGCGCCGAGGTCGTAGAGCTCATCCATGATCCGGTTGGTTTCCTTCTTCGGAACCATGGACCGGACGGCCACCCAGTCGGAGTCGCGCAGCGGCGAGACCGTGGGTGATTCCAGGCCGGGAGTCAGAGCGGCGGCCTGTTCCACGAGTTCCTTGCGGATGTCGTAGTCCATCAGCACGTACTGGCGCGCCACGAGGACGCCCTGCAGCCGGCGGATCAGGACTTCAATCTCCTTGGCGGTGCCGTTCGCGGCTCCGCCGTCGCCGGTGCGGCGGATCAGGACAGCTTCCGACTTGAGGATCGGCTCGCCGAAGATTTCCATTCCGGCGGCCTTGAGGGTGTTGCCGGTTTCCACAACGTCGGCGATGGCATCAGCCACGCCGAGCCGCACGGAAGACTCCACGGCGCCGTCGAGCCGGACCACCTTGGCGTTGATGCCCCGCTCGGCGAGGTAGCCGCGGAGCAGGCCGTCGTAGCTTGTGGCGAGGCGCTTGCCTTCCAGCTCTTCTGCCGCGGCGAAGTCACCCACTGGTCCGGCGAAGCGGAACGTGGACGCAGCGAAGCCCAGGGGCAGCAGTTCCTCGGCCTCCACCTCGGCGTCCAGCAGCAGGTCGCGTCCGGTGATGCCGACGTCGAGGGTTCCGCGTCCGACATACACGGCGATGTCGCGCGGGCGGAGGAAGAAGAATTCAATGTCGTTGTCCGGGTCCATCATGACCAGTTCGCGGGTGTCGCGGCGTTGGCGGTACCCCGCTTCGGACAGCATGGCGGAGGCGGCTTCGGACAGGGAGCCCTTGTTGGGTACGGCTACTCGCAGCATGGGGGTCTTTCTTGGTTGGGAGGTCTATGGATCAGGCAAACGGGCCACGCAGGGCACGGGCGGGCAATTGTTGGCCGCCGGGTGCCGAAGTGGCTACAGATGCTTGTAGACGTCTTCCAGGGTCAGGCCTTTAGCGAGCATCAGAACCTGCAGGTGGTAGAGCAGCTGGGAGATTTCCTCGGCCGTGGCCTCATCGGATTCGTACTCAGCGGCCATCCAGACTTCGGCTGCTTCCTCCACGACTTTCTTGCCAATGCCGTGGACTCCGGACTCCAATTCAGCGACGGTGCGGGAGCCTGCCGGGCGGGTGGCTGCCTTCTCACTCAGTTCAGCGAACAGCGTCTCGAAATTCTTCACGCCCTACAGCCTACTTGCTGCTGGCCCGGGGGCGCCTTTCGGGCCGCTGCATGACGGGCGCGATGTGATCGAACACACACCGCTCCCGGCGGCTTGCTGCCCGGATCGGCTGCTACTTGTACGGCTTGAGGAGCACCGCGGTGGCCAAGGCTGCCGTCACTGCTTCGTGGCCCTTGTCCTCGCTGGAGCCCGG
Organism: Pseudarthrobacter xylosi; assembly: GCF_055412765.1. Lineage (NCBI taxonomy): Bacteria > Bacillati > Actinomycetota > Actinomycetes > Micrococcales > Micrococcaceae > Pseudarthrobacter > Pseudarthrobacter xylosi. Next base: position 183,828 of record NZ_JBVAYT010000008.1, on the reverse strand, counting down.
CAGGCCCGCACGGTCCAGTCCCTGCTGCTCCGTATCGCAGGTCAGCACGCCGAAGCCCACCGGCACGCCGGTGGAGACACTGACGTCCGTCAGTCCCGACGTCGCCGCCTGGCAGACGTATTCAAAGTGCGGTGTGCCGCCACGGATCACGACGCCGAGCGCCACCACTGCGTCAAAGTGCGGTGCCAGCCGCGCGGCAGCGACGGGGAGCTCAAAGGCGCCGGGAACGCGCAGTACGGTAGGTTCGCTGATGCCCGCGTCTTTGGCGGCGCGCAGGGCACCGTCCAGGAGTCCGTCCATGATCTGCGTGTGCCAGCTGGCTGCGACAATGGCCAACCGCAGCTGCGATGTTTCCGCCGGGTTGAGGGTGGTGAGGTCAATATCTGGTGCGCCGTGTCCGCTCATGCGTGAATCTGGTCCGTTCAGTTTTGGTCGTGGTCGAAATCGTCGGCGGCGCCGCTTGGCACCGTGACAACATGTGAGTCCAGCGTCAGCCGGTGCTCCATGCGGTCCTTTTTGGTCTGAAGGTAGCGAATGTTCTGGTCGCGGGACGGCACCTCGGTGGGCACCATTTCCACCACCTTCACGCCGGCTTTGGCGAGCCTGTTCTTTTTGTCCGGGTTGTTGCTCAGCAGCCGGATCTCGTGGAGGCCCATCTCGGCCAGGATCTGGGCGGCCGCCTTGTAGCAGCGGGCGTCCACCGGCAGTCCCAGCTGTTCGTTGGCCTCCACGGTGTCAAAGCCCGCTTCCTGGAGGGCGTAGGCCTTGATTTTGTTGGCCAGCCCGATCCCCCGGCCTTCCTGCCCGCGCAGGTACAGCAGCGTGCCGCCGAACTCGTTGATCAGCTCCAGGGCATAGGCCAGCTGTTCGCCGCAGTCGCAGCGGTAGGAGCCGAAGACATCGCCGGTCAGGCACTCGGAATGCAGCCTGACCAGCGGAGCAACACCCTCCTTGGGCGGGTTGGGCGAGCTCACCGCCAGGTGCTCGACGCCCGTGACCAGGTCTGTCCACGCTTGGGTAACGAAATCGCCAAATGCCGTGGGCAGCTGCACAATCGGACCGCCGCTCACGGGGTGGTGGGCCCGGCCGTTGCCGGCCGCCCCCTGATGGTGGCCATTCTGGTGGCTGTGGTCCGAAACTCCGGAAGCCGTCATCATTACTCCTCTACTCCGCCCGGGCGTCCGGCCCGGTGTCACTGTCGGCGGGCGTCCCGGCTCCTGCTTCAAGGTAGGCCACCAGATCCTCAATCGAGATCAGGGGGCACCCGTGTTCAGCAGCGAATCCCCGCAGCCCGTCGAGCCGCATCATTTCACCGTCGTCGTACACAACCTCGGCGATCACGCCCACGGGCTCCAATCCGGCGAGCCGGCAGAGGTCCACGGCTGCTTCGGTATGGCCGGGGCGTTCACGCACTCCTCCGTTAACTGCCCGGAGCGGGAAAATATGCCCGGGGCGGGTCACGGCCGCCGGTCCGGCGCCGGGGTCTGCAAGGACGCGGACCGTGAGAGCCCGGTCCGTCGCGGAGATTCCGGTGCTGACACCCACCGCCGCGTCGCAGGAAACGGTGTACGCCGTACCTTTCGCGTCCTGGTTCACTGCCACCATGGGCGGCAGTGCCAGGGCATCGGCACGCTCCCCCGTCAGGGGGACGCAGATGACGCCGGAGCTGTAGCGGATGGTCCATCCCATGAGCGCGGGGGTGGCATGCTGTGCGGCGAAGATAATGTCGCCCTCGTTTTCGCGGTCCTCGTTGTCCACCACCAGCACAGGGCGGCCGGCGGCCATTGCGCGGATGGCATCTTCCACGGGGTCAAGTTCGAAGGTTGCGTCAGGCACCGGACCGGCCTCCGCGGCGGGTTCCAGCCGGACGATGGCGTTCATCGTTCGCCCCCGGTGGTTGCGCCGGTGCTGAATGCCAGCAAGCGTTCGGTGTATTTGGCCAGCACGTCGACTTCCAGGTTGACCCTGCTGCTGGTTGTCTTGGCCCCCAGGCCGGTCTCGGCCAGTGTGGTGGGGATCAGCCCCACTTCGAACCAGGGCAGCAGCTCCGCGGCGGGGCTGACTGCCGTGACTGTGAGCGAGACGCCGTCGATCGCGATGGAGCCCTTCTCTGCGATATAGCGGGCGAGGTTGGCCGGCACACCGAAGCGGAGCCGCTCCCAGTTGCCGAGAGCCTCGCGCTCCAGCAGCTGCCCGACGCCGTCGACGTGGCCCTGGACGACGTGGCCGTCCAGCCGGCCGCCGGCGGGGACGCAACGCTCAAGGTTCACCGCGTCCCCGGCGGCAAGTTCGCCGATGGTGCTGCGGACGAGGGTTTCGCCCATCACATCAACACTGAATTCTTTGCCCTCTATTGCGGTGGCCGTCAGGCAGACTCCGTTGACGGCGATGGAGCCGCCCAGTCCGAGACCTTCGGTGGTGCCGGGCGCGCGGAGGCGGAGTGTTGCGCTGGCATCGCCGTCCCGCTCCACGGACAGGACCTGTCCCTGCTCGGCAATAATTCCGGTAAACATCAGTAGCCTCCCATGGCTGGTTCCGCGGCAGTGCGGGATAGTTGTGGTTCAAGAGTTTCGGTTGGTTCTGGTCGGAGGTGCAGCCTCAGGTCCCGGCCCAGGGTCAGGACGGCGCCGCCGTCGGAGGGGTCCCAGTCCCAGTGCCGGGCATCCGCGAGGGTGGTGATTCCGAGTCCGTTGAGGGCGGGGGTTCCGGAGCCCAGCAGGGTGGGGGCAACGTAGACAATGAGTTCGTCCACAAGCCCGGCGGCCAGGAATGAACTGAGGATGCGTGAGCCGCCTTCCACCATGACGTGGCGGACTCCCTCCGCGTAAAGGATCGAGAGCGCCTCCCGCGGATCCCGCGTGGCGAGGTGGAGCACGTTACCGTCATCACCCCGGACGGCGGCGTCAGCTGGAATGTCGCGCAGGCCCATGACGGCCCGCAGCGGCTGCTTGCCCGATGCCGCACCGGACTCGTCCCGGGCTGACAGCCGGGGGTTATCCACCAGTACGGTCTGGGTCCCCACGAGGATGGCGTCAATCCGCCGCCTGAGCCCGTGGTTGTCAGCAAGCGATTCGGGCGAGGAGATCCACTGGCTCGTGCCGTCCTCGGCGGCGATCCGGCTGTCCAGCGTCTGGGCGATGTGCAGCGTCACAAACGGGCGCTGTGCGGCCACTCCCAGGAACCACTGACGGTTCAACTCGAACGACTCACCGGCAGCGAGCCCGCTGCGGACCTGCACTCCTGCGTTCCGGAGGGTGGCAGCGCCGCCCGCCGCAGGGTCATGCGGATCGTCGACGGCGTAAACCACGTCCGTGATTCCGGCACGAATGATCGCCTGGGTGCAGGGCCCCGTGCGGCCGCTGTGGTCACAGGGTTCCAGCGTGATCACCATTGTGCAGCCGCCCAGGTCCAGCCCGGCGGCCTCAGCCTGCGCGATGGCGTCCGCTTCCGCGTGGGGTGTGCCGGCGCCGCGGTGGTAGCCGGTCACCAGCTGGTGGCCGGCAGCATCGATGACGACGGCGCCCACCAGCGGATTCGCTCCGCGCGGGCCCTGCAGGGCTGCCTCGAGCGCTGCCTCCATGGCGGCGGTTTCGGCGGCGCTGAACGCCGTGACGTTTTCGATCCGGGTCATGGGGCAGCCACCGGTTGGGCTGCTTCGGTTCCCGGACCATGGGAAATCCTGGCTTCAAAGAGCCATCGCAAAGGGTTCATGTGTGTTGTCGTTCCTTCCCTCTAGAACCGCGATGGCTCCGGGGGTATACGACAGCAGAAGACCACAGCGCCAAAGGGCGCCGCAGATACAGCTGTACGTGCTTCTCTCATCCAGACTTTAACTGTCGGTACCGGAATTTCACCAGTTCAACCGTCCGCCGGTTCCTTCCCCGAAGGGGAAAGCGCCGGCTCGCGGGTCGCGGACTATCACCGCCGGTTCGGACTTACACCGACCCCGGAGCACGTATTGTGTGTTGCTATTGTGCCATAACCACAAGGGGGCCCAGACTATTCCGCGGACGCAGCACGTAACTTTATGCTGCCGGCTTCGCGGAGCCGTCCGATGGCTGCAGCCGGGTCTTCCGCGCCGTAGACAGCCGAACCCGCGACAAAGACGTTCGCGCCTGCCTCGGCCGCCCGCAGAATGGTTTCCTCGGTAATGCCGCCGTCCACCTGAATGGCGACATTGATTCCGGAGCCGTCAATGGCTGCCCGGGCCCTGCGGATCTTGGGCAGGGTGAAGTCCAGGAACGCCTGGCCGCCGAAGCCCGGCTCGACGGTCATGATCAGGAGCATGTCCAGTTCCTCGAGCATGTCCAGGTAGGGTTCCACGGCCGTGGCAGGGCGCAACGCCATGCCGGCTTTGGAGCCGCGGGCCCTCAGTTCGCGGGCCAGTTTGACCGGTGCAATCGAGGCTTCAGCGTGGAAGGTCACGGAGGCCAGCCCGGCGTCGGCGAACCCCGGCGCCCAGCGGTCGGCGTCGGAGATCATCAGGTGGGCGTCCAGCGGGATGGGGCTGACCGCCTGAATCCGCTGGACCACGGGCAAGCCCAAGGTGAGGTTGGGGACAAAGTGGTTGTCCATAACATCCACGTGCACGGCGTCAGCGTTGCTGATGCGCTGCAGTTCGGCTTCGAGGTTGACGAAGTCGGCGGACAGGATGCTGGGGTTGATGCAGCATTGCGGCATGGGGGAACCTTTCACGGGTCAGGCTTTCTTCCGGATGAGGGCCAGGAACATGGCATCGGTGCTGTGGATGTGCGGCCAGAGTTGCGCCGTAGAATCGTGGCCTGCACCCAGGTTCCCGGTCAGGCTCACGCTGTCCAGCACCGCACCGGCGTCGAGCAGTTCCAGGTCATCACGCTTCCGGAGGGCATCGCTGACCACTGCCGTGGTTTCGGCCGGGTGGGGCGAACAGGTGACATAGGCAACCACGCCGCCGGGGCGGACGGCGTCCAGCGCCGATTTCAGCAGGGCACGCTGCAGCGGTCCCAGGTCCGCGAGGTCCTTGGGGGTACGCCGCCAGCGGGACTCCGGCCTGCGGCGCAGGGCACCAAGCCCGCTGCAGGGGACATCCACGAGGACCCGGTCAAAGGACTCGGGCTGCTCTGTGCCGAGGTCTCGGCCGTCGCCGGTCCGGACGCGCCAGACGTCCCTGGGCACGGCGGAAAGGGCCTGGCTCACGAGTTTTGCACGGTGCGGGGCAGGTTCATTGGCGAGCAGCGTGGCACCGTGGGCGTTGGCCAGCGCGCCCAGCAGGGCGGCCTTGCCGCCGGGGCCGGCGCACAGGTCCAGCCAGGTCTCGTTCCGATTTCCTGTTCCAGTGCCGTCGGTGGGATCGAGGTCCACGGCCGCCATAGCACGGGCCACCAGCTGGGAGCCGACATCCTGGACGCGCGTGCTGCCTTCCCGGATGGAGGCGAGGCGGCCCAGGTCTCCGCCGCTGGAGAGCGCCGAACCTTCAACGAGTTCACCCAAAGTGGCCCCGCCTTCCAGGGCTTCATCCAGGCTGCCCAAGCCGGGCAACGCCACGAGGTTAACCACCGGAGCTTCGTTATCGGCTTCCAGCAGGTCGTTGATTTCGGCGGCTGACCGCCCGTGGGCCACCAGGGACTGGCGCATCGCCCGCACGATCCATTCGGGGTGGGCGTAGCGGAGGGACGCGATGGTGGTTTCGTCGCTTTCGCCGGCGACGAGGACCTCCAGCCACTCCTCCAGCGTGTGCGCCGTGACCTTCCGCAGCACCGCATTGATCAGGGCGGAGGGTCCGGCACCGATGACGGCGCGGGCCAGGCCAACCGTCTGATCCAGGGCGGCGTGGGCCGGGACGCGCATGGCGAGCAGCTGATGGGTGCCGATCCGCAGGGCGTCGAGAATGGCCGGGTCAAGCTGGTCCAGCGGCCGGTCAACGCAGCGGGCCAGGATGGCATCGTAAGTGCCCTGGCCACGCAAGGCCCCGTAGCTGAGCTCGGTGGCGAAGCCGGCGTCGCGCTTGTCCAGGCCGTGATGGCGGATGCGGGACGGGAGCACCAGGTTGGCATAGGCGTCCTCGGCGGCTACCGCGCGCAGGACTTCAAAAGCCACCAGCCGCGCTGGATCCGCCCGGCGGGTCCGCTGCGCCGGGGCGTTTTCGGTGAAGCTCCGCTGGGAGGGGCGGTTACGTTCGCGTCCCTGGGCGTTGCGCTGGCTGGAGTCCCGTGGCCCGCCCTTGCCCCGCCCGCTGTTGCCCCGTCCGCCGCCTGCGGCGCCGCTTCCGCTGCCGCCCCTGCCGCCTGCATTTCCGCCGGATTCGCTCATTCGAAGACCACGCTTTCCAGTGTTGCCATGCCACGCGCCCAGTCGGCGGCGGCCATCATCTTTTTGCCCGAAGGCTGGATCCTTGTCAGCTCCACAGCATGGGATCCGGTGCCCACCAGGACGCTCTTCCCGTCGAGGAACACCGCGCCGGGCTGCAGGTCGGCGTCACCTGGCCGGAGGCGGACGGGTTCGAGTTTGACGCGCTGTCCGTCCAGGGTGGTCCAGGCACCTGGCTCGGGGGTTACACCACGGGCGCGCCTGCCGATTGCCAGGGCGGGCTGCTTCCAGTCGAGCCGGCCGTCATCAATGGTCAGCTTGGGGGCCAGCGAAACATCGCCGACCTGCGGCTGGGCGGCTGCCCTCCCGGCCTCAACGGCGGACAGCGTCTGGGCAAGGAGTACAGCCCCGCTGTGGGACAGCCGCTCCAGCAGCGCTCCGGCGGTGTCTTCCGGGCCAACGCCCTCGGTCAGCGTTCCGAAGACCGGGCCGGTGTCCAAACCTTCCTCCAACAGGAAGGTGACAGCACCGGTGACGTCGTCGCCGGCCATCACGGCCCGCTGCACGGGGGCAGCGCCACGCCATGCGGGAAGTAGGGAAAAGTGCAGGTTAATCCAACCGTGCGGGGGAAGATCCAGGGCGGCGCGCGGAATCAGTCCGCCGTAGGCCACGATGGCGGCCACGTCCGGCGTGGCCGCGGCGATTTTCGCCGTCACGGCCTCGTTAACGCGGGTGGCGTGGATGATGTAGATCCCCAGCTCCGCGGCGCGTGCGGCAACGGGCGACGGCGTCAACACCCGTTTGCGCCCAATCGGCGCGTCGGGACGGGTCAGGACAGCAACGATCTCAAAACCGGCCTCAACGAGGGCATCAAGGGACGGGACGGCCACGGCGGGGGTGCCGGCAAAAAGTACCCTCATGTGGTGGCGCCGCCGCCGAAGCTGCCGCCCCCGGTGCCTGTGCCCCCAAAGCTCGCGCCCCCAAAACTGGACCCGACCGTCTTGGCGCGCTTCGTCGTCGTGCGTTCCGTAATGGCCTCATAGTTGGCATTGCGGATGGAGCGCAGGGCCGTCTTCCGGTCCTCGCCTTCCAGCCTGTCGGTGAACAGGATGCCGTCCAGGTGGTCCGTCTCGTGCTGGAAGCAACGGGCCAGCATGCCTTCCCCCTCCACAGCGACAGGATTCCCGTTAAGGTCGACGCCGGTAGCGCGGGTTGCGCGGAAACGGCGGACCGGGAACGCGAGGCCAGGAATGGACAGGCAACCCTCAACCTGGTCCGCCTGGTAGTCCTCGCTGCTTTCCAGGACCGGATTGATGATGTGGCCCTCCACGCCGTCAATCCGGTAGGTGAAGACCCGCTGGCTGACACCAATCTGGGGGGCTGCGAGGCCGGCGCCGTCCACGTCCTCCATGGTTTCCATCATGTCCGCAATCAGCTTGGCGAGCTCAGGACCGAATTCCGTCACGGGATCGGCCACTGTGCGGAGCACAGGATCGCCGATGATGCGGATATTCAGAATGGCCATGTGCTGTCTTTCCTCACGGTGGGGGTTATTGGGGAACCTATCCAGTTTAGGTGCAGGGGCACGCTAGGCGCTGCGGGCCTGCGAGGCGACAGGCGGAGCAACCGGAAGAAGCGCAGAACCGGCGGCAAGCGTATCGGCGGACAGTTCCCAGACCCGGCGCAGGGCGCAGAACTTCCACCAGTGGTGCTTGAGGACGTCGGGGTTGGCGCGGACCGGACGGACTTCCGTCTCCCCGATGGCCACGGCCAGCAGGAGCGGGGCCTCACCGTACTTCCAGGGCTCCCATTCCCCGGCAACGGCATCCACCAGGCTTTCTTCGGCCTTCATGCCGGCCACCAGTTGCATCACCACCTTGTCGTCCAGCGGCTTGACGGTGCCGTCCCGCGTGGTGCCCTTGGTCTTGTAGTCAATAATGCAAATCCGGCCGTTGATTTTGGCCACCAGGTCCAGCGTTCCGGCGTAGCCAACCGATTTGTTCCAGACAGTGATTTCCGGTGCGATGGGCTGCACGCCGTAGAGCTCCCACCACTCATCGAACCGCAGGGCAAAGCCTTCCTCGCCGTTGGCTGCCAGGGCCTCGCGGGTTTCCTTCATGGTGTGCGGCCGGCCCAGGGCCCGGAGCGCGACCTGCTCGCAGTAATTATGGACGCGGTCACCACGCTTGGCGGCGTCGTCCCGGTACAGTTCTGCTGCCTTTGAGGCCCGGTTGACGGCCTGCCGGATTTTCGCCGGGCTGCCCAGGGAATCGGCCAGCAGCGGATCCTTCGCCAGGCTGCTGGCGCCCATGTAACCGAACCAGCCGTCCAGTCCGTGCGGCTGCTGGCCTATGACGGTGGTGATGGACGGAACGGAGAACTGCTCGGAGGTGGACCGGGCATACATGCGGCCGTATTCCGTGGCGTGGGCAAGGAGTGGATCAGTCATACAAAGACTCTTTCACAAGGGGCTGACAGAATGACGGGCACACAAAAAAGGTCCGTTTCCGCTCGGCTGAGCGGAAACGGACCAGATTCCTCGGTGGGCGATACTGGGTTCGAACCAGTGACCTCTTCGGTGTGAACGAAGCGCGCTACCACTGCGCCAATCGCCCCGATGCCTTTGAATGCTAGCCGACCCGGCGGGGTTTATGGAAATCGAGCCGGGACCAGGCTCAAATTACACGCTTGTAATTAGTAAAATCCCCTAGATTGCAGGGATGCAGGGGCATCGCCGCCGTTGAAGCACGTTCGATTTGGAGAATCCCTGAACCTCCTATAGAGTTCTTACTCGTTGGAACGCGAGGAAATGCCCGAAACGGCAGGGATTCAGCGGTCCAAATGCGGACGTAGCTCAGCTGGTAGAGCACCACCTTGCCAAGGTGGATGTCGCGAGTTCGAATCTCGTCGTCCGCTCGCAGGACACTGTCACGGCAACGGTTTTTCGAAATCGGAGCTTACACGGTGGGTTGGCCGAGAGGCGAGGCAGCGGCCTGCAAAGCCGTTCACACGGGTTCGAATCCCGTACCCACCTCGGTGAAAACCATGGATGCCGGTTCACGCCGGACGAAATGGGCGATTGGCGCAGCGGTAGCGCGCTTCCCTGACACGGAAGAGGTCACTGGTTCGATCCCAGTATCGCCCACCAAGCAAGGAAACTTGCTTCATGCAGTACGCTAGGCCACCGGCCAGGTTGTACTTCATACGCGGACGTAGCTCAGCTGGTAGAGCACCACCTTGCCAAGGTGGATGTCGCGAGTTCGAATCTCGTCGTCCGCTCTCTACCCCAGTAGTAAATCCGAAATGGCCGGACTTCCGGTTCCGGGCGATTGGCGCAGCGGTAGCGCGCTTCCCTGACACGGAAGAGGTCACTGGTTCGATCCCAGTATCGCCCACACACAGCAGCTCCCCGTGAGCTGCTTTTTTGTTTCCGCGTTGTTATCGGGTTTAGCTCATCCGCTGCTGGCGAACGCGCAGAACCTCCGATTACCTTGGCACGCCCGGCAGACAGGGCTAGGATCGGTTGCGGAGGAGCGAACTGGCTCCGCGATTGAAGGGAGGTGCTCGTGGGACTGATTGACGATCTTAAGGGCAAGGCTCAGGGTCTCATCCACGGCAACGAGCAGGCCATCAAGGACGGCATCACGAAAGCCGGCGATTTCGTCGACTCAAAGACTGGCGGCAAGTACGCCGGTCACGTGGACAAAGTCCAGGAGGGCGCTTCCAAGCTCGTTGACAAGAACGACGGAACACCCGGCGCGGCACCTGCCACCGGGCAGGTTCCGCCAGTCAACCCGGTTCCGCCGGTTGACAAGGCTCCGTAACAAGGATTTGGCCAGGGCATTGCCCTAGCACGTCAAGGGGGTGCAGGTCCCGCCGGGAGGCGGCACCTGCACCTTTGGCGTTTAAAGCGTCACTAGGAACAAACGCGGGGTCACATATTGCCCCTCCGGAACCTCCGGATGGGCAATATGTGACCCCGCGTTGCGTTAGGCGCCTAGGACGGCTCGTGGTTCTGGCCCTCGCGGGCCAGCGCGGTCAGGCGGGACACCGCACGGAAATACTTCTTGGTGTAGCCGCCGTGCATCATCTCGTCCGTGAAGAGCTTGTCGAAGGGGACGCCGCTGGCCAGGATGGGCACGTCCTTGTCGTACAGGCGGTCCGCCAACACCACGAACCGAAGTGCCACGGCCTGTTCGGTGATGGTCTCCACGTTGCGCCATACAACGCCGTCGATGCCGTCGATGAGTTGCCGGTAACGGCTCGGATGGACACCGGCAAGGTGGCCGATCAGTGAACTGAATTCGTCCTCCGCCACGGTCTTGCCGTCGAACTCGGCCTTCATCTGTGCAGCGAGCTGGCTGTTCTTCAGCGGTGCCGGGGCGGCGGGCAGGCCACGGTGGCGGAAATCCTCGCCGTCGATCCTGATGACATCGAACTGGTCCGCCAAGACCTGGATTTCACGGGCAAAGTCGACGGCGGCAAAGCGGCCGTCACCCAACGAACCCGGCAGGGTGTTGGACGTCGCAGCAAGCTTGACGCCGGCGTCGGCCAGTTCACGCATCAGACGGGACATCAGCACGGTGTCGCCCGGATCATCCAGTTCGAATTCGTCAATGCAGACCAGCTTGTAGTGGCTCAGTGCCTCAACTGTCTTGCGGAAGGACAGTGCCCCCACCAGGTTGGTGTACTCCACAAACGTACCGAAGGCTTTGGGGCCCGGCGCGGCATGCCACAGCGAGGCCAGGAGGTGGGTTTTGCCGACGCCGAATCCGCCGTCGAGATAGATCCCCGCCCTGGTAGCCACTTTTTTCTTCGTGAAGAGCTTCTTGAACAGGCCGTCGCCGTCGCCGGCTCCAACTCCTCCGGCGAACGCTTCCAGTGCCTTGACCGCCGCTGCCTGGGACGGCTGGTTCGGGTCCGGCCGGTAGCTGGCAAAGGAAACCTGGCCAAACCGTGGGGACGGATAAAAACCCTTGAGGAGTTCATCCACCGAAACCGCCGGAGTGCGGGCGGCAAGCTGTTCGATCTGTACCAAGGTGGTCCGTTCTGCTGGTGGGTTGTCCCCAGAAAGAATACCGGCAATGGCCCGGGCCTCCCCCGCCATCCAGCCGGCACGGGCCATTGCGTGACGAAGGCCATATTTCCCACTGTTAACAAGGAGGCGGACAGGGCGGCTGGCCGTGGCTAGGGTGAGAGGCAGGTTTTCCTTCTTCAGCAGATCCGCCCTGTGTCTCAGTGAAAGGCCAACACCATGTCCTACGCAGTTGAACAAAACGAGAAGTTCGCCGCCTACGCCAACCCGGAGCGTCTGGTATCCACAGAGTGGCTTGCCGCCGCACTTGAAACCGGCGCACTGGGGGACGGAAAGCTGGTGGTGGTCGAGTCCGACGAGGACGTCCTCCTTTACGAGACCGGCCACATCCCCGGGTCCGTCAAAATTGACTGGCACACGGACCTTAACGATGAAGTGACACGCGATTACGTCAACGGCGAGGCCTTCGCCGCCCTGGCAGCGGCCAAGGGCATCTCCCGCGACAGCACGGTGGTCATTTACGGGGACAAGTCCAACTGGTGGGCCGCCTATGCCCTCTGGGTCTTCACGCTGTTCGGGCACGAGGATGTCCGGCTGCTCGACGGCGGCCGGGACAAGTGGATCGCCGAAGGCCGCGACCTGACCACGGACCGGACTGCCCTGGTGCCCGGCGACTACCCACTGGTGGAGCGCAACGACGCCCCCATCCGCGCGTTCAAGGATGATGTGCTGGCACACCTCGGCAAGCCGCTGATCGACGTACGCTCCCCCGAGGAATACACCGGCCAGCGGACCCACATGCCGGCCTACCCGGAAGAAGGTGCACTCCGCGGCGGCCACATTCCCACGGCAGCATCCATTCCCTGGGCACGCGCTGCTGCGCCGGACGGAACCTACCGCAGCCGGGAAGAGCTCGAGGCCCTTTACCTGGGCGAGGCCGGCCTGACCGTTGGCGATGACGTGGTGGCGTACTGCCGCATCGGGGAGCGTTCCAGCCACACCTGGTTCGCGCTCAAGTACCTGCTGGGCTTTGAAACTGTCCGGAACTACGACGGCTCCTGGACCGAATGGGGCAACGCCGTCCGGGTTCCCATCGCCAAGGGCACGGAACGCGGCACGGTCCCGGCGTAAACTGGAACAGATGACTACACATGACCTGCCCGCCGCGCTGGCGGAAATCGTCGATGACTTCCAGGCCCTGACCGAACCTGACCGGCTTCAGTTGCTGCTTGAGTTCTCTCGCGAACTACCGGAATTGCCGGACCGGCTGAAGGACCACCCCGAGCTCCTGGAGCAGGTGGTGGAGTGCCAGTCGCCGCTGTTCCTGACCATCGAGACGGAAAAGAACGACGCCGGCACGGCCGATGCGTTCCGGCTCTACTTTAAGGCGCCACCGGAAGCCCCCACCACGCGGGGTTTCGCCGGCGTGCTGCATGAGGGACTCGACGGACTCAGCGCCGCTGAAATCCTGGGTGTGCCGGACGATATGCCGGAGCTGCTGGGCTTGACTCGGGCCATCACGCCACTGCGGATGCGTGGCATGACCGCCATGCTGGGACGGATCAAGCGCAAGGTCGCCGCGACGTCCCGGCACGCGTCCTGATTCCCGCTCCCTGATCGGATAACTGAGCCCTTTGGGACGCAAGAGTTCTTCAACAGGAACGCCGGCCACAGCCGCACTGGCTGCGGCCGGCGTTTCTTTTGTGCTGCATCCGTATGCCCACGATCCTTCGGCAGCCAGCTACGGCACCGAAGCGGCCGAAGCCTTGGGGATCGCTCCGGAGAAGGTCTTCAAGACCCTCATGGTGGAAGTGGAAGGACGGCTGGCTGTGGGGGTGGTGCCGGTCAGCGGCAACCTTGACCTGAAGGCATTCGCCGCCGCCGTGGGCGCCAAGAAGGCCTCGATGGCAGAGCCCGTGGCCGCGGAACGCCGCACCGGCTACGTCCTTGGCGGAATCTCGCCGCTTGGCCAGCGCCAGTCATCACCCACGGTAGTGGACAGCAGCGCCCTGGAGCTGGGAACCATGCTGGTGTCCGGTGGCAAGCGCGGGCTGGACGTTGAGCTGGCGCCGGCCGACCTCATCCGGCTGACAGCAGCCGTGACGGCCGCGATCGGCACACGCACACGCTAGTTACCCCGACGGCTGGGTTTCCTCCGGGCGGTTCTGGCCGGGGTTAAGCCGCGGAGCCAACTGGGGCCGGAGCCAGGCCTTGATCAGGTTCTCCCAGCGCTCGGGATCCACGTTCCATTCCTTGGTGTGCCGGGCATGGTGGAACGTTTCGAAGGTGACCATGTCCGGATTCCGCTCCGCCAGCAGGGCGGATGGTTCATAGGGAACGTACTCGTCATCAACGCTGTGGATGATCAGGGTGGGTGTCCGGACTTCCACGGCGCGCGCCACCCAGTCCATGGCTTTGAGGTCCACGGGCGCGGCGAGTCCGGTGAGCCTGCGGCCCACGGGGTGGCCCAGCATCAGTTGCCCGTAGCGGCCCACGAGGGAGGGTATGCGGTTGATCTGCGCATGGTGGGCCAGGACATTGACCCAGTTGATGACGGGCGCGTCCAGGACCATGGCCCGGATCAGGTGTCGGTGCGGCGAGAGATCGGCCGTCTGCAGGCAGATGGCGCCGCCCATGGACCAGCCGAAGAGGACAATTTCCTCGGCGCCGTTGGCCAGGGCGAACTCGATGGCGGCCTCCACGTCATGCCATTCCGTGGATCCCAGGCCGTACCGGCCATCTTCGGCCGACGGCGCCAACCCGTCGTTCCGGTATGAAACCAACAGGCTGGTGAGCCCCAGTTCCAGGGCGGGTCCGACCGCCCGGAGAGCCTCCTGGCGGGTTGCCCCGCGGCCGTGAACCATGACTGCCCAGGTCCGGGCCGTACCGCCGGCCCGGACCAACCACGCCGGTGCCGTACCGCCGTCGACGTCGATCAGCACGTCCTCGGCCACAAAGCCGGCGGTGGCGGGATCCGGATAGAGCGCACCGCTCCACCAGCCGCGGCGGGCCGTATCGAGATCGCCGGCATAGACTGCTTCCACTTCGCGCAGGACAGTGCCATCTGCGGGCGCATAGGACACGATCCGACCGATCCGCGCGTGCCCCTTGCCGCCGTCGAAAAACAAGCCATAGACACCTGCCACCGTGGTCTCCGGTGTTGCTTTCAGGATGACCTGCCGGCCGCCGCCTTCCCGGAGCACAGCCAGGACCTCCTGGTCCGACGTCCGCTGCCGGACGGGAGTGATCACGCGCCTGGCAAAGTACAGCGCCAGCGCGGAGGAGCCTGTGGCCAGGAGGCCGGCAAGGGCCCCGCCGCCAATGACGCCCCCGAGGGCCCATTTGGCGCGCAGCGACATCCGGCCGTCGGCCTGGATCGGAACTGCCGCCGTCAACGTGGGGGTGCGCGTGGAAGGTGCCATGGAACCATTCTTACTGCCGCAGGCGGGTTGACCATATTCCGTCCGGCACGTGGCGCCGGAATTCTGCCGGCCCCGAGTACACCGCGCACCGCGACGCAACCGCTGCGGTGCCCAAATGGATGCAGGCGACGGTGCGCACGACTAGGCTGATGCAATGAGCGATCCAATCGTCATCCTGACCGAAGAACCCCTGGGCGCGGACGACCGCGTCAACATAGAACGCCTGGTGGACGGGCAGGACACGCCCCTTGTCCTACTGGTCCCAGGGAACACTGAA
Organism: Pseudarthrobacter xylosi; assembly: GCF_055412765.1. Lineage (NCBI taxonomy): Bacteria > Bacillati > Actinomycetota > Actinomycetes > Micrococcales > Micrococcaceae > Pseudarthrobacter > Pseudarthrobacter xylosi. Next base: position 168,809 of record NZ_JBVAYT010000008.1, on the reverse strand, counting down.
CGGCATCTGCTGGTGGATTTTCTTGAGAATCTCTCCCTCCTGGACGTAGTTAAGGCCTTCCGCGAACTGACCGCCCACTCACCGGACCCCTCCGTTGAACGGGCCGAGGCTGCAGAGACACTGGCCGTCTCGCTGGCTGCCCTGGATGGCCTGGGCGCCGGAGTCACGGGCCAGGTAGTGGACGGGGGCGCCGTCAAAGGCCTCGTGGCCAAGGTCAAGGAGCTCGGCGCAGCCCAGGCAGTGGTGATCACCCGGCCACACGCAGTAGCGGATACGTTCCACACCGACTGGGCCAACAAAGCCCAGGACCAGCTGGGGCTCCCCGTTCTCCACCTGTACGCCGGTTCGGGATTTATCGGCGACTCCTGAGCGTTGAGCTGACTATGAGCATCTTTGGTAAGAGCATCTTCGAGAACAAGGCCGCGGATTCGGTCCCGGATCCGGCCGCCGACGCCGCCGCTGCGGAACCCGCATACCGGAAATCCGACGCCGAGTGGCGGCAGGAACTCACGCCGGAGGAGTACCACGTGCTGCGGCAGGCGGGTACCGAGCGCCCCTTCACCGGCGAGTACGTGGACACCCATACGGAGGGTGTCTACCAATGCCGTGCCTGCGGAACCGAGCTCTTCAGGAGCAACGAAAAATTCGACTCGCATTGCGGGTGGCCGTCCTTCTGGGCACCGCTCGCCGAAGGCACCGTCCGCTACATCCACGACCGGACGCTCGGCATGAAGAGGGTGGAAGTACGGTGCGCGCACTGTGACTCGCATCTGGGCCACGTATTCGAGGGTGAAGGCTACGGCACACCCACGGACCAGCGCTTCTGCATAAATTCCGTGTCCCTGAAGCTGGTGCCGCGCGGCGCTGCCGGGGAAGAATCCACGGAGTCCTAGGTCCATCAGCCGTGGCTCCGCCTACGTCTGGCAGAGCCACGGGACGCCTCGAGCCCGAGAGTTTCTTATGCTCAGGCGCTATTTGAGTTAGGGACTCTGGTTGCTTGCTACGCTCGCCGTAGATGCCCCGAGCAATAAGAAAGGCAGTCGCACCATGACCGTCACCGTGACCGGCGCCCCACCAAGGATCACCGCCGAAAATTCCGCCTGGCTCCGCCTCCGCAGCGCCGCCGAGTCCCTGCAGGAGCTGCAGATCCAGGACGGCTCCGTACCTGACGCGGGCCACCACGCAGCCGCAGCGACCGCGGTTGCCGAGATCACGGAGTCCCTCACCGAACTGGCACCGCTGTTCCCGCACGACGCGGCCTACCTTGACGCCGTCGTCGCTGATTTCCAGGCGTGGGCCAAGGCGGGGTTCGGTGTGCCAGACTTCCTGGCGTCCCTGCTGGCGTTCCAGCCGCAGCTGCAGCGCCAGGATGGCCTGCAGCATGTTGTCATCTTCCCCATGTACACGCAGAACGGAAGCAGCAGCCGGCTGGTGGAGGCCGTACTGATCGAGGTCATCTGGCCCGATTTTGTGGCCGGCCTTGAGGCCGGGGAGTATTCCAACAAGCTCTTTGTTCCCATCCGGTTCCTGGACTTCACCCGCGGCTACAACACCAACTCGGCGGTGCTGTTCCCCGAAACCGTGGCCGTCCGGCAAACACCCACCTTCACGTGGGGCGCCATTTTTGCGGACCGTGAAGCTGCCCGGTTCCGCCGGGTCCTGCGGGCGGCCGCGGACATCACCTCCCTGGACCTGCCCGCGGGTGCCGCGGAACTCCTGGCCGACCAGGAACTGACCGAGGCCACGTTTGTGATGTGGGACCTGATCCATGACCGGACCCACATGCGCGGCGACCTGCCCTTTGACCCGTTTATGATCAAACAGCGGATGCCTTACTTCCTGTATTCGCTGGAAGAACTGCGCTGCGACCTCACAGCATTCCGGGAATCTGTCCGGATCGAACAGGACGAAGACGCCGGGCCCGAAGCACGACGGCACGCGAAACTGGTCCAGTACGCCATCATCTTCGACCGGATTTTCCGCTTCGCGATCACCGGAAACCGCGTGCGCAACTACGACGGCCTCGGCGGACAGCTGCTCTTCGCCTGGCTGCACCAGCACCATGTCCTGCACTGGACCGATAGCCGGCTCAGCATCGACTGGGACCAGGTGGCGGACGCGGTGATCGCCCTCGGCGCATCGATCGACGAGCTCTACTGGCGCTCCATTGACCGACCGAAGATGGCCCATTGGCTTGCCGCGTACCAGCTGATCTCCGCCACAGTCACGCCCAACCCCGCATCAGCCTGGGCCAAAGGCCCCGACGCGCTCCCCGTTGCCGGTCCGCCGCGCGGCCTGACGGACCAGGTGCTGGATGACGAATTTCCGCTGTCCATGTTCTACGAAGCCTTGGAGAAGAAAATGCGACCGGTCATCGAATCCACTGCCGGCATCACCGGAGCGTCCGCGCTGTGAGCGAACCCGGCGGCCCGCCCGCTGTTCCTGTTCCGGATTTCGTCCTAGGACTGAAGGTCCTGGTAACGGGCGGTAGCGGACCGTCCGGGGTCGCGGTGGCCCGGGCATTGCACGAGGCGGGGTTCCGGGTGTTCACGGTGGGCTCTGACAGGACGCGCATCGAAGCCGCCGCAACCAAGGCGGGCGACGGCGTCACTCCCCTGGTGTGCGATCTCACGGATCCCGCTGACGTTCAGGCCCTCCGGAAAACCCTGGCGGGCACCGCCGGAACGATCGACGGAGTTATCCACCTCGTGGGTGGCTGGCGGGGGGCCAAGGGCATTACGGACCAGAGCGACGCCGACTGGGACTTCCTGGAGCGCGGCGCCATCACCACGCTCAGGAACGTCTCACGGGCCTTCTACGCCGACCTGGCCGCAGCCGGAACCGGACGGTTTGCCATGGTTTCCTCCACCGCGGTGGACAAGCCCACTGCCGCGACGGCCAGCTACGTGGCGGTGAAGGCCGCCGCCGAGACCTGGACACTTGCCATGGCGGAGGGACTGGCCCGCGGGGCCGCGGATGAGGGCACCGCCTTGCGCGGCGCCGCCGTCGTCCTGGTGGTGAAAGCGCTGGTGGACGCGGGACTCCGGAAGGCGCACCCGGAACGGACCTTCCCCGGCGCCACCGACGTCGAGGACCTGGCCGCCGCCGTCGTCGGACTGTTCAGCCGCACAGCAGCCGAACTGAACGGCCGGCGCCTGCTCCTGACCCCCTGACCGCAAAGTCCCTGACCACCACCTTCCCTGACGGACTGGCCACCTGACCGGCCGGACCCGACCTCCCTAGACTGAGAACGTGAGCAAAGCAATGACAACAACGGCAGATGCCGCCCCCCGGCTTGAAACTCCCGCCGCCCGGCTGCATGACGCGTCCGTCCGCGGTTTCGCCTCGGACAACTACTCCGGTGTGCACCCCGAGGTCCTGGCCGCCCTCGCGGCCGCCAACGAGGGCCATCAGGTGTCCTACGGCGAGGACGACTACACGGCACGGCTGCAAGTGCTGATGGAGGAGCACTTCGGCGCCGGCATCGAGTGCTTCCCCGTATTCAACGGCACCGGTGCCAACGTGCTGTCCCTGCAGTCGCTGCTCCCGCGCTGGGGTGCTGTGGTGTGCGCTTCGACCGCGCACATCAACATGGACGAAAACGGCGCTCCGGAACGGATCGGCGGCATCAAACTCCTGCACGTCCCCACCCCCGACGGCAAGCTGACGCCGGAACTGATCGACCGCGAGGCGTGGGGCTGGGGCGATGAACACCGGGCCCAGCCGCTGGCCGTGTCCATTACCCAGACCACCGAGCTTGGCACGTGCTACACCCCGGATGAGGTCCGGGCCATTGCGGAGCATGCCCACGCCAAGGGCATGAAACTCCACATGGACGGCGCGCGGCTGGCCAACGCCGCCGCGCACCTGAACGTGCCGCTGCGGGCTTTCACTCGCGACGCCGGGGTGGACATCCTCTCCTTCGGCGGCACCAAAAACGGGCTGCTGTACGGCGAGGTGGTGGTGGCCCTGAATCCTGAAGCGGCCCACGGCCTGAAATTCCTGCGCAAGATGAACATGCAGCTCGCCTCGAAAATGCGCTTCCTGTCAGCCCAGTTCATCGCCCTGCTGGAAGGCGATCTGTGGCTCCGTTCGGCGTCGCACGCCAACGCCATGGCCGCCCGCCTCCGCGCCGCTGTGGACACGATCGAGGGTGTGGAGCCCACGCAGAAGACCGAGTCCAACGGCGTGTTCGCCGTCCTGCCCGCCGGCATAGCTGACCGGCTGCGGGACTCTTTCCGGTTCTACGACTGGGATGAAGCCGCCCGCGAGGTCCGTTGGATGTGCTCCTTCGACACAAGCGAAGACGATGTCGACGCCTTTGTGGCCGCGATCCGACGGGAACTTGCGGCCCACCACGCGGGCACGCAAGCCGGATAGCATGGACCGGCCGACGGCGAGCCTGCACTGCCCGCCCCCTGCTGTTGCGTAATCTGCGAAGGTGAACGCACTAGCCGCGGTTCCCCCGGAATTTCTCCACGCCTTGGGAACCCTCAGGAAGGCCCAATGCCGCAGTGAGCTGCGCCTGGCGGAAATTCCCGCCCCGGCTCGCCTGGCACCGTTTGCGGTGGCACTCGGGGCAGAGGTCATGGCGTCCGGGACGGGCAGCGGCACCACTCCCGTCCACGGGCCCGCGGCCATGGCCCTGGCCGCGGCGTCCGGCACCGAGGACGACGACGACACCGAGCTCGCCACTGGCCGTTTCATCCTGCTGCATGACCCCGACGGTTCAGCGGTCTGGGACGGCGAATTCCGGATTGTCACATACATCCGGGCCCAGCTTGAACCCGAAATGGGCAACGACGAAATGCTGGGCACCGTCGCCTGGACCTGGCTGGTGGAGGCACTGGAGAATCACGCGGCCCCCTACCGGGCGGCCGGCGGGACCGCCACCCGCGTGCTGTCGGAGAGCTTTGGAACACTTTCTGACCGGCCCGGGTCGATCGATATCGAGCTTCGCGCCTCTTGGACTCCGGCGTCGTCGGACGTCGCTGCCCATCTGGAGGCATGGTCAGACATGGTCTGCACGTTCGCCGGCCTCCCCCCTCTGCCCGACGGCGTCGCGGCCCTTCCGCGCCGGCGCCGGAACTAGGACTGCCCCTTGTCGGTAAACTGAAGGCATCATGACCCCTCATATTCCGGAAAACACCACGGCCGGCGCTCCGGCTGCTGATACCACTCCCCACATCACGGTGGAAGGCTTCGACAGCCAGGTCCCCGTAGTCATTGACCTCGATGCTCCGCGCGACGGCGTGCCGCTGGTTATCGAATCGCAGTCCGGGCTGGAGCGGTGTGCGGCCGCCATCGCCGCCGGAACAGGGCCCGCAGGGGTTGATGCAGAACGGGCCTCAGGATTCCGGTACGGCCAGCGCGCGTTCCTGGTGCAGATCCGGCGCGAAGGCTCCGGTACCTGGCTGATCGATCCTGAACCGTTCGAGAACCTGTCCATCATCAACGAAGCGCTCCAGGGGGTGGAATGGATCCTGCACGCAGCCAGCCAGGACCTGCCCTGCCTGCTCGAGCTGGGCATGTGGCCGGACAAGCTCTTCGACACGGAACTCGCCGCCCGGTTGGCCGGTCTGCCTCGCGTTGGCCTGGCCGCCGTCATCGAACAACTGCTCGGCTTTGGCCTGGCGAAGGAACATTCAGCCGCCGACTGGTCCACGCGGCCCCTGCCCGAGCCGTGGCTGCGCTACGCCGCCCTGGACGTGGAAGTCCTGACCGAACTGCGTGAAGAACTCATCGAACTGCTTCAGGCCGACGGCAAGCTGGACTACGCCGAGCAGGAATTTGCCGCGATCCTTGCCGCCGGCGTTGCCCCTCCCCGGGTTGACCCCTGGCGCAAGACATCCGGCCTGCACCAGATCCGCGACCGGCGCCAGCTGGCCGCGGTCCGCGAAATGTGGCTGGAGCGCGATTCCCTGGCACAGAAACGCGATGTGGCGCCGGGTCGGCTGATCCCGGATTCCGCCCTGGTGTCCGCTGCCAAGGCCATGCCGTCCACCGTTCCCCAGCTGCTTGGCACCAAGGGCTTCCACGGCCGTGCGGCTCAGCGTGAGGCACCCCGGTGGCTCCGCTGCATCGCCGCTGCCCGCGACCTTGAGGACCTTCCACCGCTGCACCTGCCCACCAACGCACCGCCCCCGCCGCGGGTGTGGTCCGACCGCGACCCCGAGGCCGCGGCACGCCTGTCCACCGCCCGCCCGCTGCTGCAGGAGAAGGCGGAGGAACTGAACCTTCCCATGGAGAACCTGCTGACGCCGGACTACCTGCGCCGCGTGGCGTGGCGTCCGCCGTCGGACGTTACCGAAGAAGCAGTGGCTACCGAGCTGCGCACCCTCGGTGCCCGCGAATGGCAGATCGGCCTGATCGCGCCGCTCATCACTGACGCTTTCCTCAACCCGAAACCGCTGCCGGCCAAGGAAACCAAGGCCAGCGCAGCCACCGAGTAAACGCCCTGCCACCGAGCCTTGCACACTAAGTTACTGACGAGTAACATAGTGTGCACTGCCGTCCCGCCGAGTGCTGCCCTTTGGCCTCCGGACGGCGCCAACGTCTCGATGAGGAGTAAACGTGAGCCAAGCCCGCCACAGCGGAGAACACAGCAGCGGATCCCCGCGAACTGTCCGCGACGTCGTTTTTGTTGACGGCGTCCGCACACCCTTCGGCCGGGCCGGCGAGAAAGGCATCTACGCCGGAACCCGCGCCGATGACCTGATGGTGAAGTGCATCCGCGAACTTCTGCGCCGCAACCCCACCCTGCCCCCAGCCAGGATCGACGAAGTCGCAGTCGCCGCCACCACCCAGACCGGCGACCAGGGCCTGACCCTCGGCCGCACGGCTGCCCTCCTGGCCGGACTCCCCCGCACCGTCCCCGGATTCGCCATCGACCGCATGTGCGCCGGCGCCATGACGGCAGTCACCACAACGGCGAGCGGCATCGGTTTCGGCGCCTACGATGTGGTGATCGCCGGCGGTGTCGAGCACATGGGCAACCACCCGATGGGCTCCGGAGCCGATCCGAACCCGCGTTTTATGTCCGAGCGCCTGGTTGACCCAGCCGCCTTGAACATGGGTAACACCGCCGAAAACCTGCATGACCGTTTTCCCGCCATCACCAAGGAACGGACGGACGCCTACGCCGTTGCCTCGCAGGACAAACTCGCGGCCGCCTACGCACAGGGCCAGATCCAGCCGGATCTTGTTCCGGTGGCCACCCTGAAGCCGGGACAGGGCTGGACCGTTAACAGCGTGGATGAGCCGCCCCGCCCGGGCACCACGCTCGAGGACCTGGCGGCCCTGCGGACTCCTTTCCGCGCCCACGGGCGCGTGACGGCTGGCAATGCCGCCGGCCTGAACGATGGCGCCACGGCCGCCGTCCTGGCTTCCTCGGAAGCTGCGGCCGAACTGGGCCTGCCGGTGAAGATGCGGCTGGTCAGCTTTGCGTACGCAGGCGTCGAACCGGAGGTCATGGGCATCGGCCCCGTGCCCGCCACCGAAAAGGCCCTGAAGAACGCCGGCCTCAGCATTGAGGACATCGGACTGTTCGAGATCAATGAAGCGTTCGCCGTGCAGGTCTTGAGTTTCCTGGACCATTTCGGAATTTCCGACGACGACCCCCGCGTCAACCGCTACGGCGGCGCCATCGCCGTGGGCCACCCCCTCGCGTCCTCCGGGGTCAGGCTGATGAACCAGCTTGCCCGGCAGTTCGAAGAAGACCCCTCCGTCCGGTACGGGATCACCACCATGTGCATAGGCTTGGGCATGGGCGCCACCGTCATCTGGGAAAACCCGCATCACTCGAAATACAGCGGTGCCGTCGCAGCCGACGGTCCCGAAGCAGTCACAGTTGCAACCACCGAAGGAGCCGCCGCATGAGCGCCGCTGATTTCACCAAGCTTGCCGGGCTCTTCCCCGACGAAACCGTGACCCACTCGTACGTCCAGGACATCAAGCTGCCAGCTGCCGCCGGCCAGCAGAGCCCGGGCGTGTTCGCGCTGATCACCCTGGACAACGGCCTGGACCATTCCAAACCCACCACGTTGGGCCCCAATACCCTGGTCGAACTGGGCACGGTCCTCGAGAGCCTGAAGGAGCGTGCGGCCCGCGGCGAGATCGTTGGCGTAGGCGTGACGGGCAAGCCGTACTTCCTCGTGGCCGGCGCCGACCTGTCCGCGGTGAAGTCTCTGGAGAACCGTGATCATGGCCTGTGGATGGCGCAGCTCGGGCATGACGTTTATGCCACGCTGGCCAACCTCGGCGTCCCCAGCTTCGCGTTCATCAACGGCGTTGCCCTCGGCGGCGGCCTGGAGATCGCCCTGCAGTCCACGTACCGCACGGTGTCCACCGGCGCCGGCGCGCTGGCGCTTCCCGAGGCTTTCATCGGCCTGGTCCCCGGCTGGGGCGGCGTCTACATCCTGCCGCGCCTGATCGGACCCGAGAACGCGGTCAAGGTGATGATCGAGAACCCGCTCAGCAACAACCGGACGCTCAGCGGGCCACAGGCCTTCGAGCTGGGCGTCGCCGACGCCCTGTTCGAGCCGGCAGACTTCCTGGAACAGTCCCTCGCTTGGGCGGCGACTGTCATCACCGGCGAGTCGGTCCCGGAGCGGGCCAACGCCGTTGACCCGGCTGATTCCGCCGTTGCCGGGCGCTGGTCTGCAGCGGTCGCCGCAGGCCGGGCCTTTGTGGAGGCCAAGACCTCCAACGCCTCCCCTGCGCCGGCCAAGGTCCTGGACATCCTCGAAGCCAACCGGACCATGTCCCAGGCCGAATCGGCCGCGCTCGAGTGCGAAACCCTCGCCGGCCTGATGCAGACAGACGAGTTCCGCGCCACCGTATACGCCTTCCTGGACCTGGTCCAGAAGCGTTCCAAGCGGCCTGCCGGCGCACCCGACCGCAAGCTGGCCCGTCCGGTCACCAAGATCGGCGTTGTGGGTGCGGGCCTCATGGCCAGCCAGCTTGCCCTCCTGTTCGCCCGCCAGCTCAAGGTTCCCGTGGTGATGACGGACATCGACCAGGCCCGTGTGGACAAGGGCGTGGGCTACGTCCATGCCGAGGTGGACAAGCTCCTCGGCAAAAAACGGATCAGCCCGGACGCAGCCAACCGCACCAAGGCCCTGGTCACGGGATCGGTCTCCAAGGACGCGTTCGCGGACGCCGATTTTGTCATCGAGGCTGTCTTCGAGGAGCTGAACGTCAAGAAGCAGGTGTTCGCCGAGGTGGAAGCAATCGTCTCGCCGGACTGCATCCTCGCCACCAACACGTCCTCGCTGTCCGTCACGGCCATGGCCGAAGACCTCGCGCACCCGGAACGGCTGGTGGGTTTCCACTTCTTCAACCCTGTGGCCTTGATGCCGCTGCTCGAAATCGTTCGCGCGCCCAAGACCGACGACGCCGTGCTGGCCACCGCTTTTGAGCTCGCCAAGGGCCTGAAAAAGACTGCGGTCCTGGTCAAGGATGCGCCGGCCTTTGTGGTCAACCGGATCCTGCTGCGGCTGATGGGCGAAGTGACGGCCGCCTTCGACGAAGGGACCCCCGCGGACGTTGCCGACACCTCGCTGCGCCCCATGGGCCTGCCGATGACCCCGTTCACGCTGGGTGCCATGGTGGGCCTGCCGGTGGCCCAGCACGTCCAGGAGTCCTTGCACGCTGCCTTCGGGGACCGTTTCGCTGTGTCCACAAACCTGCAGAAACTGATCGAGAACGGCGTGAAGTCGCTCTGGGCCCCGGCCGCCGACGGCTCCCAGGAGATCCCGGACTCCACGCTGTCGCTGATGTCCTTCGGCACGTCGCCGTCCACCGGCGACCAGGTGCTGCGCCGGGTCCAGGATGCCCTGGCCGAGGAGATCGGGCTGATGCTGGATGAGGGCGTCGTGGCCGGTCCTGAAGACATCGACCTTTGCATGATCCTCGGCGCCGGCTGGCCGATGTTCCTGGGCGGCATCACGCCGTACCTGGACCGGGTGGGCGCCGCGGAACGTGTCAACGGCAAGCGGTTCCTCGCGCCCGGTGTTGCGTCGGGCCTGTCGGGTGGGTCGTCCGAATCAGTCAGCGCGGATGGAGCTACCCCGGAATCAGTCCGCGGGTAGCAGGCGGCCGGCCTCGAGGCGCAGCAGCCGGTGTGCAATGGACCGGGCGTAGTCCAGGTCGTGGGTGACCAGCACGACGGCGGTGCCTCCCGCCGTCGTGCTGCGTACCACCCGGTCCAGCGCGGCCAGTCCATGGCCGTCCAGCGAAACGGTCGGCTCGTCCAGTGCAAGCACTGAGGGACGCCGGGCCAGCACTGTGGCCAGGGCCAGAAGCCGCTGCTGGGACGCAGGCAGTTCAGCCGGGTGCCGTCCGGCAAGGTGCTCCAGGCCGACGGCGGCGAGCGCGTGCTGCACCGCATGGTCCGCTGCCGGCCCGTGGCGGACGAGTCCGAAGCGTACTTCCCGTTCCACGGTCCGCTCGAACAGCTGGTCCCGGGGCTGCTGGAAGAGGAGCCCAACGTCGCGGGCCACTCGTCCCGCCGGGTGCCCGCCGATGTTCCGCCCGTTGACCAGCACGCTGCCCGCGGTTGGTTGGAGCAAGCCGTTGAGGTGCCTTAGCAGCGTTGACTTTCCGGCACCGTTGGGACCTGTCACCGCCAGGATCTCGCCTGCGTGGAGCGTAAGGCTGAGTCCGTGCAGTACCGCGGCGGCCGGTGGGCCCGGTTGTGCCCTGAACCAACCTATGGGCTGCGTCCCCCGGAAAGCGAACGAGACGTCACGCAGTTCCAATGCCGGCGGACTGTCGACGGCGGCTGGGTAGCCTGCTTCGGCCGGCCTCCGGCGACCTGTAAGCGGGCGGGGCCGGACCACGCCGGCCGGTTCAAGGGCACCGACAGCCAGGATTTCTGCGGGCATACCGGCCGCGGCCACGGTACCGCCGGTCAGGACAAGCCACGTATCGGCGTCGTGCAGGAAACCGTCGGCCCGCTGGCTCAGGATCACGACGGCGGTGCCGTCCTGTACGAGGTTCCGCACCAGGGCAGCGAGGTCTTCGGCTCCGGCCGGGTCGAGGGAGGCTGAGGGCTCGTCCATGATGATAACTGCGGGGCGGGAAATGACCGCGCAGCCGATGGCCAGGCGGCGCAGCTGTCCACCGGAAAGGGTGGCAGGATCCCGGTCCAGCAGATGGGCCAGGCCGGTCAGCACTGCTGAGTGCCGGACGGCGCCGGCCATACTCTCACGGTCAACCCCCGCGTTTTCCAGCCCGAAAGCCAGTTCCTCGGCTACGGTGGCCCGGACCGTGGACAAGGCGGCGGCGGGGTCCTGCGGCACATAGCCCACGTGACGGCCCCAGCTGCCGGCATCGATCCGCGGATCGGCAGCTGTCCCGGCGAACCGCACGCGCGCGCCGGCAAGCTCAAGAAAACCCGTGAGTGTCCCGCCGTCGCCGGGCAGCAACCAACCGGCGAGGAGGCGGCCCAATGTTGATTTGCCGCTGCCGGAACCGCCCAGGACCGCTGTCAGTGATCCTGGAGCCAAGGTCAGGTCTATGCCCGCCAGGACGGGTTCGTTTTCGCCGGGGAAGACAAATTCTTCGACGCCGGCAGCCAGCGCCGGTGGGGTCTGCACCATTGCTAGGCACCCGCCGTCGGCTGCCAGAGGCGGGCGGCGATGGCCGCCAGCGCCGCGAGCAGCAGAACCAGGCGCACCCACCGCTGCACCGGAGAATCCTGCACCTGACGGTAACTGGTGATTGGACCGGCACTACCGAATCCGCGGGCCTGCAGGGCCGCCGCGCGGGTACCGGCTTCCTCCACGAGGGACAGCACCAGGGGCACCGCCTGCCACCGGAATGCGGCGGCCCGCCCCGCTATTCCAGGCCTGATCACCAGGCCACGGGCTTCCTGGGCCTGCCGGATCCGCCCCAGCCGTGAGCTGATGGCCGGCAGCAGCGTCAGGGTGGAGGCGAGGACAAACGCGAACCGCGCGTTGGCGCCGCAGGTGGACAGGGCAGCCACCAGGTCCGGAACGCTGACTGTGAATGAATACAGCAGCAGCACGAGCACGGCTGCGGAAAGCTGCGCCGCCCGCTCGAGCGCAAACTGCAGGCCCTGGGCGGTGACGCGCGCCGGTCCCCACTGCGCCAGCACGGTGGTGCCCTCAGGAAAGAACAGTCCGTGCAGGGCAAGCAGCGACAGCACCAGCGGAACCAGGATGACCGCCGCGGCCGGCAGCATCCGGCGCGCCGCTCCCCCGGCGACCGACAAGCCCGCGGCCGCGGCGATCACCGTGACGGAAAGTGGCCAGCTGGCGGCCGCCGTCGTGATAACTGCCGTGCTGCCGGCAACGGCCAGCGAGGTGAAGGGGTGAAGGCGCATCGGGGGTGGGTCAGGCGCCCTGGCTGATGGAATGGCGGCTGGACTTGCCCATGGACTCGCCGGCGGGCTGACTGATGGCTGTTCCCGCGAGCACGCGGTACCGCCGGACAAAGGGGAACTGCAGGCGGGTGCGGCGCGGCAGTGCGTACACAAGGACGGCTACAAGGGTGAAGACGATGGCCTTGTCCATGGGGTCCGAGATCAGGGCCTGTTTGGTGATTGCCGCCAGGAGGGTGTCACCCATGGAGCGGAAGGCGCTGACGATGGCCCCGGTGGCCAGGCCGGAGGTGCCGCCGAAGACGAACGCGGCAACGGGAGCTGAGACCACACCTCCGATGATGCCGGCCACGAAGCCCGCCACCGGTGCCAGGTAGAAGCGCCGGAACAGGCCGTGGCGTGCGGCGATGCCGGCCAGGAAGCCGATCAGGGCGGCACCGGCGGCGAACGGCAGGACGGTGGGGTTGAAGAATGACCAGACGATGCTGCTGAGGGCGCCCGTGGCTGCTCCAGCGGCGGGCCCGGCCAGAACGGCGATCAGGACCGTGCCGATGGCATCAAGGTAGAACGGGACCAACGTGCTTCCGACGAACTGGCCCAGGACAATATTCAGAACCAATGCCACCGGAATCAGCACCAGCGTGGACACTGGCAGCGTTGGCAGCACGCCGAGGATCAGCAGCACCGCACCCACGAGGAAGCCCGACAGGGTGATCAGGGCCGAGGCGCTGCCCGGGCCACCGGTGATGTCCGCAGGCTGGTTCATGACCAGGTAAATATAGGTGCCGGCGATGGCCAGTGCTCCTAGGGTTTCCAGCAGGCGGCGGTTCCGGACAGTGGCCGGCGGATGTGACGGCAGCGTGAGGGAGGGCGATGACATGGCGTTCCTTCTGGGGATGCAGGCAGTGGCGCCCGGTAGCCCGGGCGGTGCGGAATGCCGCCTATGTCACCTCGGCGGCAGCCGGGGGCGTCTGCGCCGGCCCGGGTCCGCGGCCCAGTCTACCGTCCGAGAGTTCGCACGCCGTGCCCGTCCTTGCCGGCAACCCTGCCAACATGTTGGGTACCACCCTGCATCCGCGGGCAGCAGCCCGGTCGTACGATGTGGAGTGGGCTCGTCAACCGACCGCCCGCCCGCCTGGACTTCCCGAAAGGCACAAATGCCCCACTACGACCTGGCCATCATCGGATCCGGATCCGGCAATTCGCTGATCACCCCGTTCTGGGACGACAGGAAGGTGGCCATGATCGACGGCGGCGTGTTCGGCGGCACGTGCCTGAACGCCGGCTGTATCCCCACAAAGATGTTTGTCTACCCGGCGTCCTTAGCCGCCGCGCCCCGGGAGGCCGCCCGGCTGGGTGTGGACCTGAGCCTGGACAAGGTGCGCTGGAATGAACTGCGGGACAGGATTTTCGGCCGCATCGACGCGATTTCCGAGTCCGGCCGGCGGTACCGGGCCGATGAACTGGCCCATGTGGACCTGTACCAGGAGCACGTCCGGTTCACCGGTCCACGGTCGCTGAGCACTGATTCGGGCGTGGAGCTCACCGCGGACCGGGTGGTGGTGGCCGCGGGTTCCCGCGCTGTGCTCCCCGACGTGCCCGGGATCGGCCTGCCGCAGGTGCACACGTCGGACACTGTGATGCGCATCGATGGTCCGCCCGAACGGGTGGTGGTGGTTGGCGGCGGGTACATCGCCGCCGAGTTCGCTGCCGTGTTCCACGGTTTCGGGGCCGACGTGACCCAGGTGAACCGTTCGCGGCGGCTGCTGCGGGGGAACGACGCCGAAATCGCCGGACGCTTCGCCGCAGCGGCGGCTGGCCGCTGGAAGCTCAAGCTTGGCTACTTGCTCAAGGCAGTGGAGGACAACGCCGACGGCAGCGTCACCGTGGTCTTCGCTGACGGCGACGGCAAACAGCTGCGCATCGCGGCGGACATCGTCCTGATGGCCACCGGGCGCGTGCCGAACACGGACCGGCTCAGTGTGGACGCCGCCGGCTTTGACCTGAATGAGGACCACACCCTGTCCGTGGACACGAACCTCAGGGTCCTCGCCGGCGGCAGGCCCGTTGACGGTGTTTATGCCCTGGGCGACATCGCCAACAGCTACCAGCTCAAACACGTCGCCAACCGGGAAGCCCGGGTGGTGGCGCACAACCTGGAAAACCCGGACCGGCTCCGGACCATCGACTACACAGCGGTGCCGTTCGCAGTTTTCAGCAATCCCCAGGTGGCCTCCGTGGGCCTGACCGAGGATGAAGCCAGGGAGAAGGCCGCAGCAGCGGCGGACGTTGTCACCGCCGTCCAGGATTACGGCTCCACCGCGTACGGCTGGGCCATGGAGGACGACGAAGGTGTGGTCAAGCTTGTGGCGGAACGGTCCACCGGCCGGCTGCTCGGCGCGCACATCATGGGCCATGAGGCCTCGCTCCTGATCCAGCCGCTGGTCCAGGCGATGGCAACGGACGTGTCTGTCCACCAGCTTGCGCGGGGCCCCTACTGGATCCACCCGGCCCTGACCGAAGTGGTGGAGAACGCCCTGCTTTCCCTGGACGTTGAGGTGCCCGAAGACGCGCCGCTGTAGGGCTGGGTCTCAGCCGACCGTCCGGGCCAGGCGCCCGAGGGAACCCACCAGTTCGTCGAACGCCTGCGCCGGGTTGTTGTCGGAGACGATCCGGGCATTGTGCGGCCGGTTCCACAGGTTCCGGTAGTCCGCCACGGTGGTCCCCATCAGCATGGCCGACTCAACCTCCACGTCCACCGTGGCCGGCCGGGTGCTGTATTCCAGGGTGCCGGCTGCCACGCCGGCGGCGAAGTAGTCGTGGACGTGCGCCAGGTAGCCCTGGTCATAGCGCCGGTGGAATTCGAAGTAGAAGCGCAGCGCATCGGACAGGTGCCGCACCAGGGTGTTATCGGATCCGCTCCTGAGCCCTTCGGCCTGTTCCGGCAGCACAAGTTCCTCCACGGCGCAGCCTGCCGCCGCGGCCAGCCGCCGCACATGCTCCGGGCGCATCTCCATCCGCTCCGTCGTGTCCAGGGAGCAGACGATGGGAAGCCGGTCCGCCGGAAGACCCCGGTAGGCGGCATAAACTTCCTTGGCCGCATGCGGATCAACGTGCGTGTTCCACTCTGCGGTGGGTGTGGTGTTCCCCTGGTGGAAGAAACTGCCGCCCATGATGACCACCTTGCCCAGCAGTTCAGGCAGCCGCGGTTCGCGGCGGATGGCGAGGGCGAAATTGGTCAGAGGTGCCGTGATCAGGGCTGTGAGCTCCCCCGGATGGGCGCGGGCGGCGTCCACCCAGGCGTCGGCGGCGTGCCGTGCCGACACCGTACCCGACGGCGGAGGCAGGACTGCATGTCCCAGCCCCTGCGGGCCGTGGGTTTCCGGCGTTGTCACCAGCGGGATGCCCAGTGGGGCCACGGCGCCGACGGCGACTTCCACGTTGGGCCTGCCGCACAGCTCCAGCAACGCGAGGGTGTTGCTCGCCACCTGGTGGGCATCCACGTTTCCCGGGGACGCCGTCACGGCCACGAATTCCACCTCCGGCAACGACGCCAGATAGGCCAGGGCCAGGGCATCGTCGATCCCGGTATCCACGTCCAGCAGCAGCCTGGTCATCGGCGGGGTTCCTAGAAGAGAGCCACTTGGGGGACCTTCGGGAAGATCGCATCCAGTTCCGCGAGCTCCGCCGGCGACGGCACCCAGGCGACAGCAGCCGCATTTTGGCGGATCTGCTCCGGCCTGGTGGCCCCGGCGATCACGCTGCTGACGGCAGCCTGGGCCGCGAGCCAGGAGAAGGCCACCTGGATCTCGGTCAGGTCGCGTTCTGCGGCGAAGGAACTGAAGCGCTGGAGCTGGTCCCAGTCGGCGTCGTGCACCATGTTGGTGCGTGTATGGCTCAACCTCGAGCCGGCGGGAGCCGTGCCCGGCGAATACTTGCCCGTCAGCAGGCCGTTGGCCAGCGGGAAATAAGGCAGGACACCGATACCGTACGCCTCGGCGGCCGGCGTGACCTCCTGCTCCGCGCGCCGGTCCAGAAGGTTGTAGTGGTTCTGGGTGGAGATGAACCGCGTGCCGCCGGCGGCCCGCGCAACAAATTCGGCCTCGGCAATCTGCCAGCCGGCGCGGTTGGAGTGTCCGATGTAGCGGACCTTGCCGCTCGTGACGAGGTCATCAAGGGCGCTCAGCGTCTCCTCGATGGGCGTCAGGGAGTCCGGCGTGTGGAACTGGTAAAGGTCGATCCAGTCCGTGCCCAGCCGCCGCAGCGAGGCCTCCACCGCCCGGACAATGTAGCGCCGGGACCCTCTGGCTCCGAAGTCGTTGCCGTTGGCACCCCGGACATCCATGCCGAATTTGGTGGCTACCACCGCGTCGTCCCGCTTGCCGGCCAGCGCCTTGCCCAGCATCGTCTCGCTGAGTCCGGGCTCGCGCCCGTAGTTGTCGGCGACGTCGAAAAGCGTCACGCCGGCGTCGAGGGCGGCATGGACGACGGCGTCAGTCCCCGCCTGCGATTCGGTCACCGTGTTGGCGCGGCCCAGGTTGTTGCCGCCGAGCCCCACGACGGAGACGGTCAGCCCTGAGTTTCCCAGGCGTCGGTAGTCAGGCATGTTTTCCCCTCTAGAGGCTGAAGGTGTTGGCAGGCTTCGCGGAGTGCTTGAGCTTGAAGTTGTCCGGTTCGCCGTAGGAGGCGGCACCGATGCTCAGCTTGGTGAAGTCGAGGTCTTCGCCGCGGCTGCAGACCTTGATGGCGCTGACGGCCTTGTTCACGTCGGGGCAGAGGCAGAAGATGTTCAGTTTGTAGTCGCTGAACTCCGAGCGATCCACGGTTCCCAGGCCGCGCCAGGCCAAGTGGCTGATGAGGGCGTCTTTCGCCTTTTCCTCAAGGTAGCGGTCACGGTCGGTGCCCTCCTTGGTTTTGAGGGCGAACTGCGCCACTACCCAGAACTGCTCCTCGTCGGGGATTTCGGCGAAGCCGTCCTCCGCGCACTGCACGGCAAAGGCATCCATGAGGCCCTCCACCGCGGCGGCATCGGCCACATCGGTCTCTTCGGTTTTGCTCTGGTGCCCCACCACGCCGTAGTTCATCACAAACTGGCTGTAGTCCTCGTCGAACCAGCCTTCACGGAAGTGCAGTGTTCCTTCGTCGTCCCGTTTGTAGACCCTGATGATTCCGCTCATGACCGTCCCTTCGTGAACCATTCGACGTCTGTTCCGTCGAATGGTGCGTGTTGTGCCTTGACGGCCTGATATAGCTCATCCGCGGCGGCCTGGATGTCATCCACCAGCCGGTCCGGGTAATTCATGGCGATGCGGTGCTCGGCGAACTCGTCCTGGTCATCGATGAAGACGCCCCGGCCGGCCATGCGGATCACGTCCAGGTCCATGTCGATCACGTGGAACTCGGTGACCGCGGGCCGGATGTCCGTCCACTCGTGGGCGACGGCGAGGTCAACGTAGACCCTGACCCCGGCCGGATGGGCGTCGTCGTAGAACGTGGCCACCCAGTCTCCGGATCGCGGTACCAGCAGCACGGCGTCGGATGCGGTGTAGAAGGCAGCCCCGGGGCGCGAACAGAATTCGTTGGTTCCCTGGAAAATCCACCAGCCGTGCCGGTCCTCGCCGAGGTACCGGCCTGGGACCACCCAATGGGCTTTTCCGTTCCATTTCCGGTTCCGGGCCACCACCAGCTGGCCTGGCTGCAGTTCCGCGGGGACGCGGGTGGTGCTGGTATGCCGCGCCGGGTGTGAATCCCCGACGGCGGCCGGATACTTCAGTGCGTCTTCTTCCCTCACAGGATGGGCAGGCTGCCGGTGGTGGGGTGCTCCTGGCCTGGCAGGGGGCGCGCGAAGGGGACCTTTGTGCCCAAAACCTGGGCGACGACGTCGTGCGTGATCTGCTGGGCCGTCAGCCCGACGCGCTCCAGCACCTGGCTCCGCGTGCCGTGGTCCAGGAACTCTGCAGGGAGACCCACCTCGTTCAGCGCGGTGTCAACGCCGGCTGCCCGCATTTCCTGGCGGATGCGCGATCCGACGCCGCCTGCCCGGACACCGTCCTCGATGCAGATGACCAGCCGGTGGTGGGAGGCAAGCGCAATGATGGAACGCCGTACGGGCAGCACCCAGCGCGGGTCCACCACGGTGGTGCTGATGCCTTGGGCGCCCAGTTGGTTGGAGACGTCGAGCGCCAGTTCGGACATGGCTCCGACGCTGACGATCAGGACATCGTTTTCGGTGGACCCGGCCGGCCGGCGGGCCAGCACGTCAACACCGTCGCCCAGCCGTTCGATGGCTTCCACTTCGGCGCCCACGGTGCCCTTGGAGAAGCGCACCACGGTGGGGGCATCGTTGATGGCCACGGCCTCCCGGAGTTCTTCGCGCAGCCGGGAGGCGTCACGGGGCGCGGCGAGGTGGAGTCCGGGCACGATCTGGACCATGGCCATGTCCCACATGCCGTGGTGGCTGGCCCCGTCCGGGCCGGTGACGCCGGCTCGGTCCAGCACGATGGTGACGCCGGCTTTGTGCAATGCCACGTCCATCAGGAGCTGGTCAAAGGCGCGGTTCAGGAAAGTGGCATACACGGCCACCACGGGGTGGAGCCCGCCGAACGCCATGCCGGCGGCGGACGTCAGCGCATGCTGCTCGGCGATGCCGACGTCGATCACCCGGTCCGGGTGCTTGGCCGCAAACTTGTGCAGGCCCACGGGAATGAGCATGGCCCCGGTAATGCCCACGATGTCGGGGCGTTCATCGGCGATCTTCGCGATCTCGTCAGCGAAAACAGACGTCCAGGACTGTGCCCCGGAAACTCCGGTCGGTTCACCCGTCTCCGGATCGATAATGCCCACGGCGTGGAACTGGTCCGCTTCATGGGCCCGGGCCGGGGCGTAACCGTGGCCCTTTTCGGTCATGGCGTGGACAATCACCGGTCCGGCGTAGTTCCTGGCCGTGGACAGGGCGTGCTCCATGGCCTGCAGGTTGTGGCCGTCGACGGGGCCGATGTACTTCATGCCGAGGTCTTCGAACATGCCCTGCGGGGCCCACCAGTCCTTGATGCCCTTCTTCATGGCATGCAGGCTCTTGTAGGTGAACTGGCCCACGGGGCCGCTGTTCTGGAGCTTCTTCTTCCACCAGTCCAGCGTGCCCTCATAGGCAGGGGCTGCACGGAACGAGTCGATGGTGGGACGCAGTGAGGCCAGGTAGTCCGCGAAACCCCCCACTGTGGGGGCGTAGGAGCGGCCGTTGTCGTTGACAACGATCACCACGCGGCGGCGCTTGTCCGCTGCAATGTTGTTGATGGCTTCCCAGGCCATGCCGCCGGTCAGCGCGCCATCTCCGACGACGGCGACGGTGTAGCGCTCCGACTCGCCGGTGAGCTGCCTGGCGCGGGATATGCCGTCCGCCCAGGAGAGGGAAGAGGAAGCATGGGAGCTTTCCACAATGTCGTGCTCGGACTCGGCGCGGGACGGGTAGCCGGACATGCCGCCCTGCTGGCGCAGGGTACTGAAGTCCTGCCGGCCGGTGAGGAGCTTGTGCACGTAGGACTGGTGGCCCGTGTCGAACACGATGCTGTCCCGGGGCGAGTCGAAGATGCGGTGCACGGCCAGGGTCAGTTCCACAACACCGAGGTTGGGGCCGAGGTGTCCACCTGTCTGGGAGACGTTGGTGATCAGGAAACTCCTGACCTCAGCGGCCAG
Organism: Pseudarthrobacter xylosi; assembly: GCF_055412765.1. Taxonomy (NCBI): domain Bacteria; kingdom Bacillati; phylum Actinomycetota; class Actinomycetes; order Micrococcales; family Micrococcaceae; genus Pseudarthrobacter; species Pseudarthrobacter xylosi. Next base: position 148,771 of record NZ_JBVAYT010000008.1, on the reverse strand, counting down.
CTGTTCGAGCTGCTCTTGTGTCAGCTGGTTCAGGTCCTGCGGATTCCGGATGGTGTCCAAGATTCCCAATGACCCCTCCTTCGGGTGGTAGACGTGCCTGTTAACTCTAACGCTTCGCAGAAAATGCAAAGCCGAAGCCCCGGCTGGTTGGTGACCGGCCGGGGCTTCGAAAGAGTGCTGCGTGGGTTCAGATTCCGGCTAGTTAGCGGAGATCTGGCGCAGGACGTACTGCAGGATGCCGCCGTTGCGGTAGTAGTCGGCTTCGCCCGGAGTATCGATGCGGAGTACTGCATCGAAGGACTTGGCGGAGCCGTCTTCTGCTGTGGCAGTGACCTTGAGGGTCTTCGGCGTGGTGCCTTCGTTCAGGGCAGTGACGCCCTCAACCGCGAAGGTTTCCGTGCCGGTCAGGCCCAGGGTCGCCGCGGATTCTCCCGCCGGGAACTGCAGGGGCAGGACGCCCATGCCGATCAGGTTGGAGCGGTGGATACGCTCGTAGCTCTCGGCGACGACGGCCTTGACGCCCAGGAGGGCGGTGCCCTTCGCTGCCCAGTCACGCGAGGATCCGGAACCGTATTCCTTGCCCGCCAGGACCACCAGCGGGGTGCCGGCTGCCTGGTAGTTCTGGGCGGCGTCGTAGACATATGCCTGCGGGCCGTCAGCCTGGGTGAAGTCGCGGGTGAAGCCACCTTCGACGCCGTCCAGGATCTGGTTCTTGATGCGGATGTTCGCGAACGTGCCGCGGATCATGACTTCGTGGTTGCCACGGCGTGAGCCGTAGGAGTTGAAGTCCTTGCGCTCCACACCGTTGGCCAGCAGGTACTGGCCGGCGGGAGTGTCCGACTTGAAGGAACCGGCCGGGGAGATGTGGTCGGTGGTGACCGAATCGCCCAGCTTCAGCAGCACGCGTGCGCCGGAGATGTCCTGGACGGGTTCCGGCTGCGCCTTGATGCCATCGAAGTACGGGGGCTTCCGGACGTAAGTGGAGTTCGGATCCCAGGCGAAGGTGTCGCCAGCCGGGGTGTCGAGCGCCTTCCAGCGCGCGTCGCCCTCAAAGACGCCCTCGTAGCCGCGGGCGAACATGTCCTTGTCGATCGAGGAATCGATGACCTGCTGGACCTCAACCGGGTTGGGCCAGATGTCCTTCAGGAAGACGTCGTTGCCGGCTTCGTCCTTGCCCAGGGAATCGGTGTCGAAGTCGAAGTCCATGGAACCGGCCAGGGCGTAAGCGATGACCAGCGGCGGGGAGGCCAGGTAGTTCATCTTCACGTCCGGGTTGATCCGGCCTTCGAAGTTGCGGTTACCGGAAAGCACCGCGGTGACGGAAAGGTCGTTGGCCTGGATGGCCTCGGAGATTTCGGCGTCCAGCGGGCCGGAGTTGCCGATGCAGGTGGCGCAGCCGTAGCCGACGATGTAGAAGCCAAGCTTCTCCAGGTACGGGGTCAGACCCGACTTGTTGTAGTAGTCGGTGACAACCTTGGACCCGGGGGCCACGGAGGTCTTGACCCACGGCTTCGAGGTCAGGCCCTTGTCGACGGCGTTGCGGGCCAGCAGGGCTGCGGCCAGCATCACCGAGGGGTTGGACGTGTTGGTGCAGGACGTGATCGAGGCGATGGATACCGCTCCGTGGTCCAGTTCGAACTCGCGGCCGTCTTCAGTCTTGATATGCACCGGGTTGGACGGACGCCCGTGGGCGCCGTTCGCTGCGGACACAATACGGCTGGTCTCGGTGGTGTGCGAGTCGGCGTGCGTGAACGACGGGGCGTCCGATGCCGGGAAGGATTCGTCCAGGGACTCGTCCACACTGCCGTCTTCGATGGCGACGTAGTTGTGGATGTCCTTGCGGAACTGTTCCTTGGCATCCGTCAGCTCAATGCGGTCCTGGGGACGCTTGGGGCCAGAGATGGAGGGAACAACCGTGGACAGGTCCAGCTCGAGGTACTCGGAGAACTTGATCTCGCGGGAAGCATCGTGCCAGAGGCCCTGTTCCTTGGCGTAGGACTCCACGAGTGCCACATTTTCGTCCGAGCGGCCGGTGAGGCGCAGGTAGTCCAATGTGACGTCGTCGATGGGGAACATTGCGGCGGTGGAGCCGAATTCCGGGCTCATGTTGCCGATGGTGGCGCGGTTGGCCAGCGGCACAGCCGCGACGCCTTCGCCGTAGAATTCGACGAACTTGCCCACAACACCGTGCTTGCGCAGCTGCTCGGTGATGGTCAGCACCACGTCGGTGGCGGTGGCGCCGGCAGGGATGGACCCGGTCAGCTTGAAGCCCACAACACGCGGGATGAGCATCGAAACGGGCTGTCCCAGCATGGCCGCTTCGGCTTCGATGCCGCCAACGCCCCAGCCCAGGACTCCCAGGCCGTTGACCATGGTGGTGTGCGAGTCGGTGCCAACGCAGGTGTCCGGGTAGGCCCGGAGGACGCCGTCGATTTCACGGGTCATGACCGTGCGCGCCAGGTACTCGATGTTGACCTGGTGCACAATGCCGGTTCCCGGAGGAACAACCTTGAAGTCATCGAATGCGGTCTGGCCCCAACGCAGGAACTGGTATCGCTCGCCGTTGCGCTGGTATTCGATCTCCATGTTGCGCTCCAGTGCGCCGGAGTTACCGAAAGCGTCGATCTGCACGGAGTGGTCAATGACCATTTCCGCCGGAGCCAGCGGGTTAACCCGCTTGGGGTCACCGCCGAGTTCCTTGACCGCTTCACGCATTGTCGCCAAGTCCACCACGCAGGGCACGCCGGTGAAGTCCTGCATGATCACGCGGGCAGGCGTGAACTGGATTTCTGTATCGGGCTGGGCATTAGGATCCCAGCCAGCCAAGGCACGCACGTGATCGGCCGTGATGTTCGCGCCGTCCTCGGTCCTCAACAGGTTTTCAAGCAATACCTTGAGGCTGAACGGAAGGTTTTCTGCACCTTCAACGGAGTTCAACCGGAAAATTTCGTATTCGGTTCCGGCTACATTAAGTTTGCCTTTTGAACCGAAGCTGTCCACAGTGCTCATCGCAGGACTCCTCTCGCAACAGTTTCATCTTTGTCGCGCGGTAGACCGCTTTCTAGTTAGGCAGGCCTAATTAGTGCTGGCCACAAAAATTGCAGGAGGTCAGCCGTGAATACTCAACCGAGAGTACGGTGCGCGACGGGGGATTACTACCGCAATCCTAGTAGCATCACGGACCCGGCGTCAGCAAGGCCACCGTCTCCAAGTGGTGGGTGTGCGGATAGAGATCGAAGGCCCGCAGGCCCGCCAGGGACCAGCCTGCCTGCTGGAAGTACCCAACATCCCGGGCAAACGATGCCGGATCACAGGATACGTAGGCGATGGCGCGGGGGCCGGCCGCGATCAGCTGGCTGACCACGGGCTTCCCGGCGCCGGCGCGGGGCGGATCCAGCACGATGGCGTCGAAATTCCGCGGCTTTTGGCGGAGGACACGTTCCACCCGGCCGAGCTCGATCTCCACCTGCGGCGCACCGTGAAGGTTCTTGCGGGCGTCCCGGCTGGTTCCCGGCGCACCTTCGACCGAGAGAACTGACCCGGTCTCCCCCACCGCGTCAGCCAGCGGAGCGGTGAAGAGCCCTGCGCCGGCGTAGAGGTCCGCCACGACGGAACCCGGCTCCAGGAATCCGCCGGTGTGGAGAAATTCTGTGATGGCCCCCACAAGTGTCCCGGGCGCGTCGCGGTGGATCTGCCAGAAACCTGCGCCGCTGACCCGGTAGTCGTGGCCGGCCGCGGTCTCCTGGACCCAGGTCCGGCCCCGCAGCTGCGTAACCTCCCCGGTCAGGGGGTCGAAAGTGGCCACCGAAACGTTGTCCGGAAGCTGGGCCGCGATGGCGCTGAGCCGCTTGGGCTTGGTGCCCGGCGCCGGTGCCAGCAGCACCAGTGGGCGTGAACCGTTCGACGGCGCCGCTACCTCCACGCGCTCGATGCCTGTCAGGTCGAGGTCCCACAAGCGCAGCCTGTTGATGCCCTCCGTTGCGAGCGGCATCTCCCTGACAGCAATAATGTGGTCTGATCGGTGCGCATGCATGCCAAGCTTGCCGCCCGGGGTCACCGAGAAGCTGGCGCGCGTCCGCCACCCCAGTCCAGTGCCGGCGTCGTAAGTTGACTCCGTCCCCTGGCCGGAATCCGCCCCGCTCCCGTCCACGGCCTCAACGAGGTTTACTGTGTCCTGGCCGTGGCCATGTCCACCGGGCAGGCGTTCAACGGCGGCGAGCCGCTGAAGCTGTTCGGCCAGTACCGCCGACTTGAGCGCGCGCTGGCGGGTCAGTGAGATGTGGCCGAATTCGGCGCCGCCCACCGGCGGATGCCCGTGGGCCCAGGCGCGGAGGGAGTCCGCCGGACGCCAGAAGTGCTCCACCCGGTCCGGGGAGGCCTCGAGCACCTCAACAACGTCGGCGCGCCAGAACTTGGCCGACTCCCCCGCGTCAGTGAGGCGGACGCGTACTTTTTCGCCGGGGATGCCGTGCCGGACGAAGATCACCCTGCCCTCGTGGCGGGCCACGCAATGGCCGCCGTGGGCCACCGGACCGACGTCGAGCACCAGTTCGGTGGGGGCTGGCGTGGCAGCTGCGGAGTGGGTCTGGGTCTGGGGGTTCATCGGATATCCTGCATGTTTTTGGCTTCTTCGGACGATTTCAGCTGCCACGGGACACTGGCCACCATCACGCCAGGTTCAAAGTGCAGCCGGGTTTTGATGCGCAATGCTGTCTGGTTGTGAACCAGCTGTTCCCACCATTTGCCGACCACGTATTCGGGGATATAGACCACGATCAGGTCGCGGGGGGAATCACGGCGCATGTTCTTTACGTATTCCATGATGGGTGTAATGGTTTCGCGGTAGGGGCTGGCAAGCACGGTCAGCGGCACGGGGATTTCCAGCTTTTCCCAGTCGGCCACCGTGTGCGCTGTTTCCTCTGCGTCGATGTCCACCGTGATGGCGTCCAGCCGCGACGGCCGCGAGGCCCGCGCGTAGGCCAAGGCCCGCAACACAGGCTTGCGCACGTGGGACACCAACAATACCGCGTGCACCCTGGTGGGCAGGGCCCGCGGCGACGAATCCTCGTCCACGGCCAGCTCCTTGGCCACATTGTCATAGTGCGCCCGGATACTCCACATGATCAGGAACAGCACCAGCATGGCCAGCAGGGCAATCCACGCGCCTTGCTGGAACTTGGTGATCAGGACGATCACCAGCACGAGGGCCGTCATGCCGAACCCGATGGTGTTGATGGTGCGGGACTTGACCATCCGGCGTCGGGTGGCTTTGTCCTTGGCCAGCTTGAGGTGCCTCCCCCAGTGCCGGATCATGCCCAGCTGGCTGAGGGTGAAGGAGATAAAGACGCCCACGATGTAGAGCTGGATCAGTTTGGTGACATCGGCGTTGAACGCGAGGATCAGCACCAGCGCACCGGCGGCCAAGGCCAGGACACCGTTGCTGAACGCCAGGCGGTCCCCCCTGGTCCGCAGCTGGCGCGGCAGGTAGCCGTCCTGGGCGAGGATGGAACCGAGTACGGGAAAGCCGTTGAAAGCGGTGTTCGAGGCAAAAACCAGGATCACACCCGTGGCGGCCACCACGATGAAGAAGGCGATGGACCCCGGCCCGAAAACAGTCTGCGCGATCTGGCTGATGGCCGGGCTCTGGATGTAGCCCTCGGGCAGCGGAAGCCCGTCCATCAAAAATTCCGTGGCCGGGTCCAGCACGATGTGGACCTTGGTGGCGTTGGCGAGGTACATAATGCCCGCCAGCATGGTGGCTCCTATGACGCCGAGCAGCAGCAGCGTTGTGGCTGCGTTTTTGCTCTTGGGCACCTTGAAGTTGGGCACACCGTTGCTGATGGCTTCAACTCCCGTCAGGGCGGCAGCGCCGGAGGAGAACGCCCGCAACAGGAGGAAGGCGCCGGCCAGGCCCACCAGCCCTTCATCGAAACCGGGTGCCGGCACAATCTCGAAGGCCGCCGACGGCGCTTCGCCCAGCTGGCCGGTGGCGGCCTGGAAGATGCCCACCAGTGTCATCCCGAGGATCGCGGCCATAAAAATGTAGGTGGGGACGGCGAAAACACTGCCGGCCTCCTTGATGCCTCGGAGGTTAACAAGGGCCAGGATCACGACGCCGATGGTGGCGAACAGGGCCTGTTGCCCATGCAGGGCAGGCACAGCCGTGGTGAGGTAGGTGGCCGCGGAGGACATGGAGACGGCCACCGTCAGGACGTAGTCCACCAGGAGCGCCGAGGCCACAGTCAGCCCGGAAAACTTGCCCAGGTTTTCGTTGGCGATCTCGTAGTCTCCGCCGCCGGAAGGGTATGCGTGGACGTTCTGCCGGTAAGAGGCCACCACCGTGAGGAGGACCACCATGACGGCCAGGCCCACCCACGGCGAAAAGGCCACTGCACTCACGCCGGCCAGGGCCAGGGTGAGCAGGATTTCATCGGGCGCGTAGGCCACGGAGGACAGTGCGTCGGAGGCGAAGACCGGAAGTGCTATCCGTTTGGGAAGCAGCGTATGGGCGAGCCTGTCATTCCTGAAGGGCCTGCCCACCAGGACCCGTTTCACGGCATTCAATATTGTCAGCACTCCACAAAGCTAGTCTGATTCCCCGCCCATGTCATGACGGCGTCCGGGCGGCTGGAGCACGTGCGCTGCCGGTAGAGTTCTAGGAGCAGCAACAGGCTACGGAAGTTAGGGAGACACGGTGGCGCATTTCGTGATCATGGGATGTGGCCGGGTGGGGGCCACCCTGGCGCATACGCTGGAGGACGCCGGTCATTCCGTCGCCATCATCGACCAGGACGACCGCGCGTTCCGCCGGCTTCGGCAGGGCTTCACCGGACGCAAAGTCACCGGGGTGGGCTTCGACCGGGACACGCTCCAGCAGGCCGGCGTGGCCGAGGCTTACGCCTTCGCCGCCGTTTCCAGCGGTGATAACTCCAACATCCTGGCCACCCGTGTGGCGCGCGAGACGTTCCATGTCCCCCACGTTGTGGCCCGGATCTACGACCCCGGCCGCGCAGAAATCTATCAGCGGCTCGGCATCCCCACCGTTGCAGCCGTCCGGTGGAGCGCGGACCAGGTCTTGCGCCGCATCCTGCCCGAACAGCACCTCGCCGGCGATTTCCGTGAACCTTCCGGCCGGCTGGTCCTCGCCGAAGTGGACCTGGATGCAGGCTGGATCGGCCACCGGATCAGCGCGGTCGAAAAGGCTGCCGATATCCGGGTGGCGTACCTCACGCGGTTCGGCGAAGGCATGCTTCCGGAAACCGGGACTTCCTACCAGGACGGCGACACCGTCCATGCCATGCTGCCGGTGGACCGCAGTTCCCAGGTCGCCCAGATCCTGGCCAAAGCACCTGCCAAGGAGTTGTAGTGAAAGTTGTTATCGTCGGCGCCGGCAGCGTCGGGTCATCGATCGCCCGGGAACTGCTGGCCCACAAGCACGAAATCCTGCTGATCGACCTCAAGCCTGAGGTCATCGGCCGCAGCGGGCTGCGCGGCGCGCATTGGCTGGTGGGCGACGCCTGCGAACTCAGCACCCTGCAGGGAGCGAAAGTGGAGGATGCCGACGTCGTTGTTTCAGCCACGGGAGATGACAAGGTGAACCTGGTGGTCTCGCTCCTGGCCAAGACCGAATTCGGGGTTGGCCGTACAGTGGGCCGGGTCAACAACCCCAAGAACGACTGGATGTTCAATGACTCCTGGGGCGTGGACGTCGCTGTCAACACCCCCCAGCTGATGACGGCGCTTGTGGAGGAAGCGGTGGAGATCGGCGACCTTGTCCGGCTCCTGACTCTGCAGACCGGCGTCGCTTCACTGGTGGAGTTCACGGTCCCGCACGATTCCCACGTCATCGGCGTGACGGTCGGCGGCATCCACTGGCCCGAGGACGCCACGCTGGTGGCAATCCTCCGGGACCACGCGCCCATCACTCCCAGCCGTGACGATGTCATTGATGGCGGCGACGAACTGTTCTTCGTCACCACCATCGCGGCTGAGGACGAGTTGCGTGCGCTACTCTCACCCGAATCAGCAGAGGAGTCGGAGGAGGAACGCGCCGGGGAGTCCGAAGGCGTGCAGCCTGCCGAAACTCAGGCGTCGGAGGACGGCGGCTTCGAGGGCTGATCCGACGGCGGGGCCGTTGCGTCCGCCGGTTCGGGCCGGGTGACAAGCCAAGCGATCCAGACGCCCAGAATGTACAGCGGCGCCCCCATGATCAGGCGGGTGGTGGCCAAGGCGGCCAGTCCGTCCTCGCCCATGAGGTACAGGGGAACCTGGACGATCAGCCGAAGTACCAGGACCGCCACGATGACCCACGTGCCCAGGCGGTACGCTTTAAGCCGCGCGGGGTCCTTGCGCCAGTCCAACCCTTCGTTGCGGATGATCCCGAACAGCAGGCCGGCCACCGGCCACTTGATCGCGATGGAAATGACCATGGCGAGAATGTAGGCAGTGTTGGTGAAGAAGCCCGGGAGGTAGAAATCCTCGGCCTTGCCCGTGGTGTTGGCGAGCCAGGCCGAGATGCCCACCCCCACCACTCCGGCGAGGGCCTGGGTCAGCGGGCGCCGCTGGACGAGGCGCACCACCGTAAAGACGGCGGCGGAGGCCAGCGCGGCCACCAGCGACGGTGTCAGGTCCCGGGTAATGGTGAACGCGATCAGGAAAACCAGGCCGGGGACAATGCTCTCGGCGATGCCCTGCAGTCCGCCGGCGCTTTTGAGGACATCGATCCGGCCGTCATGGGTGCGGTGCAGGCCGGCTTTGGCCGCGTAGCCCTCAGCGAAACCCTTCACGGTGGACGGCTCGGGCTGGTTGGCAGGCTCAGGCTGCTGGGGCGAGGTCATTCGTGCTCCTGGCGGGAAAGTATTTCATAGCGTGGATTGAACATGGTGGGCAGGCCGTGGCTTTGGGACAGCATGCCCTCAAGGCGGACTTCGGTCCCGGCTTCGATGCCCGGCACCCTTCGCCGCCCCAGCCAAACAACACGCAGGCGGCCGCCTTTTCCCTGGGCCGGCTTGGCGCCGGACTGGCGAAAGTCGGGGTCCGAGACGATGGCGGTGAAAGCCGCATTCTGGTCCGCGGGCATGTAGGTGACCGATTCGATGTGCCCGTGGCACACCACCCTCCCCCGTTCCGGCAGTCTGCTGACCGGCATCCCCCCGACCGGGGAGGACTCCGCAGGACCTAGGCGGGAATCAGCCAATCTGGGTGGTTTCCGGACCACGTTCGGGGCCCTTGAATTCGAGGGCATTGAATTCCGGGGCACCAGGCGGCGGGGTGACGCTGGCGTCCTTGGGCAGGCGCAGCTGCAGCAGGTCCCGGGGCGGCATGGGGCTGTCACCCCGGATAACCACAATCTGGCGGAACAGTGACTCAAGCGGTGCCGCAGCCTCGCGCTCCATCGCTGCCGGGCCGCCCAGGACGCCACGCAGGAACCATCGCGGACCGTCGATGCCGATGAAGCGCGCCACCCGGTAGCCCTGGCTGCCGTCCTGCGCACCGGCAGGCAGTTTGGCGATCAGTTCGGTTCCGAAGCCACCCTGGACTTCTTCAACCTGTCCGCCCTGGCTTCCCACGGACTGACCGATCTGTTCGCGGATCTCGTCCCACAGTCCCTCGGTCTTGGGCGCAGCGAACGCCTGCAGCTGAAGGCTCGAGCCGTTCAGGTCCATGGTCACGGCGACCACGCGCTGGGTGGCTTCCTCAACTTCGAGCCGGAGCTGGAGCCCCTCGCTCGGGGTGATCAGCAGCGCACCGAGGTCAACGTAGCCGTCGCGGCTGGAGACCTCGGAAACATCAAAGGGGCCTGCGGCCCGGCGCCCGGCGTCCGCCGAGGCCACGTCAGCGGAATCCGTTGATTCCGCCGCAGCCTTGGATTCGTCCGGGCTGGCCGATTGGTCCTTCTTGGATTTCCTGCCGAGCCCAAAAACCATGGGGTTTGTCTCCTTAGTTGTGAAAGTGACTCGCCGGCCCGGAGGTCCCGTCGGAAGTCGTAGCTGCCACGGGCAACCACCGCTGGTTGCCGTCGTCGGCGGGTGTCAGGCGTTTGGCGAGGCAAAGCCGCCGGTGGAACCGAATCCGCCGGCTCCCCGCACCGATTCGCTCAATTCATTGACGGGAACAAACTGCGCATATTCCACCCGCTGGATCACCATCTGTGCAATTCTATCGCCGCGCCGGAGCTCGATGGCGTTCCTGGAATCGGTATTGAGGAGGGTCACGGAAATTTCCCCGCGATAGCCGGCATCCACGGTGCCCGGCGCATTGACGATGGTCAGCCCGTGCTTCGTGGCCAGTCCGGAGCGCGGGTGGATCAGGGCAACAAAGCCGTCCGGCAGTGCGATGGAAACGCCCGTCGCCACCAACTTCCGCTCCCCCGGTTCCAGGACCACATCTTCGCGGGCCCGCAGGTCAGCCCCCGCATCGCCAGGGTGGGCGTAGGACGGCGCCTCCAGCCCGACGTCGAGCATTTTCAGCTGCACCTGAAGCGTCGGGGACCCGTAGGCTGCGGCTGTATCCGGCGCAGAGCCGGACAGCTGATTGTCAGGAACGGTTTCAACAGTGGCAAGTTCGTCAGTCACAGTCACTCACTCTAACGCCCAGCCGCAGTTCCGTCCTAGATTCAATGGGACGGAAGGCCGAGGCAGGGTGAGCCCAAGATGAAATAGCCAGCCAAAGGTGGAAAGCTGGTGGCATGCCCGAATCCAGCTCCACCGCGCCCATCCCTGACGCCCCCTCTGCCGGCACCCCGGCTGTTTTCCGGGAGAGGCTGTGGCCGAACGTGTGGATCTGGGTTATCGCGGCGGGCATCTCCGGTGCCGGGATCCTCGTTTTCGCCCCGATCAGCATGGCTGCCGGCTACACGGCCGCCGGCGTCCTGTTCACGATCATGGCTGTCCTGCTGGTGCTGTCCACCCCAACCATTTTGGTCACCGCTGACGCCTTGACGGTTGGACGCGCCACCATCGAGCGCCGCTTCGTCGGCGAAGTGGCGCCGTTCCGCGGCAAGGACGCCACGGCCCAGCGGGGGACCCGGCTCAACGGCCTCGCCTATCTGTGCATCCGCGGCTGGATCGACCCGGTGGTGCGGATCGAAATTACCGACCCGTCAGACCGGACCCCCTATTGGCTGACGTCGTCCAAGCGGCCCGAGGAACTCACAGCCGCGCTTTCGCGGAAATAGGCACCCCTGCGGAAAGAGGCGCCCAGGATCAGCCCTCGCACTCCTTGCAGTAGTAGCGGCCGTCGGGTTCTCAGATTGCCGGCTTTCAGATTCTCCAGCGACTCCTCGGTGCGGTCTTGTGCCCGCGCGGGGCACAACTTTCGCCGGGCAGGTACCAATATCCAGACTTCTGCGCGGGTCCGGACGGCCAGTACTCCTGAAACGCGTGCCGCTGGCCGCAACGATGTCCGAAAGTGCCGGAATATCGCGGCGCGCCCTCGCTCCTAACCCAAATAGGTGCCGGCGAGTGGCAGAGTTTCGATTGATAGTAATGCCAGGGTGGAGGATTTGTATGCAGGATCTACGGCTTGTAGGCGTACACGACGACGGGGAGCATCTCCTGTTGAGCGGTGCCGGCGGCGAGATGTTCCAGCTGCCAGTCGATGAAGCACTGCGGGCGGCCAGCCGGTCTTCGGCGAAGACCGCTTCCGCGGCCGCGCCCATTGCCATGTCCCCGCGGGACATCCAGGCACGGATCCGCAGCGGCGCCACCGCAGCGGACGTCGCTGAGCTTTCCGGGCTGCCCCTCGCAAAAGTAGAGCGGTATGAAGGCCCTGTCCTTGCCGAGCGGGAGTATGTCGCGCAGCAGGCGCGGAAGGTCGAAGTCGCTTCGCCCTCTCCCGGCCATGACACCTACCGCTCCGTTTTTGGCGACAACCCGGCGTCCCTCCAGGACATGGTCAACCACCGGCTCTCCGCCCACGGGGTTGAGCCTTCCACCGTGGAATGGGATTCCTGGCGCCGCCAGGACGGCAACTGGACCGTGGTGGCCCGTTTTGAAACCAAAAGGGACGGCACCGCCGGCATCGGCGAGGACCCTCCTGCGCAATGGACGTTCAGTCCGGTCCGCAAGTCGCTGCAGAACGCCAACCGCTGGGCTCAGCAACTCAGTGAGCTGGAGCCGCTTGACGGTCCCGTCCCGGCCCGCCGCCTCACGGCGGTCTCGGACCGGCCATTCGACTTCGAAACCGATGCGGAAGCTGCGGCCGCCCGCAATTCGACCGGTCCGCAAGCCGTACCGCCGGCCAGGGAATCCGACGGCCTCCTCGATATGCTCCGTTCACGCCGAGGCCAGCGCCTCGGAGTCGACGAAGACGCGGACGACGCCCTGGCACTGCTGCTGACCCACGGCGTGCCGGCCGCCCATCCACGCCCTTCGGAAGTGGAACCGGAATCCAGGGACCAGAAATACCGCGAGCCGGAAATCCGCGAGGCAGCTCCCGCCGAGTCCAGCGCCCCGGACGACGCCGCGCCTGCCGCCACTCCAGATCCCCTCACCCGCAAGCGCGACGCCCGGCCGTCAATGTTGTCCCGGCTGAGCCTCATTCCGCCGCACCGGGACTCTGACGATGATGACGTCCTGAAACTGCACGACGGCGTCAGTACCGACACGAGGGAAATCACCATTGTGGCGTCCCCGCTCCGTCCCGCAGGACAGGGTGCCCCCGGCGAGTCCGGTTCGGGGCGTCCCGCGCCGAACGTTGGCCTTGACGAACTGCTGGGCGGCGGAAGCCCGCGCCGGGCAGCCTACACGGCCGGCCCCGATGACGCAGGATCCGGCCAGCACCACGACCATGACGCGGACCAGCCTGAACGGCAGCCCGCGAAACCGAAGCGCTCCACTGTTCCCAGCTGGGACGAGATCGTCTTCGGGACCAAGCGGGACTGACGCCTCAGCGTCGCCGTGGCCTGCCTTCGGCCGCAAAGCACAGCAGCGGCACTTCGCGTTCAGCTTTGGTCAGCGAGCCGTGCTGGCCCACCACTTCCATGGCGGCGGGGCGCCCGCGGCGGGTGTCGTAGAGCGCCAGGGCATCTCGCGCGGCAATCATGATGTCGCCAATCCGGGGACCGACGGCGGGGCGCAGCGTTCCGAACAGTCCGGCGGCGATGGCATCCTCCCGGGTAAAGGCCCAGATCCTGTCGCCGAAACGGGCACGCCACGCGCCCAACAAGCGCTCCCGGCCTGCGGTGTCCGCCGGATCCTCGAGGTAGAGGTGGACCATCCGTGGCTCCCCCGCTGTATGCCGCACACCGTCAACGAGCGACGCGTCCGCGGAGAAGTCGATCCGCTGCTGTTCGGGGACGTCGAGCATCCCATGGTCCGCCGTGAGCAGCACTGTGGTCCCGGCCGGAAGCGAGGCGTGGAGCCGTTTGATGGTTGCGTCGAGTTCTTCGAGCTGGTGTTCCCACTGTTCAGACTGGCAGCCGTGACGGTGGCCTGCCTTATCCAGTTCGTTGACGTAGAAGTACATCAGAGACTTTCCGGCGGTATCCATGGCTTCAGCGGCGGCTGCCGTGCGGGCGTGGGCGGTCACCCCCGGGATGAAATTTCCGCCGCGTAGGGCCGCCTGGGTCATGGGCGAGTCGCCGAACTGCGGCAGGCTGACGGTGGTCACATTGACTGATTCGGCGGCCCGTTCGAGGACGGTAGGGAACGGCTGCCACTCGGCGGGGTCCACCTTGGCATCCCAGTTGCCGAGCATGTTGACCACCTTGTCCTGGTCCGGGTCCAGGACGTCGTAGCCCACCATTCCGTGCTGGCCGGGCGGGAGGCCGGTGCCGAAGCTGGCCAGGGCAGCGGCCGTGGTTGAGGGGAACGTGGAGTCCAGCCATACCGGAACTTCGCCCTGACCGGACTGCATAACGGAGCGCAGGAACGGGGTGTGGGCGGACTTCTGTTTCAGCAGGTTCCGTCCCAGGCCGTCGGCCAGGACCACGCAGACGCGTGACGCCGGCGGAAGGCCCAGGGTGTTAGTGAAACCTTCTACACCGAGGCTTGCGGCCGCGCTGGTGAGGACGTCCGCGATGGACCGCCGGCCAAAGGCGGGCGCGGGCGGCATGCCCAGCTGCGCGGCGGCCCCTTGGGAAACCGCTGCGGAAGCGGCCGAGGAGACTGTTGCTTTCCCTTGGTCAGGCATTTCAGCGCTGCTGGTGCCCGCGGCTAAGCCTGTTTCCGAACACACCTGTCCGGGGCCGGGGCGGGAGCGTCTGGCCGGCGTGCGCCACCGGAGCGGTGGAGCCGGTGTTCACGGCCCGCAGGGCGCGGGCGAAGAGTTTGGCGTCCTGGACGGCCTGCGGACCGTCGGCTTCAGCGCTGATCCGGAGGACGATGTCCTCCTGGGCAATGGTGCCGCTGTACCCGTGGTCTGCCTCGCACTGCGGGTCTCCGCAGCTCGCGGGCCCCATGTCCAGCCGCTGGCCGCCGGACCAGGCAATGGCGAGGGTTACTTCCCGGACCGGATCCGAGGGCTTGTAGTCCTGCGGCTGGGAGTACATGTAGCTCAGGACCACGGAGCGGATCTGAGCGACGGGCACGGATTCGGTGGAAATCTGGGCCACAATCTGTTCGCCGGCGTCATCCAGCTGCTGGTCATCGACGTGGGTGATCACCAGCATGTCCGCGGTCAGGACCAGCACGGTGATGTGGCGGCGGACCTCGGCCCGGTCAAAGTGGGTTTCCAGGTGCACCAGGTGGGCCATGCATTCGCGGCCGTCCAGGGCATCGTCAACGACGTCGGCCACCAGGCGCGGGTAGAAACCGGCCTTCTGGAGCGCACCGTCCAGGCTCTGGCCCTGGGGCGTGTGGCTGTGTGAGCTGTGGGGGCGGGTTGCCTGGTTGTCACTGCCGGAGGGGGAAGGCGTCGACGGGGAAGGCTGTGAGCTCATTCCCCCATTTTCACAGATCGGCCGGGGACATGCTAACCGCGCTCAGCCGAGCATGGCCCTGCGGGCACTGTCCGTGCGCTGGGCCGCGTTGCCGATCCGGATATCTGCGGCCAGGATGGACACACCCTGGACTCCGCAGAGAACAGGGTTGAATTCCACCAGCGCTATCTCCGGATGGTTGTCCTTCATCCAGGCCAGCCGCGCGGCGACGTCCTCCAAGGCGTCAATATCCACGGCGGGAAGGCCTTGGTAGCCGAAAAGTTTGCGGGCAGCACGGGGTCCACGGATGAAGTCCTTCACGTCGGCGGCGGACAGTGGAGGCACCCTGTGCGCCCAGTCATCCAGCAGATTGACGGCATCCCCGGCCAGGCCGAAGGAGACCACCGGCCCCAGCAGCGGATCCTCAATGGCCCGGAACGTGCACGCCTGCCCCACGGGAGCCATGGACTGCAACTCCAGTGCCCGGGAACCGTAAGGTGCCAGCGAGCGCCGCATCTGCACGATGTTGCGGCGCAGGGAATCCGGGTCCTCGATGTCGAGGCGGACTCCGCCCAGGTCGAGGCGGTGGCGAAGTGCCGGGTCCGTGGTTTTCAGCGCGACCGGCCAGCCCAGCCTGGCGGCGGCGGCAACGGCCTCATCTTCTGAGTCGAACCCGGCGGACGGCAGCACCGCAATGCCGTAGTGCGCCAGCAGCTCTGCCGCGTACGCCGGTTCCAGGGTCTTGAGTTGCTCCCCGTGGACATCGCCTAAAAGCTGATCCAGCAGGATCCGTGCGCCTTCCGGATCGCAGCCTTCGGGCTGGACAAAGTGGCCTGGGTCCCGTCCCACCCATTCCGCGTAGCGCACCACGGCGGCGAGCGCAGCCACAGCCGCGCCGGCGTTCGAGAAGCAGGGCACTGTCTGCGTCTGGGCCCCCACCATGCCCTCCACGTAGATGGAGGGGTCAAGGATGCCGGTGAAGGCAGCGACTACCGGTTTTCCGGCGGCGGCGGAGCATTCGGCCAGAACCTCGGCGATGTGGTCCACCGTCAGGCCGCGCACCGGCAGCAGGGCGGCCACCACGGAGTGGACGGCGTCGGACGCGAGGGCGTGCTCGAGGCTGCGGCGGAGGGCCGGCAGCGCCAGGGACATACCGGCGTCGAGATCCACGTCGGTGACGATGCCATCCACGGTCAGGCCGTGTGCCTCGGCGCTGTCCGCCACCACTTTGCCCAGCGCCTGGGAGTTGCTGAAGATGGCCAGTCCGGGCCCCGCCGGGAGCGGCTGGCCGGACACTATCTGGGTGATGTCCATCAGCTGTTCGATGGTCTCGACCCGGATGACGCCGGCCTGGCGCATCATGGCGTCCAGTGCACCGGCGGGCGCCTGGGTGGTCCGGACGGCGTGGCCAGGCGGCAGACGCAGGCCCATGGTTTCCGATTTGGCCACCACCACGGGCTTGGTGCGGGCAAGCCGCCGGGCGATCCGGGAGAATTTGCGGGGGTTCCCGATCGACTCCAGGTAGAGGCCCACCGCAGTGGTGTCGGCGTCGTCCTCCCAGAACTGCATCATGTCGTTACCTGAGACGTCAGCGCGGTTGCCGGCCGACAGAAACGTGGAAACGCCCAGCCGGCGGCGGTGGGACGCCGCGTAGAGGGAAACACCGATCGCCGCGGACTGGCTGAACAGGCCCAGGCCACCGCGGCGCGGCAGTGAGGGCGCCATGGAGGCGTTCAGCCTCACGTCGGGATGGGTGTTCACGATCCCCAGGGATGCGGGGCCGATCACCCTCATGCCGTTGGCCCTGGCCTTGCGGACGAGGTTGCGCTGGCGGGCGAGGCCGCGTTCGCCGTCGTCCGCGAAACCTGCGGAGGCGATCACCAGCCCCTTGACCCCCGCCGCGGCGCACTGGTCAACCACTGTGGCCACTTCCTCATATGGAACGGCGATCACGGCGAGGCCCACCGGCTCCGGAACCTCGGAAATCCTGCCGAATGACAACATGCCGGCGAGCTCCAGCGCCTCCGGGTTGATGGCGTAGACCTGTCCGGAGAAGCTGCCTTCGATGATGTGTTCCAGGAGCTGGTACCCCACGGTCCCCCATTTGCGGCTCGCCCCGATAACGGCAATGGACGACGGCGCCAGCAGGTCCCGGACGCTTCTCGCCTCGGCGCGGTGCTCGCGTGATTCCATCACCGCCCGGGACTTTTCGGTGGGGTCGATGTTGAACTCCAGGCTGACCACGCCGTCGTCGAAGTGGCGTTTGACGTCGTAGCCGGCGTCGGCGAACACCATCAGCATTTTGCGGTTTTCGGGCAGCACTTCGGCGCTGAAGCGGCGGATCCCGTTTTCGTGGGCCGCCGTG
The DNA here is from genome assembly GCF_055412765.1 of Pseudarthrobacter xylosi. NCBI lineage: Bacteria > Bacillati > Actinomycetota > Actinomycetes > Micrococcales > Micrococcaceae > Pseudarthrobacter > Pseudarthrobacter xylosi. Next base: position 131,546 of record NZ_JBVAYT010000008.1, on the reverse strand, counting down.
GCGAGGTGTTCGAGCAGGATTGAGCCGATGCCCCTGCCCTGGTGGGCGTCGGCGATGTTGAACGCCACTTCGGCCTCGAGGGGGTCATCCAGCCTGTCGTAGCGGCCGATCCCCAGGATTTCGCCGCCGAACGTAATCACCAGGGCAACCCGGTCCTTGTAGTCCACTTCGGTGAAGCGCTTGAGCTCCTTGCTGGACAGCCGGGCCTTGAACGCGAAGAAGCGCATGTAGATTGAGTTCTGCGACTGCCCGACGTGGAAAGCCTGGACCGCGTCCGCATCGCTGGGGTGGATGGGCCTCAAATGGGCGGTGCCACCGTCGCGGAGCACGACATCGGCTTCCCAATGTTCCGGATATTCGCCGTCCCCGGGCTGATCCACCATAGGCTTAGCCTAACCACAAACTGACCGCGCAGGCCGTGTGCCCGGAGATCATCCCTCCACACCTGCACCCAGACCACAGCAACACCAGTCACGCAGAAGGATCCACCAGCCCCATGGCCCGCCGCCAAAGCCCAGCCCCTGCCGGGGACGCTCCCCAGGATTTCGTCGAGAACATCGTGGACATTGATGTCACGTCCGAGATGGAAGGCTCCTTCCTGGAGTATGCGTACTCGGTGATCTACTCCAGGGCCCTGCCGGATGCCCGGGACGGGCTCAAGCCGGTCCAGCGCCGGATCCTGTACATGATGAGCGAGATGGGCCTGCGTCCGGACCGCGGCCACGTCAAGAGCGCGCGCGTAGTGGGCGAGGTCATGGGCAAGCTCCACCCCCACGGCGATACCGCCATCTACGACGCCATGGTCCGAATGGCCCAGGACTTCTCGCTGCGTCTGCCATTGATTGACGGCCACGGCAACTTCGGCTCCCTCGACGACGGTCCCGCGGCACCCCGGTACACGGAGGCAAGGCTCGCGGCGGCGGCCCTGACGCTCACCGACCACCTCGACGAAGACGTGGTGGACTTTGTCCCCAACTACGACAACCAGCTGACTCAGCCGGACGTCCTGCCGGCCGCGTTCCCCAATCTGCTGGTCAACGGCGCCACGGGCATCGCCGTCGGGATGGCCACCAACATGGCCCCGCATAACCTGGTGGAGGTCATCTCCGCGGCGCGGCACCTGATTGCCCACCCGGACGCCACCCTCGATGACCTGATGCGCTTTGTGCCGGGGCCGGACCTGCCCACGGGCGGCCGGATCGTGGGCCTGGACGGCATCCGGGACGCCTACGCCACCGGGCGCGGTTCCTTCAAGACCCGGGCGAAGGTGGAGATCGAGCAGCTCTCGGCCCGTCGCACCGGCCTGGTGGTCACCGAACTGCCGTACATGGTGGGCCCCGAAAAGGTAATCGAGAAGATCAAGGACGCGGTCAACAGCAAGAAACTGACCGGGATCAGTGACATCGTCGACCTGACGGACCGCCAGCATGGCCTGCGCCTGGTCATCGAACTCAAGAACGGGTTCAACCCGAACGCCGTGCTCCAGCAGCTCTACCGCTACTCGCCGATGGAGGATTCCTTCGGCATCAACAACGTGACCCTGGTGGACGGCCAGCCGCAGACCCTCGGCCTGGTGAAGCTGCTCTCCGTCTACGTGGAGCACCGGATCGATGTGGTGCGCCGGCGGACCTCGTTCCGGCTGGGCAAGAAGAAGGACCGCCTGCACCTGGTGGAGGGCCTGCTGATCGCCATCGTGGACATCGATGAGGTCATCCAGATCATCCGTTCCTCGGATGAAGTGGCGGCGGCCAGGGTCCGGCTGATGTCCATCTACGATCTTTCCGAGATCCAGGCCAACTACATCCTGGAACTGCGGCTGCGGCAGCTGACCAAGTACTCCCGGATCGAGCTTGAAAAGGAGCAGGAGGAGCTGCGCCGCGAAATTGCGGAGCTGGAAGCCATCCTCGGCTCCGAGGAGCGATTGCGCGGACTCGTGTCCTCCGAACTCGGCGAAATCGCCGAGAAATACGGCACGCCGCGGCGGACCGTCCTGCTCGAATCCGAGGCTGTGTCCCCCACCGTGGCTGCAGCCCTCGCTGCTGCCCCCAACAGCAAAGGCAAGGCAGCGCCGCTGGCCCTGGAGATCTCGGATGATCCCTGTTGGGCCATCCTGACGGCGTCGGGACAGATCGCGCGCACGTCCAACCAGGAACCCCTCGCCGAATCCGGGCCGCGGGCCAAGCACGACGTTTTCCGTTCCGTGGTCAAGACCTCGGCCCGTGGGGAAATAGCCGCGGTCACTTCACAGGGCCGGATGCTGCGGCTTCAGGTCATGGACATGCCGGTACTGCCGCCCATGTCCGGACTGCCCAACCTCGCCGGCGGTGTCCCGGCCAAGGACTTCATCACGCTGCTGAAGAACGAAGCGCTGGTGGCGTTCGCCCCGCTGGATGAAGTCCTGGCCATCGGCACCGCCCAGGGCGTGGTCAAGCGGGTTCAGCCCGATTACCCCCTGAACCGCGAGGACTGGGAAGTCATTGCGCTCAAGGACAAGGACGAGGTGGTGGGTGTGGCGCCGGCCGGATCTGAGGAGACCGACTTGGTGTTTCTGACCCGTGAGGCTCAGTTGCTCCGTTTCAGCGCCGCCACCGTGCGGGCCCAAGGCAGGACAGCCGGCGGCATGGTGGGCATCAAACTCGGTGCCGGGGACCAGGTGCTGTTCTTCGGGGCAGTCACCGCCGCCGACGACGCCGCCGTGGTGGTCACCATTGCCGGCACCAACGGCGCCCTGCCGGGCACCGCGCCGGGTGCGGCGAAGGTGACGTCCTTCGCCGAATACCCTGCCAAGGGCCGTGCAACAGCAGGTGTCCGCGCCCACAGGTTCCTCAAGGGCGAAGACACGCTGCTGCTGGCTTGGGCGGGGCACGGACCCGCGAAGGCCTCATCGCTGGCCGGCATTGCCAGGTCGCTGCCGCAGGAGCACGGCCGGCGGGACGGTTCGGGAATTCCCCTGTCCCAGGCCGTGGACGCGGTGGGTCCGGCCATGGCCTGGAGCGATCCGTCCTAGACTGCTGCCATGCCTATCATTCCTGATGAAAAGGACTGGACCTGGGTCCTGTCCCGGCCCTGCCCCGAGTGTTCCTTCGACGCTTCCACCGCCACACCGGCCACGGTGCCGGGCACTGTGGAGAACATGCTGCCGCGCTGGCGGGCCGTCCTCCGCAGGCCCGAGGTGGCCGAACGCCCGGATGACAGGACGTGGTCGGCCCTGGAATACGCCTGCCACGTCCGTGACGTCTTTACGCTGTTCGACCAGCGGCTGAACCTCATGCTCGACGTCGACGACGCCCAGTTTGAGAACTGGGACCAGGACCGGACCGCCGTCGAAAAGGACTACGCCAACACCGATCCCGCCGTGGTCAGTGCAGAACTGACGGCGGAGGGTGAACAGATCGCCGAGTCCTTCGCCGGCGTCCGGGAGGCAGAGTGGGGGCGGCGGGGCCTGCGCAGCAACGGTTCCGAATTTACCGTCCTGACGCTGGCCCAGTACTTCCTGCACGACGTCGTCCATCACCTCCACGATGTGGACGGCTAAGTACTAGGCGGCCGCGCCCGGCACGCCTGGGCCGGGGCCTCCGCGCAGCGCACGCCTGCCTGAGAACGTGCCAAACTCACCCCACCAGCGAGGCAGCCGTGCCCGCCCGGGCTGCTGCCGGGAGCTCCAGCCGGGCGTCATCCGGTTGGATGTCCGCAGGATTGTGGGTGACCATGACCACCGTGCGGTCCTTCAGGCCGGTGCGGAGGTCAGCCAGCATTTCCCGTCCCGACTGAGCGTCCAGATGAGCCGTGGGCTCGTCGAGAAGGATGACCTCGGCCCCCGTCAGCAGGGTCCGCGCCACGGCCAGCCGTTGCCGCTCGCCGCCGCTGAGGAAGGAACCGCCCGGCCCGATCCGGGTATCGAGCCCGGCCGGTAACCGCGACACCAGGGCGCTGAGGCCGACGGCGGCCAGTGCCGCTTGCAGCTCGGCGTCAACGGCGGCAGGCGTACGGGCGGCAGCCGGCTCACCGACGGCAGGCGCGCCATCGCCGTGAGCAGCGGAAACACCCGGCACCGCCTCGGCGGCGGGTGCGCCCAGCATCAGGTTGCCCCGCAGCGTCGAATCGAACAGGTGGGCCTCCTGTGGGCACCAGGCCGCCGTCCCGGTCAGCGCTGCGCGGCCGCTGGCGGCCGGCAGGAATCCCAGCAGGACGGCGAGCAACGTGGATTTCCCCGCGCCGGACGGTCCGGTGACCGCCAGCCAGGTCCCCGGTGCGGCCGTTGCGGAAACCTCGGAGAACACAGGTTTCCCGCCGGGCCACGCCGCCCCGACGCTTTCCAGTTCAACGCCCGCGGCGCCTCCGGAACGGGCGGGGACAACATGCAGCCCGTCGCCGTCCCCAATGTCCGTGGCGCCGCCCTCCAGCACGCCAGACTCACTGATCCGGCGCATCACGCTTCGAAGTGCCGGGTACTGGCGCACCGCCGTCGTCATTGCTGCGTACGGTTCCACGAGCGCCAGCTGCAGCAGCACAACAACGGCGGCAGTGGCAGGCGCCAGGGTTCCTGCCAGCACCTGGGGTGCGGCCAGCACGGCAGCGGCCAAGGCGGCGCTTCCGCAGGCAGCGACGGTAATGGCTTGGCCGAGGCCTTCGGCCCACGCGGAACGCTGCGATGCACGTGTGGCCAGGCGGTCCTCGGAGCGCAGCGCGTCCAGGACGGTTCCCGCGATGCCGTTCACGTGCAGCTCTGCCCGGGCATCCAGCGCCGCCGACGCGCGCCGCAGGACGCCTGCCCGCAGGCTCTGCTCGGCTGTGGCTGAGCGGCGGTCCCCCCACAGGGCGGCAGCCGGAGCCAGGAGCAGGCTGAGCGCGGCTGCGAAGGCCACGGCCGGCAGCGCGGCAGGCGCCACCAGGCCGGTTGCCAGCAGCGCCGAAGCGGCCACGGCAAGCGCCGTGACGGGCGGCAGCACAACGCGCGGCAACAGGTCCCGGACGGTGTCGACGTCGTCAATCACCGTGCCGAGGATGTTGCCGCCCTGCAGGAGCCGCCGAAGCGAAAGAGCCCTGCGGCTCAGTGATTCCCAGAGCCGGCCGCGGAGCCGGGTGAGGGCGCCGAACACGGCGTCGTGGAGCAGGAGCCGTTCCCAGTAGCGGAGGACGGCGCGCCCGATACCGAAGAAACGCACCCCGACGATGGCGGTGAGCAAGTACAGGATGGGCGGCTGTTCGCTCGCCCGGATGATGAGCCAGCCGGACAGGCCGGACAGGGCCACGGCGAAAACGGCGGCAAAAGTGCCCACCACCGCAGCCCCGGTGAACCGGCCGGCCACTGGTGAGAGCAGGCCGGCCAGGAGACGGGCAGTGCGGCTTGGCCGGCGACCTCCGGCCGCGGACTTGCGCGTCCTCGCCGGATCAAGCCCGACGGTTTCCGGGGCATGCTCTGGCTTCATGACAGCCTCGGTCCCGGCGCCAGTTCGAGTCACCGCTGAGGCGTCCGTCGGAGCGGTGATGCCGCGGGCGGATACAGGCACCAGGTGGTCGGCCAGCTCCCGGGTCTGTTGGTCGTGGGCCACCAGGATGACGGTCACCTGGCCCCGGAGCGCACGGATCGAGTCCTGCACGAGGGCCGCCGATACCGCGTCAAGGTGTGCTGTGGGCTCGTCGAGCAGCAGAACGGTGGCACCGGTCCTGATGCGGGCCAGGCCGCGCGCCAATGCAACGCGCCGCAGTTCGCCCGGGCTCAGTTCGGCCGGATGGTGGCTGGCGAGGTGCCCGGCAGCAGCAGCGGCCAGGCAATCCCTTGCCGCAACGGATGCCGCCTGAGTGTCAGTGTCCATTGCGCCGCTGAGGTACAGCAGGACCTCGTCGAGCACGGAGTCCGCCACCATCACCGGATGCTGTGGAACCCAGGCGATGGCGTCGCGCTCCAGTCCGGAGAGGCGGCCGGACACCGTGGCTCCGCCGCCGTCCCCGACGGTCCCGGCCAGCGCGCCAAGGACAGTGCTCTTGCCGGCGCCGCTGGGGCCGTCCAGGGCGGTGATCAGCCCGTGCGGGGCAGTGAAGGTCAAGGGCCCGACGGCGGGAGCGGAGCGTCCGGAATAGGTGACGGTGAGGCCGGTGACTCTCACTCCCCCGGACCCGGGCACGGAACCCCGGCTGCCGCCGTCGGACGCGGCAGCCTCGCGTCGCGGTGCGGGCAACGGCTGCGGCTCGTGTGCTTCAGTGACATTCCTGGTCGCGGCCAGGGCCGCCCGGCCGTCATCACTGGCGTGATGGGCCGTGCCCAGCTCCCGGAGCGGCAGGTAGCAGTCCGGTGCGAGGATCAGGGCCAGGAGGCCTGCTTCGAGCGGCATCTCGCCGTGCACCAGGCGGACGCCGATGAACACGGCAACCACTGCGACGGAAATCGTAGCGATCAGTTCCAGCGCCAGTGCGGACAGGAATGCGGTGCGCAATGTCCCCATGGTCCTGGCGCGGTATTCCTCCGAAATCTCCTCAAGGGCCTTGCGCTGCGCGGTGGCGCGGCCCAGTCCCACCAGGACCGGCAGGCCCTTCGCCAGCTCCAGCATGTGGGCGGACAGCCGGGTCAGGGTCTCCTGGGCCTCACGGACATGGTCCTCGGTGTACCGGCCGATCAGCACCATAAACAGCGGGACCAGCGGAACCGTCAGGACAATCACCACCGCGCTGACCCAGTCGGTGAACAGGATGCGCGCGCCGAGCAGCAGCGGGATCACGGCACAGTTCACGAGGGCGGGCAGGAACTGCGTGTAGTAGCTGTCCAGCGCATCCAGTCCGCGCGTGGCCAGCACGGCCAGCCCGCCGTCGGCCGGGCCGGTGCTGCGTGCACCGTTCCGCAGGGCCCGGGCCAGCAGTTCGGAGCGGATCTCCTCCTTGATGCCCAGTGCGGCGCGGCGCGCGGCGATGCCCTGGGCCCACACGGTGGCGGACCTCAGGACAATGCCCGCCAGGCCCCAGGGCAATTGCTCGGGCCAGGACCCGTTCCCGGTCGCCAGGCCCGCCAGCATGGCAGCCACGGCCTGCCCCATCAGGACCAGCGACAGCGCCCTCATCGCTGCCAGCAGCCCAAGCCAGTAAATGGCGGAGCGGGTGGCCGGTCCGGCCGGAAAATCCGGGCGCACGGCCGGTCAGCCCTTCGTGGTGAACGCCCTGACGGCAATGGCCGGCAGGAAGCTGTGGGCCGCGGGGATCTGGGACGCGCTGACACGGCGCCGGAACACCCAGTAGGTCCACGCCTGGTAGGTGATCACGAGGGGCAGGCCAACGGCTGCCACCACACTCATGAGCCCGAGCGTGTAATCGGAGGAGGACGCGTTGGCAACCGTGAGATCAAACGCAGGGTCCAGGGTGGAGGGCAGCACTACCGGGAACACTGCACCGAAGATTGACGCGCTGCCGAGGAGGAGGAAGACTCCCATTGCCATAAACGCCTTGCCTTCGGATCCCCGCCGGGCAAGGAGCCATGCGGCTGCTGCGGCCACCACGGCCACGATCACCGCTGCCCAGGTGCACGGCTTGCCCTCCAGGAACTGGAGGATCAGTGCCCAGCCGGCCAGGGGCAGCAGCAGGACCGGAAGCAGCCGGACGAACCAGCGGCGCGCACGGTGGCGGATGTCGCCGTCGGTCTTCAGTGCCAGGAACGCCAGAGCGTGCAGCAAGGAGAATCCCACCACTGCCAATCCGCCCAGCACGGCGTAGCCGCTGAACCACGCGAACGCACCGCCTTCGCGGTCACCGTTCGCGTTCAGCGGCAGGCCGGTGGTGGTCAAGGCCAAGGCAGCGCCGACGCCGAAAGCGGCAAAGAAGGAGCCCAGGGCGATGGCCCAGTCCCAGCGCGCCCGCCATTTGTCCGTGTCACCCTTGCCGCGGTATTCGAATGCCACGGCGCGGAAGATGAGGGCCACCAGCACCACCAGGAGCGGGAGGTAAAGGGCGGAAAACAGCGAGGCGTACCACAGTGGGAACGCCGCGAACGTTGCGGCTCCGGCCGTGATCAGCCAGACTTCGTTCCCGTCCCAGACCGGGCCAACGGTGCTCAACAGCAACCGGCGCTCGGTGTTGTTCCGCGCAAACAGCTTCATCAGCATTCCGACGCCGAGGTCAAAGCCTTCAAGGAAGAGGTAACCGGTCCAAAGCACGGCGATGACGATGAACCAGATGGTGGGCAGCAGTTCCATGCTCGAGTATCCTCTGCTCTTCTTAGTAGGCGAATGCCAGGACGTCGTCGGCAGGCTTGCCAGTGCCGGGGCCCTTGTTGGCGTCCCCGTGCTCGTCGTTGTCCTGGGCCGGGGTGTGGGCAAGTTCCGGCATCGCGGACACCACGCCGCCCCGGATGAACTTGACGAGGAGTTTGACCTCAACCACCAGCAGCACGGCGTAGACGGCGGTCAGGACGATCAGTGATGTCAGCAGCTCACCGGCCGACACTCCGGGTGAGACTGCGGCCGCCGTGAACATAAACACCTGGTCGATGCCGTTCAGGTCAGGGTTGGGGGCCACCACAAAGGGCTGCCGCCCCATCTCGGTGAAGATCCAGCCGGCCGCGTTGGCGCCGAACGGGGCAAGGATGCCGAACACTGCGAGGCGCATCAGCCAGCGGGACGCGGGTACGGTGCCCTTCCGCGTCACCCAGAGCGCGAGAAGCGCAGCCAGCGCCGCAACACCGCCGAAGCCGATCATCATCCGGAAGCCCCAGTAGGTGACTTCCATAACCGGGACGTACTGGATCTCCTGGCCGGCCCGCTCGCCGTAGATCGGGTTGTCGGGGAGGTGGGTTCCGTAGTCGGCCTTGTACTGGTCCAGGAGGCTGTTGACGCCCTTGACTTCGGTAGTGAAATCTCCCTTGGCGAGGAAGGAGAGGATGCCCGGGACCTCGATCAGGGCAACAATCTCATCGCAGTTCTTGGAGCCAAGGTTCCCGACACTGAGCACGGAGAAACCGGTGCCGTCGTGGCAGGCGGCCTCGGCGGCGGCCATCTTCATGGGTTGCTGCTCAAACATCAGCTTCCCCTGCAGGTCGCCGGTGAGGGCGGTGCCGGCGAACGAAATCATGGCGACGACGGCGCCGATCCGTAACGAGCGGATCCAGACTTTGTAATCGGTCCGGTCACGGCCGGGGATGGCTGCTTCGCCGGGAATCACCTTCCCGTCGGTGCCGATTGTGTCGATGCCGTCGGTCCGCCTGCGCCAGAGGTGGTACCAGGCAATGCCGAGGAGGAAGCCGCCGGCAACGGCCAGTGCGCCCATCAGGGTGTGCGGGAAGGCCACGAGTGCGGTGTTATTGGTGAAGACGGCCCAGGCGTCCGTCATGACCGGCCGGCCGTCGATAATCTTCGCGCCCACCGGATGCTGCATCCAGCTGTTGGCCACGATGATGAAGTACGCGGAGAACACCGATCCCACCACCGCCACCCAGAGGCAGGCCAGGTGGATGCCCGGCTTCAGCTGCTTCCAGCCGAAGATCCACAGGCCCAGGAACGTGGACTCAACGAAGAAGGCCAGCAGCGACTCCAGCGCCAGCGGCGCCCCGAAGACGTCTCCAACAAAGCGGCTGTACTCGCTCCAGGCCATGCCGAACTGGAATTCCTGCACAATGCCGGTGGCCACGCCCATGATGAAGTTGATCAGGAAGAGCTTGCCCCAGAACTTGGTCATCCGGAGGTATTCCACCTTGCCGGTGCGGTGCCAGAGTGTCTGCATCACGGCCACCACCAGACCCAGCCCGATGGTGAGGGGCACCATCATGAAGTGATAAACGGTGGTGATGCCGAATTGCCATCGTGCGATTTCCAGAGCTTCCACAGCAGTCCCTCGGGTTGGCGGTGCAACTTTTCTACGATTCGTAGAACTTTGACTTCTACAGAGTGTAGAACAATGCGGCGGGCACTGTAAACCAACAGTTCCATGTGAAAGTGGCGCCCACAAGGCCGCGGCGCGCCGAGTGTTCTACCGTACGTAGAAACTCTGGCGAAAAACAGGTAAATTTGTTCTTGTATATATGTATGGCTGGAGCAGTCACCGCGGCCGCCAACGGCCCGGTGCGGGGAAATCGAAGGATGTATCGCAATGGCAAGTCTTGGCGAACTGGAACGGGCAGTGATGGATCTGCTCTGGGCGGGCCACGAAGCAGCTACCGCGAATACCCTGCGCGACAAACTTGCAACCACCACCGAGGCAAGCGGGGATGCCGCCGGGCATGAGGGCAAGGAGCTTGCCGTCACCACAGTCCTGACCGTCCTCTCACGGCTTGAGAAGAAGGGCCTGGTGGAGCGCGAACGCGGTACGCGACCGCACCGCTACCAGGCTGTTTCGAGCCGGGAAGACCACACGGCGGAGCTGATGCATGAAGTGCTGGGCTCGGCGCCTGACCGCGAAGCCGTGCTGGCACGGTTCATCGGCTCCGTGACGGACAGTGAAGCGGAAACACTGCGCAAACTCCTTGGCCACATCTAGCGGACCATGTTCTGGACCTCGTACCTGCTGGCGGTCCTCGCGATAGTCCTGGCATGGCCAGTGCCTATCCTGCTTTCCCGTGCCTCGTGGCCTGCCCGGTCACCGTTCACGGCCATGTTGCTGTGGCAGGCAATAGCCCTTGCAGGCGGACTGTCCATGATCGGCGCGATGCTGGTCTATGGGCTCGAACCGATCGGTGACAACCTCATCTCAGGGCTCCGCGGGTTGGCGGCCATGGTCCTCTTTAACGCTCCCACCACGGCACTGGGCTTCTGGCATCTTTTCGCCCTGTCCGCCGCGACGCTGCTCACCGCCCACCTGGTCTTCACCCTCTTGCTGACGTACTACAAGATCGAACGGCAGCGGCGTCGGCACCGGGAGCTCCTGGCCCTGTTGGCCGCCCCGTCCGTCGATGCGGCCCGCACAGTAGTCATCAGCCACGATTCACCTGTTGCCTATTGCCTGCCGGGCGGGGCCCGCTCCGTCACCGTGCTCTCGGACGGCCTGATGGCGGCCCTGGAGCCGGCTGAACTACGGGCCGTCCTGAGCCACGAGAATGCCCACCTTAACCAGCGCCACCATCTCCTGCTCTGGGCGTTTGCCGCGTGGCGCCAGGCGCTCCCCTGGCTGCCCACCACCCGGCTCGCGCAGGAGGCGGTGAACTCGCTCATCGAAATGCTGGCGGACGATTTTGCGCTGAAGACCGAAAGCAAAGCCACGCTCATCAAAGCGATAGCCATCGTGGCCAGCGGCCCCACCGGAGGTACGGTGCCAGGCCGGGGGCCGGGCCTTGCCGGAAGCGTGGCCGCCGCCGTGCCATCCGCGCACCCAGGCCTTGCCCTGGACGGGCTCGAGGCGCCTGCCGGCACCGTCTCAGGTTCTGCCCGGACCACTATGTCCCGGGTCAGCCGGCTGCTTTCCCCTCAGCCGCAGCTGCCTGCCGCCGCCCGCGGGATGGTGCTTGCCGGCTGCGCCCTGCTCCTGGCCCTGCCCACCGCCCTGCTGATCGTGCCGGGCCTGCTGGGCTGAAGCCGGTGTGTCCGCTGATGCCCCGGCGTCCCTGAATGCCGTCGCGGACTGAGTCCCGGCAGTGGGCCGTGCCGTCCTGGGCCGAGCCGTCACCGGACTGCGCCGCCCCGGACGTCAGGCGTCGATCCGCTCCCGGTCCAGGCTGGAGGCGCCGGCGATGATGAAATCTTTACGGGGGGCAACATCGGATCCCATCAGCAGGTCGAACGTGTCCTCCGCGTGCTTGGCGTTCTCGATGCCCACCTTGCGCAGTGTCCGGTGCCGCGGATCCATAGTGGTTTCTGCCAGCTGCCCGGCGTCCATCTCGCCCAGGCCCTTGTACCGCTGGATCGGCTCCTTGTAGCGCTTGCCTTCCTTGGCCAGCCGGGCCAGGAGCACGTGCAGTTCCGCCTCCGAGTACGTGTAGATCATGTCGTTGGCCTTCTGGCCGGCGTTGATGACCTCCACCCGGTGCAACGGCGGCACGGCAGCATAGACCCGTCCGGCGTCGATCATGGGGCGCATGTACCGGAAGAACAGCGTCAGCAGCAGCGTCCGGATGTGGGCGCCATCCACGTCGGCGTCGGTCATCAGGATGACCTTGCCGTACCGGGCCGCGTTGATGTCGAAGCTGCGGCCCGAACCGGCGCCAACCACCTGGATCAGCGCAGCGCACTCCGCGTTGGACAGCATGTCTCCCACGGACGCCTTCTGCACGTTCAGGATCTTGCCGCGGATGGGCAGCAGCGCCTGGAAGTCGGAGGAGCGCGCCAGCTTGGCAGTTCCCAGTGCGGAGTCGCCTTCCACGATGAACAGTTCGGAACGGTCGACGTCGTCCGTCCGGCAGTCGGCGAGCTTGGTGGGCATGGACGAAGTTTCCAGGGCATTCTTGCGCCGCTGGGTCTCCTTGTGCACCCGCGCGGAGATCCGGGACTTCATTTCGCTGACGATTTTTTCCAGCAGCAGCGCGGAGTGCGCCTTGTCGTTCCGGTTGGCTGAGTTCAGCTTCGCGGTGATCTCCTGCTCCACCACCTTCGCGACGATGGCTCGGACGGCGGAGGTGCCCAGGATTTCCTTGGTCTGGCCCTCGAACTGCGGCTCGGCCAACCGGACCGTCAGCACAGCCGTCAGCCCGGCGAAGATGTCGTCCTTCTCAATTTTGTCGTTGCCGGCCTTGAGCTTGCGGGCGTTGGCCTCCACTGCTTTCCGGAACGTTTTGACCAGCGCCTGTTCGAAGCCTGACTGGTGGGTTCCGCCCTTGGGCGTGGCGATGATGTTCACGAAGCTCCGGACGGTGCTGTCATAGCCGATGCCCCAGCGGAGCGCCACGTCCACTTCACAGTCGCGTTCAACCTCGGCGAGCTGGCTGTGCCCGCGTTCGTCGAGCACCGGCACAGTTTCCTTGAATTTGCCTGAGCCGTGCAGCCGCCAGACGTCGGTAACGGCGGGATCGGCGGCGAGGAACTCGACGAACTCTGACAGACCGCCGTCGTGGTGGAACACCTCTTCGTGGCCCGCCACTTCACCGGGGGTCCCTGCCAGCCTGCGCTCATCGCGGACGGTGAGCTTAAGCCCGGGCACCAGGAAGGAGGTCTGCCGTGCCCGTGCGGCCAGTTCGTCATAGGAGAACTTGGCGTCCGGTGTGAAAATCTGGCGGTCTGCCCAGTAGCGGATCCGGGTGCCGGTCACACCACGCTTCGCCTTGCCCACCACGTCCAGCACGGAGCCGTCCACAAACGGGGCGAACACGGCCGAGGGGTCCAGCTTGGATCCCTGGTCCTTGAAGCGTCCCGGCTCGCCGCGCCGGAATGACATTTTGTAGGTCTTGCTGCCACGGTCCACTTCCACGTCCAGGCGAGCCGACAAGGCGTTCACCACCGAGGCGCCCACGCCGTGCAGGCCGCCGGAGGCCGTGTAGGACCCCCCGCCGAACTTGCCGCCCGCATGGAGTTTGGTGAAGACCACCTCGACGCCGGTGAGGCCTGTCTTGGGTTCCACGTCCACGGGGATGCCGCGGCCGTCGTCGTGAATTTCCACCGAGTTGTCCGCGTGCAGGATGATCTTGATGTCGTGCCCAAATCCGGCAAGCGCTTCGTCCACCGAGTTGTCGATGATCTCCCACAGGCAGTGCATCAGCCCGCGCGAATCGGTGGAACCGATGTACATGCCGGGGCGCTTGCGGACGGCTTCGAGGCCCTCCAGGACAGAAAGGTGCCGGGCGGTGTAATCAGAACTTGGTGCCACGGGTTGTGAACTCCTTCAGTGACGGAACAGCTGGCGCTGCGGGCGCTCCATCAAGCCTAGTCCGCGCGGCAGCTGACGGGTGGCTGCCACACCTGCCGGAGGCTGTGGCCGGGGCCACTCGTTATCCTTCCGTGACGGAAACCTGCACCTTGATCAATTCTTGTGGCTACGCGGACAGCGAACTTGACCCGTCCTTGCGATGGGATTGGTACGAATGCTGGTTATATAGACATACAGATCTACTAAGGAGGCCGACATGACAACAGCAGTGGCAGACCGCACACTCAACGCACTGGACCGGTGCGATCGCTGCGGAGCTCAGGCATACGTCCGCGTTGTACTCGAGTCCTCCGGCGGTGAGCTGCTGTTCTGCGGCCACCATGCCCGTGCAATCGAGGCTAAGCTGAGGCCGTTGAGCTCCGACTGGCACGACGAGACTGGCAGGCTTCACGAGAAGGCTCCCGTAGCCGTCGACTAACCAGGCGCATCGCGCAACCTAATACACCTCGAAGAGGACCCCTCCAGCCGGAGGGGTCCTCTTCTTTGTTATGAAGACCTAGCGCTGAATCCCAAACAGGAAACGCGGGCCCCCCTTCCCATCCATCGATCCGAAGATAATGGGCGGAAGGTGACCCGCGCTTGCTGAGTCCCGACTTAGTCCAGGTAGTCCCGCAGTACCTGGGACCGTGACGGATGGCGGAGCTTGGACATGGTCTTGGATTCGATCTGGCGGATACGCTCACGCGTAACACCGTAGACCTTGCCGATTTCGTCTAAAGTCTTCGGCTGGCCGTCGGTCAGGCCGAAACGCATGGCCACAACGCCGGCTTCGCGCTCGGACAGGGTGTCCAGGACGGAGTGCAGCTGTTCCTGCAGGAGCGTAAAGCTCACCGCATCAGCGGGCACGACGGCCTCGGAGTCCTCGATGAGGTCGCCGAACTCGGAGTCGCCGTCTTCACCCAGCGGGGTGTGCAGGGAGATCGGTTCGCGGCCATACTTCTGGACCTCAACGACCTTCTCAGGAGTCATGTCCAGTTCGAGGGCCAGCTCTTCGGGTGTGGGTTCGCGGCCCAGGTCCTGAAGCATCTGGCGCTGCACGCGGGCCAGCTTGTTGATGACTTCGACCATGTGCACCGGGATACGGATGGTGCGGGCCTGGTCTGCCATGGCGCGGGTAATGGCCTGGCGGATCCACCACGTGGCGTACGTGGAGAACTTGAAGCCCTTGGTGTAGTCGAACTTCTCGACAGCGCGGATCAGGCCCAGGTTGCCTTCCTGGATCAGGTCCAGGAACAGCATGCCGCGTCCGGTGTAGCGCTTGGCCAGCGAGACCACCAGACGGAGGTTCGCTTCGAGCAGGTGGTTCTTGGCGCGCTTGCCGTCGTGGATGACGAACTCAAGTTCACGCTTGAACTTGGGGTCCATCGAGCCGTCGTCGGCGTTGATCTTCTCTTCGGCGAAGAGGCCGGCTTCGATCCGGAGGGCGAGGTCGACTTCCTGCTCGGCATTGAGCAGCGCAACCTTACCGATCTGCTTCAGGTAGTCCTTGACGGGGTCAGCCGTGGCGCCGGCCGACATTACCTGCTGGACAGGGGCATCATCGTCATCGGCATCCGAGTAGACAAAGCCCTTGCCCGTGGCTGCTGAGGCGGCCTTGGCTGCGATGATCTCGCTGTCATCGGCGATGTTGATGTCGTCGAGGTCCTCCTCAACGTCCTCATCATCGTTTCCGGCTGCTTCGGCAGCGGCTTTGGCGCCGGGCTTGGGCCCGCGCTTCTTGGGCTCAGGCTTGCCGTCCAAACCGGTGTCGCCGGTGGCATCCTTGATGGCTTTGTTGGCTGCCCGCGTCGCTGCTCGCTTGGCGTTCGTTGCAGCCTGCTTCGCCTCAGGGGACAAATCGTCCTGGGCGGCGGGATCCTTCTTCGCGGAAGACGGGGTCACAGAAAACCTTTCTAGCGGCGGTCTGTGGAATCACCATACGGGCAACACCACTATGACCCTGTCAAGTCCGTGATGAATATCAGGTGCAACCACGGCCGGCAGAGTCTACAAGTAGAACTGCCGGGGCGGCCATAATGTTCCCGACTGGGCCTCATTACGTGCACTTGATTCACGGACCCAACCGGGTCTCGGCAACCATTGTCTCATGGTTTTCCCAAACCCGACCTCAGTGCTGCCCCATCCCCGGTCCCCCCATTGGTAAGGCTGCAACTGCTCAGGCCGCATCCGGTTCGAATTTCCGCCAGGCGGCTTCCTTGCGTGCTGCCCAGCCGCAGAGGGTGCCGCGCCGGACAAGTTCGAGCAGGAGTTCGGCGAGCCGGTAGCCAGGTTCCTCGTCCAGCGCCTGCCCCAGGTGCGCTGCAGCATACGAGCCACGTCCACGGCACCACGAAATCCAGCCTCGTCCAGACAGCGCCGCTGCCGCGGCCTGTCCTCCCCCGGCAGCCAACAGCTCCAGGACACGGTCCAGGTTGTTCATGCTGGTCCAGTCCGGCAAGGTCGGCTCCAGGCCCAGCAGGACCTCGCCGTAGCCCGGTACCGGGGGCTCTGCGCCCGGCACCGGACCAGGCGTGACAACCGCGGTGCCGGACCCGGTTCCCTGGACACCAGCGCCCCGGGGACGCACGGGCGCCAGTTGGCATTTGGCGTCGAAGATCCCAAACTGGTCCGCACCGGCACATGCGGCAGCCCTGCCCGCGGCGGCCATCACCAGGACTGCATCCCGCCAGGAAGGTACACGGAGTGATGCGCGGAGGAAACCTTGGATGAGGGGGTCGGCCGGACACTGGCCGGAAAGGAACAGCGGTTCCCACGAGTCAAGTAGCGCGTCGAACTGTCCCCTGCTGCCCCGGCGGAGATCCAGCGGGACCATCCACGCCGCCTCGGCTGCACGCAGCCGGGCCCTGGACTCCGCCGACATTGCTGCGGGCGCGGGACCTTGGTCCTCCGGCGCGGGCCCGACGCTGCTGCCGCGGAAGACCATCTCGGCGTTTAGCATGCTGTCCCGGATCGCCTGAACGGACCGGCCCGGCGAGGGGCAGCAGGACGGGTCGGTGCAATAGGCATCACGCCAGAATGCATCACCGACATACCAGGCGTCCCGTACCGGCATCCCGGCGGCCCCTAAGACCGACTGCAGTGCGTCCAGTAGCCCGCGGTAGGTTCCCGGGGGTTCCATCCAGCCGTCGTTGGTGAAGCAGGCCAGCAGGGCGGCGTCGGCATTCCCGTCAGCCTTGAGATAGTCGCGTACCGTGCGGGCATAGCCCCGCGGGTCCGCGAGGGTTTCCGGGCCTGGCAGATCCAGCCTCAGGGTTGCTCCCAGCCGGTTCCCCTGCAGGGTCATCGCAACCAGGCTGTCTGCCGGCCAGTAGCCCAGGGAATGCGGAATGAAACCGAGGATGTCTTCTGGGCCTCGGACGGTCAGGTGTTCTGAAGGTTTCATGATTCCAGCTTTGGCGAACCACCGGCAGGGTTGAAGTGGCAACTTCCGCTATGTCAACAACCGCCCCAGGAGGGCCGATGTGGAGGACAAGTGTCAGTCTTTGCCCGCGCGGTCCGTGGACTCGGAAGGCTGGCGCCGCCGGGCCAGGTTTGCCCGCCGCTGCTGCGCCATGGCCCGGAGGAGCGGCGGCACCACAACACCCTGCGCTGCCATTTGGCGCCGCACTTTGCGCCGGCAGACTATCGTCATGGCGGCACCGAAGCCCAGCAGCAGGAACTGAACGCTGAGTGCGATCCGGAAAGGTTCGAGCCCGTACAGGACGCCGTCGGAATAGCCGCTGGCGAGCAGGACGTCCAGCACCAGGCCGACCAGGAAGATCGCCACGAGGGCCGCGATAAAGCCGCCCACATTCACGATGCCCGTTGCGGTTCCGATCCTGTGCGCGGGATTGAACGTCCGCGCGAAATCAAAACCGATCATCGATCCTGGCCCCCCGATGGCCAGGACCACCACCAGGCACGCCAGCAGCCACAGCGGGGCGCGGCCAGGCGTCAGCAGCACCGCGGCCCAGGCAGCGGCCGTGGCGCCGGCGATGAGCAACACCATGGTTGACCGGCGAAGCGGGTGGCGGGACACGAACTGCCCGATGAAAGGGCCCACGGCCATCGCCGCGGCAACGTACAAGGTCATCAGGCCGGCCACGGTTGCGGCATCCAGGCCCTGTCCCGAGATCAGGAACGGATATCCCCACGTCATGGCGAACACGGTGCCGCTGAACTGGATGGTGAAGTGGCTCCACATCCCCAGCCGGGTACCCGGCTGGCGCCAGGCCCGCGCGAGCGAGGCGCCTGTGGCCTTCAACCCCTGCTGCGCCTTGGGGGCGGACGCTCCCGGCGGGTGGTCCTTCAACAGGACCAGCACCAGCACCACCGCCAGGCCCGCCATGCCAGCGAGCATCAGGAAGCCGGGGGTCCAGCCAAAGGAATGCAGGACAAAGGCGAACGGCAGCACACTGAACAGCTGGCCCAGCTGGCCCGACATGCCCGTCAGCTGCGTGACCAGCGGAACCCGGGCCGGCGCGAACCACAAGGGAATGAGCCGGATCACGGAAA
Organism: Pseudarthrobacter xylosi; assembly: GCF_055412765.1. NCBI lineage: Bacteria > Bacillati > Actinomycetota > Actinomycetes > Micrococcales > Micrococcaceae > Pseudarthrobacter > Pseudarthrobacter xylosi. The sequence continues at coordinate 113,288 of NZ_JBVAYT010000008.1, read as the reverse complement.
TAAAGGTCATGGCGTCGCCGGCGCCCACAAGGACCCGCCCCGCCACACCGCCGGGGATGGTATCGGCGAAGGCCAGCTGGAGCTGCCCAAGTCCCATGAGGACGGCTCCACCGGCGATCATGATGCGCGAGCCGAACCTGTCCACCAGGAGGCCGACGGGGATCTGCAGGCCCGCGTAGACCAGTAGCTGCAGCACCGTGAAGAAGGAGATGGCGGACGCGCCGGCATGGAACCGCTCGGTGGCCTCCAGCCCCACCACCCCGAATGAGGTTCGCTGGGAGACGGCCACAAGGTAGGCGAAGATGCCGACGGTCCAGATCAGCCAGGCTCGGGGTGCAGTCACCCCCTCATTATGCCCGGGCTGCTGCCCCACCCCGGGCAGGCGTCTGCCAGGCGGACGCCGCGGGGCGGGCTTCGGGTGCGGGCTACGGGTGCGGGTTCTCGCGGGCCAGGTAGGCCTCCACTGCCGCGCCCAGCTCGTCCCCGTTCGGCAGTTCGTCATTTTCGTCGGCCAGGAGTGAGCGACGGACGGTGCCTTCGGCCTTCTCGTCGTACCGCTCTTCCAGCCGCGACACCACCTGCTGCACATCTTCCGAGGCCGCGACCTGCTCGGCGATCTGGCGGCCCACTTCCCGGCCCGCTTCGCGCAGCCGGTCCGCGGGCAACATCAGGGACGTCGCCGCACCGAGAAATTCAAGTCCGGCTACGGCGGCCGGCGGGTATTCCGCATCGGCAAGGTAGTGCGGAACGTGGATCACGTAGCCGGCAACATTGCGCTGAGCCTCCATCAGCCTCAGCTCCAGAATGTGCCCCACGGCCGCGGGAACGTCAACGGTGGGCTTCCAGACCGAAATGCCCTCGATCAGTTCGGGACGGTTGCCGTGGACGGTCACACCCACGGGGCGCGTGTGCGGCACAGGCATGGGAATGGAGTGGATCCAGGTCACCAGGTTCACGTCCAGCTTGTCCACAATTCCGACGACGGCGCGTGCGAACCGCTCCCATTGAAGGTCAGGTTCAAAACCGGCCAGCAGCAGGAAGGGGCTGCCGAGCCCGTCCGTCAGCTTGTACAGCGCCAGCTTCGGCTCCTGATAGTCCTGCAGATGATCCTCCACGAAGGAGATGTGGGGCCTCCGCGACCGGTAGTCGATGAGCTGGTCGGCATCGAACACAGCCACCGGCTCGGCGTCGAGGGTGTCCAGGAGCTCCGCATTGATCTGCCGCACCACGTGGCCGGCATCGGCAAAGCCGGTAAAGCCCATCACCAGGTTCAGCCCGCGGAGCGCCGGGCTGTGGAACAGCTCGATGTTGCTCGCATAGAGCGCATCGGGGTCCAGCAGGGAACCGGAAATCCGTTCAAGCACGGCGTCGTCCTTTCAAGCAGTCGGGTGAATATCTTGTACAACGCGGCCAGGCACCCCGGAATTCCACCAGCCGGTGTGGCGCAGGTCTCAGGAGATTCCGCCGACGCGGCCCGCAGCGGCTACGATCGTGAATGGCCCGCCGGACGGGATTACCGGCACCCGGCGACGTCCCGATCGGACGGCCGCCGGACTTCCATGGCCGAGCGCCTGACATCCATACCAGCGCGAACAGCCTTTTCGAGAATTGAGGACTTACCCCGTGGTCAAGAATACTGAAATCAACCTTAGTACCCTCGCCAAGGACCTGAAGAGGACCCCCAGTGACGCCGTCGTCATCGGCGTGGGACAGGGATCGGACGGCCCCGTCCTGCTTGCGAACCCGCTGACCGCAAAGTCGGCGGAAGCCCTGACCGACTCCCTCAAGGTTCTTGGCGTCACCGGCGCCGCTGACCAGATCGTCCGGTTGCCGGGACTGCCGGAAACGGGTGCCGGGGTTCTGGTTCTCGCAGGCGTCGGCAAGGTGGCCGCCGGCCGTCCGCTCACCGAAGAGGCGCTGCGGCGTGCCGCCGGTTCCGCGGTCCGCCAGCTCGGCGGCCTGGCCACCGTTGTCCTCGCCCTCCCGACGGCGGGAGTCGCCGACGTCGCAGCGGTCGCCGAGGGTGCCGCCCTGGGCGCCTATTCCTTCACTGAGTACCGGTCCTCCAGCGACGGGCTGAAGGAACCGGTCCGCAACGCGGTGATCTACACGGACGTTGCTGCCGGTAATGCGCTTCAGGATGCACTGACGCGGGCGGGCCTGATCGGTAAAGCCGTCAACGCCACGCGGTCCCTGGTCAACCAGCCGCCCAGCCACCTGTACCCCGAATCCTTCGCCGACGCCGCCAAGGAGCTGGCCAAGGGCCTGCCGGTCAAGGTGACGGTCTGGGACGAAAAGCGCCTCGAAAAGGAGGGCTTCGGCGGCATCATGGGCGTGGGTAAGGGGTCCACCCGCCAGCCCCGCCTGGTGAAGGTCGAATACGCACCCACAAAGGCCACCGCAAAAATCGCATTGGTGGGCAAGGGCATCACGTTCGACACCGGCGGAATTTCGATCAAGCCGGCGCTTGGCATGGGTGACATGAAGAGCGACATGGCGGGTGCCGCCGTCGTCCTTAATACTGTGCTGGCGATCGCAGGACTCGGCCTGCCGGTAAAGGCGACCGCCTGGCTCTGCATCGCGGAAAATATGCCCTCCGGTGCGGCCTCACGGCCCGCGGATGTCCTGACCATGTTCGGCGGCAAGACGGTTGAGGTGCTGAACACCGACGCCGAAGGCCGCCTGGTCATGGCAGACGGCATCGTCGCGGCCAGCCTGGAATACCCCGATGCCATCATCGACGTCGCCACCCTCACTGGCGCGCAGCTCATCGCCCTCGGTAACAGGACGGCCGGCGTGATGGGCTCGGACAGCGTGACCGGTCCGATCAAGGCTGCCGCCGACCGTGCGGGCGAACTGGTGTGGCCCATGCCGTTGCCGGAGGAACTGCGGCCCAGCATCGACTCCCAGGTGGCCGACCTCGCCAACATCGGTGAACGCCACGGCGGCATGATGACCGCGGCTGTTTTCCTGCGGGAGTTTGTGGGAAAGGGCAAGGACGGGGAACAGATCCCCTGGGCGCACATCGACATTGCCGGTCCGTCCTTCAACAACGGAAGCCCTTACGGCTACACGCACAAGCAGGGCACGGGCTGCACCGTCCGCACACTGGTGGCCTACGTCGAGGACCTGCTGACGGCAGCTGCCTGACCAGCTTTTTGAACTGTCACGCGGCTTTGTGACACCACGGTGAATCCTTGGACACACAGCCGCGTGACACTCACCACAAGGGCCCCACAAACGCCACGGCAAGGTGGAGCATGTATTAGTGGTTCGCTAAGGTGAACTCCGGTAGTCACAAATGAAAGGGAACTGTCCTGCTGGCATAATCACGGCAGGGAAGTTCCAAGACCAGATGATGCGTACTCTCGTGTCATCGTTCACGCGAGGGAGCGTTTTAGTGGCCGATCAGGCAACTGCGCAAGAATTCGACATCCTGGTACTCGGCGGCGGCAGCGGCGGCTACGCAACTGCCCTGCGTGCCGTTCAGCTCGGCCTCACCGTTGGCCTCATTGAAAAGGGCAAGCTCGGCGGCACCTGCCTGCACAACGGCTGTATACCCACCAAGGCCCTGCTGCACTCCGCTGAACTGGCCGACCACGCCCGCGATTCGGCAAAGTACGGCGTCAACGTCACCCTTGACAGCATCGACATTACTGCTGTCAACGCCTACAAAGACGGGATCATCGCCGGCAAGTTCAAGGGGCTGCAGGGTCTTATCAAGGGCAAAAAGGGCATCACCGTCATCGAAGGCGAAGGCAAGCTCCAGGGCGCCGACACCGTAGTAGTGAACGGCACCGCGTACAAGGGCAAGAACATTGTCCTCGCGACCGGCTCCTACTCCCGCTCGCTGCCGGGCTTGGAAATCGGCGGCAAGGTCATCACCTCCGACGAGGCCCTCACCATGGATTTCATCCCCAAGAGCGCGATCATCCTGGGCGGCGGCGTGATCGGCGTCGAGTTCGCTTCGGTTTGGAAGTCCTTCGGCGTCGACGTCACCATCATCGAGGGCCTGCCCTCGCTGGTCCCGAACGAGGACGCGACGATCGTCAAGGCCTTCGAGCGCGCCTTCAAGAAGCGCGGCATCAAGTTCTCCACCGGCACCTTCTTCCAGGGCGTGGAGCAGAACGCCGACGGCGTGAAGGTCACCCTCGTGGACGGCAAGACCTTCGAAGCGGACCTCATGCTTGTGGCAGTCGGCCGCGGCCCGGTCACTGCCAACCTCGGCTACGAAGAGGCCGGGATCACCATCGACCGCGGCTTCGTCATCACCAACGAGCGCCTGCACACCGGTGTAGGCAACGTCTTCGCCGTCGGCGACATCGTCCCCGGCGTCCAGCTGGCACACCGCGGCTACCAGCAGGGCATCTTCGTCGCCGAGGAAATCGCCGGCCTGAAGCCCGTCGTCGTCGAAGACGTCAACATCCCCAAGGTCACCTACTCCGAGCCCGAAATTGCTACGGTGGGCTACACGGAAAAGGCCGCCAAGGCCAAGTTCGGTGACGACCAGATCCAGACCCAGGAATACAACCTCGCCGGCAACGGCAAGAGCTCCATCCTGGGTACCAGCGGCCTGGTCAAGCTGGTCCGCCAGAAAGACGGCCCCGTGGTGGGCGTCCACATGATCGGCGCCCGCATGGGCGAGCAGATCGGCGAGGCCCAGCTGATCGTGAACTGGGAAGCCTACCCGGAGGACGTGGCCCAGCTGGTCCACGCACACCCGACCCAGAACGAGTCCCTGGGCGAGGCCCACCTGGCCCTGGCCGGAAAGCCCCTGCACGGCTAGCAGTTCCGCCCGCACCACCGCAAGACAACAGGGCCCAGTGCACCCGGCGTGATCCGCCGGGTGCACTAAGCTCGAACAAGCCAGCCATCATCCGCACAAAAGATCAATAAGGAGAACGGGGACGACATGTCTGAATCCGTTAACTTGCCCGCCCTCGGTGAGAGCGTCACCGAAGGAACCGTCACCCGCTGGCTCAAGCAGGTAGGTGACCGGGTAGAGGTGGACGAACCGCTGCTCGAGGTTTCCACCGACAAAGTAGACACCGAAATCCCCTCTCCGGTTGCCGGCATCATCGAGGAAATCCTCGTTGCTGAAGATGAGACCGCCGAAGTCGGCGCTCCCCTGGTCCGCATCGGCGACGGCTCCGGCGGCGGCGCCGCCCCCGAAGCAGCTGCCCCGGCCGAAGAAGCCCCCGCCGCACCGGCTGCAGAGGCACCCGCCGAAGAGGCTCCGGCCGCAGCAGCACCCGCCGCCGAAGCACCGGCTGCAGAAGCTCCCGCAGCGGCAGCTCCCGCCGCCTCGGACGGCGAAAGCCACGACGTCACCCTCCCGGCACTGGGCGAAAGCGTCACCGAAGGAACTGTCACCCGCTGGCTGAAGGCCGTCGGCGACACCGTTGCAGTGGATGAGCCGCTGCTCGAAGTATCCACGGACAAGGTTGACACCGAAATCCCGTCCCCCGTCGCGGGAACGCTGCAGGAAATCCGGGTCAACGAAGACGAAACGGCCGAAGTTGGCGCCGTCCTCGCCGTCATTGGCTCCGGCGCGGCTGCCCCCGCAGCCTCCGCACCGGCAGCAGCTCCGGCGCCTGCCGCTGAGCCTGCGGCACCGGCGCCCGCCGCGGCACCTGCTCCCGTTGCACCCAAGGCAGAGGCCGCTCCGGCGGCACCGGCCGCGGCAGCAGCACCTGCTCCCGTTTCAGCCCCGGCACCCGCAGCCGAGCCTGCAGCCGGCGGCGGCGAGTCGGGATACGTGACGCCCCTGGTCCGGAAGCTCGCAAACCAGCACGGTGTGGATGTCTCATCACTGTCCGGCACCGGCGTTGGTGGACGCATCCGCAAGCAGGACGTCCTTGCCGCGGCAGAAGCCAAGGCCGCTCCGCCCGCAGCAGCAACGGCCAAGCCGTCCGCCGCTCCGGCCGGCCCGGCTGCATCATCCCTGCGCGGCACCACGCAGAAGGCCCCCCGCATCCGCCAGGTTATCGCCCGCCGCATGCGCGAATCCCTTGAAATCTCCACGCAGCTCACGCAGGTGCACGAAGTGGACATGACCAAGGTGGCCAAGCTCCGCCTGAAGGCCAAGAACTCGTTCCAGGCCCAGAACGGCGTCAAGCTCACGTTCCTGCCGTTCATCGCCAAGGCCGTGGCCGAGGCCCTCAAGCAGCACCCCAAGCTCAACGCTGCGTACGACGAGGACAAGCAGGAAATCACCTACCACAACGCCGAGCACCTGGCGATTGCCGTGGACACGGACAAGGGCCTTCTGGTTCCGGTCATCACCGATGCCGGAAACCTGAACCTGGCCGGGCTGGCCGGCAAGATCGCCGACGTTGCCGGGCGCACCCGCGATGGCAAGATCGGCCCGGACGAACTGTCCGGCGGAACGTTCAGCATCACCAACATCGGTTCGGTGGGCGCCCTGTTCGACACCCCGATCATCAACCAGCCACAGGTGGGCATCCTGGGCACCGGCGCGATCGTCAAGCGCCCCGTGGTGGTGGCCGATGAGAACGGTGACGACTCGATCGCCATCCGCTCCATGATGTACCTGTCCCTCACGTACGACCACCGCCTGGTGGACGGCGCGGACGCAGGACGCTTCCTCCAGACCCTGAAGGCCCGCCTTGAAGAAGGCGCCTTCGAGGCCGACCTGGGACTCTAGCCCCAAGCAAAACCGAACGACGGCGGTGCACGCACCGGTGGGAAACCACTGGAACGCGAGCACCGCCGTCGCGCTTTAACACCTGGATTCCCTGTTTCCGCCGACACAGAAAAACCCGGCGACCGCCTTACTACATGGCGTAGAAGCTCTGCGTAGACTGGTCGCATGATTATCGTGTACAACATCGTGGTCTTCCTGCACATCGTCGGCGCCGCCATGATCGTCGGCATCTGGATCGGGAACATGAAGACCCCCACGGTCCACCCCCGGCAGTTCGATGGCGCGGCCCTTCAGCTCATCACCGGCATTGTGCTGATGGGCCTGATCCCTGCCCTCGACATGGACGCGAACTACTTCAAGCTGGGCATCAAGTTCGTGATCGCCCTGGCTGTCGGCGTGCTGGCTTTCATCGGCCGCCGCAAATACAAAAAGGGCGAGGACATCAGCAAGGGCCTGGCCCACGGAGTTGGCGGACTTGCGCTGCTCAACGTGGCCATCGCCACGCTCTGGAACTGATCGCCGGCTGAACCGCTCACGACGGCGCCGCTCCCCTCGTCCGGGAGCGGCGCCGTCGCTGTTAACGGCCACGCGGATCCACCGCCTGGCATCCGTCGGCAGGCGGCCGGGCGCACGGTCACAATCCACTGAGAGCGGACACCGTGTGCAGGGCCGCCGCTCAATCCCTAGGATTGGAACCGGCGGGGCCAGGCAACGGCCGGTCCCGGTTCGAACCGACTTTGAGGAGTGGACATGGCAGCAACACGCACTGCGCACACAGTATGGAACGGCGATCTGATGACAGGGTCGGGTCAGACCACGCTGGACAGCTCCGGCCTGGGCACGTTTGAGGTTACCTGGAAGGCCCGCACCGAAGCGGCCGAAGGCAAGACCAGCCCGGAAGAACTGATCGCTGCAGCGCACGCGAGCTGCTTCTCGATGGCGTTCAGCAACATGCTCGCCCAGGCCGGACATGCTCCGGACGAAGTCAACACCAAAGCCGACGTGACGTTCGTTCCCGGCACCGGCATCACGGGGAGCCACCTGACGATGTCCGCCAAGATCCCCGGCATCTCCGAAGAGGAGTTCCAGCGGATCGCCGGCGAGGCCAAGACCGGCTGCCCGGTCTCCGGCGCGCTGGCCAGCATCCAGATCACTTTGGACGCATCCCTGGAATCCTGATCCACCCAGGCGCCTGCCGCGTTCGCTATGGACGCTGACGGCACCTGAAACCGAGAAGGCCCTGCCCCGCCCGGACTAAACCGGGAGGGGCAGGGCCTTCGTTGTTCTGTTGGTGCGGGGCCGGCCTTAGTCGCCGTGCCGGCGGTCCGGAAGCGGCGCGGGCTTCAGGCGGCGGTAGCCTTCCCGGACCGGGGGCTTGTCGGTAGGCAACTCCTGGATCATTTCCTTGAGCGCACCAATCCCGTATTCCAGCTGGGGGTCCCTGCCCGCGGCATAGGCGTGCGGCGGGTACAGCACTTCGATGTCTGGATCCACGCCGTAGTTTTCCACGGACCAGCCCACGCCGCCACCGAACCAGGTGGCGTACCGCGGCTGGGTCACGCCGGTGCCGTCGGCCAGGGAGAACCGGTTGTCGATCCCCACCACACCGCCCCACGTGCGGGTGCCGATCACCGGGCCGATCCCCCGCAATTTGGAGACCTGGGTGATGATATCGCCGTCGGAGCCGGCAAATTCATCGGCGAGGATGATCACCGGACCCCGAGGCGCGTGGTGCGGGTAGGTCCGCGGACGTTCGCCACGCGGCATGCTCCAGCCGGTAACCTTCCGGCCAATCAGCTCCGCCACCAGCTGGGACGTGTGGCCGCCACGGTTCCGGCGGACATCCACGATGAGTCCGTCCAGGGCAGTTTCGGTGTCCAGGTCGCGGTGCAGCTGTGCCCAGCCGTTGGCCATCATGTCCGGGATGTGCAGGTACCCGTAGCGGCCGCCGGAGGCCTCCCGGACGATCCCGCGGTTCGCGGCCACCCACTCCTGGTAGCGCAGCCGTTCCTCGTCCTTGACCGGGATCACTGCGATCCGCCGCTGCTCCCCTGCCTCGACGCCGTGCCCGGCTCCGTTGCGCAAAGTCAGCTCCACAGCCCGTCCGGCAGCGCCCACCAGCTGCATCGCGGGGCTCACCGTGGCGGACAGCGGCACACCGTCAATGGCCAGTACTACGTCCCCGGCCATCGCGGCAGCGCCGGGCCGGGTCAGCGGCGAGGTTGCCAGCGGGTCCGAGGACTCCCCGGCAAGGATCCGGGTGATCTCCCAGCCGGCCGCTGTGAAAACAAAGTCTGCGCCGAGCCGGCCCTGGCCATTGCTGCCGTTTTCGGTAACCGCTGCCGGCCGGACGTAGGCGTGCGAGGTGCCCAGTTCCCCGTGCAGCTCCCAGAGCAGGTCCACCAGGTCGTCGTGGGACCCCAGCCGGTCAACGATCGGCCGGTACCGCTTGTGGATCGATTCCCAATCCTGTCCTGCCATGTCTTCGGCCCAGAAGAAGTCGCGCTGCAGGCGCCAGGCTTCGTCAAACGCCTGGCCCCAGACGCTGAGCGGATCCATCATCACGCGGATGCGGCCCAGGTCCACCTTGACCAGCTGGCCGGATTCCTCATCGGCTTTGGCAGCAGAAGGAACCACGCTGATCTGCTTGTCGTTGACGAGCACCACCTTCTTGCCGTCGCCGGAGAGCCGGTAGCTGTCCAGGGCTTCCACCAGCGTGGCGGACTTCCGGCGGGCCAGGTCGAACCGGACCAGGCTGGGGCGGGCGTCCTTGTCTTCCTGGCTGGCTTTGCCGTCACCGGTGACGCCGGCCAGGGCCCAGTCCAGCCACAGCAGTGCGCCCTCCGTTGACGTCAGTGACGTGTAGTTGCCCTGGGGCACGGGAACGCCGATGACTCGGTGCGCCAACCCGGCCGGATCCACACGAACCGCACTCACTGGTGCAGCGCCTGCCGCGGCGTCTGCCTCTGCGCCGTCCGTACTGTCCGTGCCGTCCGCGCTTGCGGCGGGTGCCAGGTCAACAGCAGGGCCAAACGGCGACGGCGTTGTGGCCGCCAGTGCCACCAGGTACGGCTTGATGGGGCTCGGGAAGGACAGGTCGAACGAGTGCCCGTCGTAGACCGGATCAAAGCTCCGGTTGGACAGGAAGGCCAGGAACTTTCCGTCCGGCGTGAAACTTGGGGACAGGTCGCAGAAACGGCCGTCAGTGACCTCGACGATGCCGCCCGCCGGATCCGTGGCGTTGGCCAGCCGGAGCCGGCTCCGGGAGCCGAACGAGGTGACGGGTTCGGACCAAGCCAGCCACTGCGAGTCCGGAGACCACGCGAGTTCCGCGATGGTCCCCACGCCGATGCTGGTGACCAGGGACAGGTCCCCGGTGGCTGTGTCCGCCACATAGATGTCGCCGAAGGAGGTTCCCACCGCAATCCACCGGCCATCGGGGCTCGCTTCCAGGGCGCTGGCGCGTGACGGTTTGGGGAAGGCGATGCGGGTCAGACGTGACGGTCCTGCGTTGACGGCGGATCCCGCCGGGCTGAGGGTCACGTCGGCCGGGGATTGGCCGGCCGGGGAGTCATCCGGCACCGGGACAACGACGTCGGCAGCCACCGCTGCGGATGATGTCGCCGCCGGAACGGGCCGGGGCAGTGGCGCTTCCGCTTGGTCCCGATCCGCTGCGGTGGGCGCTGGGACGGGGGCTGCCGTGACGGCGGGAACCACAGTGTCGGGCACTGGCGCGGCAATCTCCTTGATGTAGATCGCCTCCACACCGTCGTGATCTGCGATATAGGCGAGGCGGCCGCCGTCGAGCGGCTTGGGAAGCCGCGCGCGGACGCCCGGGGTGGCCTCAACGACACGGGACGGGCCGTCCTTGTGGCGGAGCCAGTGAAGGGTGCCTTGGGCCTCTACGACGCTGGCAGAGCCGCTGTCATCCGGCACCACCGCGCCCAGGTGTTTGGAGGCTTTCAGCAGGCCCGGGCGGCGCGATTGCGACGCGGAGCCCAGCGAGATGTCCAGCCGTACCGCGGCAGACGACAGGTCGTGCAAGATCCAGAGTTCGCCCGCAGATTCGAAGATAACCCGCTTCCCGTCGGTGGACGCGTGCCGGACGTAGAAGTCCTCGTGGTCCGTGTGACGTCGGAGATCGCCGCCGCCGGGCAGCACCGAGTACAGGTTTCCGTAACCCTCGTGGTCGGACAGGAAGGCGATGCGCCCGTCCACCCACAGCGGATCTGTGAGGTTTCCGTCCAGGTGGGGAACCAGGCGCTCGAACTCGCCGTTTCCGTCGGTGTCAATCCAGAGCTTGCCCGCGGTGCCGCCGCGGTACCGCTTCCACCAGGCCGGTTCACGGGAGAGCACGCTGGCCAGGACAACCGGCCGCTCGTCCCCAACTTCAGGGCCGAAGGCTACGGATTCGACGGGCCCAAAGGGGAGCTCCTCAGCCGACCCGCCGTCGACCGGGACGCTGTAAGCGTAGGTATGCCGGTTTTCAGCCTGGCGGAACGCGCTGGTCACCACTACGTCGCCGGCGGCGGTGAAGCCTTTGACCTTGGTTGTGGCGTGGCCGAAATATGTCAGTTGCCGGTAGCCACCGCCGTCCACCTCCGCCGAGACCACTTCCGGTGCGGTCCCCTGGATAACAGTCCAGACCAGCCGCTTGCCGTCAGGCGTAAACCGCGGATTCCGGACGGGCAGCTGCAGTGACGACACCCGCCACGCGCGGCCGCCGCTGAGTGGTGCGATCCATACGTCGTCCTCTGCCACAAACGTGACCAGATCGCCGTGGACATGCGGAAACCGGAAGTAGCTCGAAGAAGTCATCGTTCGATCATAGTCAACTCCCGGTATGGTCCGAGGGAGGTACCGGCGGCGTGCGGGCCGTGGTGAGATGGATCATGCACATCGTTATTGCCGGAGCCTCAGGGCTGATCGGGACCCACTTGTCCGCAACGCTGCGATTGGCTGGCCATGACGTGACCACCCTCGTCCGGCGCGAGCCCACATCCGCGGCCGAAGTCCGCTGGGACCCGGCAGCGCATCGGCTGGACCCCCTGGCCTTGGCCGGAGCGGACACCGTGATCAACCTCGCCGGTGCCGGGATCGGGGACAGACCCTGGACCAGGCGCCGCATCGACGAGCTGTTGACTTCGCGGTTGGCTGCCACCGGCACTCTGACCGCCGCCATGGCCACGCTTGACAGCCCGCCGCGCACGTTTATCAGCCAGTCGGCGTCCGGGTACTACGGCGATTCGGGGTCCGCCCAACTCCGGGAGGGTGCGTCGCCGGGTTCGGGCGTTCTGTCCCGAATCTGCGTCGAATGGGAGGCGGCCGCGCATCAGGCGCCGCCCGGTGTCCGCGTGGTCACCCCACGCACCGGGGTTGTCCTCAGCCCCGCAGGTGGCGCACTGGGTCCGATGCTGCCGCTGCTTCGCCTCGGTCTGGGCGGTCCACTCGGCCACGGCAGGCAGTACTGGCCGTGGATTACGCTTCCGGACGTCGCCGCGGCCTTTATGTTCCTCGCCGACACCGGGTTGCACGGACCGGTCAATGTCTGCGCCCCTGAAAGCGCTGACGTCAACGCATTGATCGGCGCGCTGGCATCCGCGCTCCATCGGCCGGCATTTTTCCGGGTACCGTCGCCGGCCCTGCGCCTGGTGATGGGGCATCTGGCCGACGAACTTATCCTGTCCAGCCAGCGGATGGAACCGGCGGCCCTCGAGGCAGCCGGCTTCACGTGGCAACACCCGTCACTGGCCGAGGCTGCCGCCTGGGTGGCCGGCAAGCACTGAGCCTCTGTCAGTGGGCTGGGCAAACGCGCTGAGGCAACCCGTCAGGACCCCGGCAGGACATCCGAAATCCGCCAGCGGCCGTCCACGGAGACCAACACCAGCCGGAGGCTCTGTGCGGCCACCGGCGCGCCCGTTGCCACGGCGGTTCCGGTCGCATTCCTTTCCTCATAGGGCGACGTGGCGGACGTGACGCTGACAACAACCTGGCCGGACGGACTGCCGGGCTGGACCTGCAGGTTCGATACGGAAGTGGTGAAGCCGGCCAGGACGTGGCCGGACCCCTGGAGTTCAGCCTTGAGGCCTGCGTCCGCGGCAGAGGCCGCCGATCCCGGAGCATTAACCATGTCCAGCAGCTCCAGCCGGCCGGAGCTGAACGCCAGGGACCTCACAGCGGCCAGTCCCCGGACTGCGTCGAGCGGGTCGGCCGAATCCAGCTGCACCGCGGCGGCGGCCGGGACGCCTGCCGCGGCGAGCATGGTGTCCGCCTCTCCGGTATCCGCGCTCTCCGCGTCCGCCAGCCCACGGGTCCTTTCACCGGCAGCCACCACCTCTGGTCCAGCGGGTAGGGCCCACGGTCCGCCTGCCCCAAAGGCGCCGGCGGCCCATGTAACGCCTGCCAGGATGGCAACGGCTCCCGACGCCAGCGGCACGGTTCCCCGGTTGCGGCCGGCCCTCCCCACACGCCCAACTCGCCGGTTCGCGACGGCGTCCACTGACTTCCGGGACGGCACAGCCCGACGTTTCGCCCCGGGGATTGGTTCTTGATCGTTTGAGCCAGGTTCCACGGCATGCCTGCCGCGCGGCGCCGTCTTTTCACCGTCGACCGCATGGACCGGCGAGGCCTGACTGCCGGCCTCTCGCGCCCTGGCCTCCGGTAGGCGGAGCATTGGCTCGCGAACCACTGGCATCTCCCTTTCGTCCGCAGCCGGGAACGGAAGGACCTGCCGAGCCCCCACCAGCCCGGACCACCGCGACGTCGAGATCCGGCGCCGCCAGGCCTGGAGGCCACGCCGGAGCGCGCCATGGGGACGTTCCGGGACGCGGCGCCGCGTCAGCAGCTGCGGAATAACCGTGGCGTGGACCGAGGAAGCGAGGTCCACCGGCAGCGGCGGGGCACTGCGGTAGACCGCCGTCGCCAGCTCAACAGCCGTGGGTCGCAGCCGCCTGTCCTCATTGAGTCCCGCCTCCAAGGCAGCGGCCAGCTCGGCTGGAACGTCAGGGAGCAGGAGCGAGAGGGGTGGGCGATCAGCAGTCCGGCGTGGCGGCTGGCCCGTAAGGCAGTACCACCCCAGTGCCGCCACCGAATAGACGTCACGTTCCGGCTGCAGCCCGGCCCTTACGGCGTCTACCGGTGCCGGATCCATAAACCCCGCGGTGCCATGGTCCGGCACCACTGAAACATCACCCACCATCCGTGCAATGCCGACATCGGAGAGCATCGGCTTGCCATGCCCCGTAAAGAGGACGTTCCCGGGCGATACGTCACCGTGGGTGAACCCCTGGCCGTGCAGGTAGCCAAGTACCTGGGCAACAGGGGTGAGCACCGTGACCGTCTCCCCAATGGTGAGCTTGCCCCTGCTGCCGACCAAGTCTCCGAGGGAACCGCCAGGTGCGTAATCCAGCAGCAGCCCTATTGACCCTCCGCCCGACCCCGCTGATCCCGCCGAACGGTGAAAACGGACGGCGTCGTGTGCCTTGATCAGGTGCTGATGGCAGAGGACAGAAAGAATACGGATTTCACGGCGGATGGCTTCCTCGGCCTCGCCCCCGGGCTCCCTGCCTTCGCCGCGACCGGCCACCCCGGCGGGCCCTTCACCAAGGCATTTCAGGGCAAACTCCCGGCCGGACCTCTCTTCGGATACCAGCCACACTGTTGAACTACCGCCGCGGCCCAAGATGCGGCCCACAAGGAAACCTGGAACCACCGGGGCAGTGAAATCATCCATGACTCATGTCTAGCGGAATCGAGGAATGCCTGCAGAAGTTATCCACAGGCCACGGGCATTCACTGGATCCGCCGGTGGCATGAGAGCTCCGCCACTATAGCCGGATCCCTCGCGGATCGGGGTCTAAGCTGGACGGCATGACTCTTGAGTTTTCACAGGTGGGTCTCGCCCCGGATTTCGTTGACTACACCCGCGGCTGGGATCTGCAGCGCGTGATCCACGGCAAGGTCGTCGCAGCCGAGGCTCCCAGTACCGTCCTCATCCTTGAACATGCCGCCGTCTACACAGCCGGCAAGCTCACAGAAGAGCACGAGCGCCCCTTGGACGGTACGCCTGTTGTGGCGGTGGACCGCGGCGGCAAGCTCACCTGGCACGGCCCCGGCCAGCTGATCGCGTATCCGATTCTCAAGCTGAAGAACCGGTCAGGCATCCGAGACTATGTTGAGCGGCTTGAAGCGGTCATGATCGCCGTTATTGCCGACTATGGCATCAACGCTGAGCGCATCAAGGGACGGGCCGGCGTGTGGATCACCGCTGACAGCAAAGGCCCGGACCGGAAGATTGCAGCGATCGGCATCCGCGTCCTGGACGGGGTCACAATGCACGGCGTCGCCATCAACTGCAACAATGATCTGGCGCCTTATGCCCAGATCATCGCCTGTGGCATCACCGACGCCAGCGTCACCACAATGTCCATCGAAACCGGCAGGAACATCGCCCCGGGCGATATCGCTGACCGGTTCATGGAAGAATTTCGCAAGCACGAAGAAGCACTCGTTTCAAGCCCTGAGGGAGCACTCCTGTGACACTGGCACCAGAAGGCCGGAAGCTGCTGCGCGTTGAGCAGCGGAACTCTGCAGTACCTGTGGAGCGGAAGCCGGAGTGGATCAAGGCGAAGGTCCAGATGGGTCCGGAGTATGTCCAGCTCAAGAACCTGGTCAAGAAGGAAGGCCTGCACACGGTGTGTGAGGAGGCCGGCTGCCCGAACATTTTTGAGTGCTGGGAAGACAAGGAAGCCACGTTCCTGATCGGCGGGTCCGAATGCACCCGCCGCTGTGATTTTTGCCAGATCGATACGGGCAAGCCTTCCCCGGTGGACATGTTTGAGCCCACGAAGGTGGCCCGCTCGGTCCTGGCGATGCAGCTGCGCTACGCCACCGTGACGGGGGTGGCCCGGGATGATCTGGCCGATGAGGGTGTGTGGCTGTACGCCGAGACGGTCCGGAAGATCCACGAGCTGAACCCGGGCACCGGCGTCGAACTGTTGATCCCTGACTTTTCCGGCAAGCCCGAGCACATTGAGGCGATCTGCGATTCCAAGCCCGAGGTCTTCGCGCACAACGTGGAGACGGTGCCCAGGATTTTCAAGCGGATCCGGCCGGCGTTCCGGTATGAGCGGTCCCTGGATGTCATCACCCAGGGCCGGAAGCTCGGGATGGTGACGAAGTCGAACCTGATCCTGGGCATGGGCGAGACCCGTGAGGAGATCTCCGAGGCGCTGCGGGACCTGCACGAGGCCGGCTGCGACCTGATCACCATCACCCAGTACCTCCGCCCGTCCGAACGGCACCTGCCGGTGGACCGGTGGGTCAAGCCGCAGGAGTTTGTGGACCTGCAGGACGAGGCCAAGGAGATCGGCTTCCTCGGCGTCATGTCCGGGCCGCTGGTCCGTTCCTCGTACCGGGCCGGCCGGCTCTGGGCCACCGCGATGCGGAAGAAGGGCTGGGAAATCCCGGCCCAGCTCGCCCACATCGAGTCCTCCGGCAGCACCCGCCAGGAAGCCAGCTCACTGCTCGCCGCACATTCCTAAGCCGTAGTTTGGTATCCCTGGGGGCCGGCGCTGGACATTCTCCGGCGTCCGGCCCTCAGGCATAAATCACGTAGAATTGAGGAACTATGGCGAACTCCCCTGATTCCAGTAACAGCACTCCGGCGGCCTCTGACGCCCCGAAGCGTGGCCTCTTCTCGCGCAAGCCAAAAGAAGCAAAGGTCAAGAAGCCCAGCCGGCTCAAGCAGATCGGCGAAGTCTTTAACATGACTCGCCGCCATGATCCCATGGTCCCGTGGCTGATGCTGCTGGTTTTCCTGGGTGTTGTGGCTGTCAGCTTCCTGGTGGGTTTTTGGCTGGAGAACTGGATCACCGGCCTGCTCATCGGCATTCCGCTGGGCCTCCTCGGCGCCACCCTGATTCTCTCGCGTCGTGCCGAACGCGCCGCCTTCGCCCAGATCGAGAACCAGCCGGGAGCCTCAGGCGCGGCACTGGGCACACTCAAGCGCGGCTGGATCACCGAGGACCAACCGGTCGCCGTAAACCCCCGCACGCAGGACGCCGTGTTCCGCGCCGTCGGACGTCCCGGCGTCGTCCTTGTCAGCGAAGGCCCCACCATCCGCGTTAAGCCGATGCTCGACGCGGAGCGTAAGCGCCTTGCCCGCATCCTCCCGAACGTTACGGTCCATTTGATCGAAAGTGGCAAGGGTGAGGGCCAGGTCCCCATCAGCCAGGTAGCGAAGAAGATGGGCAAGCTCAAGAACGAACTGACCAAACTTGAGGTGAATGCAGTTTCCAAGCGCATTTCCTCGCTGGGTAACCGCCTCCCGATTCCCAAGGGCATCGACCCCTACAAAGCGCGTCCCAACCGCGGACGCTAAGACTCTCGAACCGCCCTGGTTCCGGCTCGCCGGAACCAGGGCGGTTTTTGTCTGCCGGACGCCGCCCACCAGGCGGGCACAGTGATTGGAAGTAGCTACATGACGATTCCCGTTAGAACCCTCGTTATCCGGACCTTCCGCGTCCTGGCGGTTGCCGAAGGCTTCAGCTGGGCTGCGCTCCTGGCGGGCATGTACTTCAAGTGGATCGCCAAGACCACCGAACTGGGCGTGGAGATCGCCGGCCCCATCCACGGTGCGCTGTTTGTGGGCTACGGCATCGCCGCCCTCGCCCTGTGGCGGATCCAGCGGTGGCCCTTCGTGGTGGCCCTGTTCGCAGGACTGTCGGCAGTGTTCCCGTTCGCCACTGTCGCGTTCGAACGCTGGGCCGGAAAGCGCGGCTACCTGACGCCACGCATGCGCGTTCCTGCCGAGACAAAGGAAACGGCGGCGGTCTGACCCCGCACCGCCCTGGATTCCGCGCGCGAGGTGCCGGCAAACCGCCGTCGCCAGGTTCCTGATTGCTGCTAGCGCCGGACGAGGACAGTATTCATCGCCTTGTCGTGCAGTCCCCGCTGGTCCGGATCAAAAATTACGGCAGGAATGACCAGGCACAGCAGCACTGACCTCACCGCGGCGGCCATCGGGCCAGCGGGTCCGCCACCCAGGCGCAGCACCTGGATCCCGGCCACGCGGTGGCCGATGCTGTAACCAAGGGTGCCAATGAGCAGTATCTGTTCAGCGGCGAATACCGCCAGCGTGGCCCAGGCGTCACCGCCAAAGGCGAAATTGCTGATCAGCAGGGCGATCCCCCAGTCAAGAACGATGGCGAGAATGCGCCTGCCTGCCCTGGCCATGGAGCCGGAACCGGATTCGGGCATTCCCAAGCGCTCCCCCGGGTACCTTGAGATGCCGGACGTGTCCGGTCCGCTGAGCCAGGAGCCAATGTCATTGCGATCTACCACCGTCCAAGCTTACCGACTCACCGCCGACCACAGAGTGGAAACCGTTGGACCGCACTACGGGCACCGGATAGCGTTACCTGATCAGGACAATTCTGTAACCTGAACAGGGCATTCTGTAACCTGCCCGAAACAATGTGGACACTGGCGGGAAATGACGTGTCCATAGGCTGATAGAAGTTTCAAGCAATACCTGCCAAGCAGGGAAACTTGGTTTCCCTGCCCTTCGGATTGCGCTGGATCAGTTGGCTTGCCAGCCAGTTATTACATATGCGTAAGGAGCATAGATGTTCAAGACTGCGGACGAAGTCCTCAAGTTCATCAAGGACGAAGAAATTAAATTCGTCGATATCCGCTTCACCGACCTCCCTGGTGTGCAGCAGCACTTCAACGTGCCGGCAAAGAGCGTCGACGCGGACTTCTTCATCAACGGCCAGCTCTTCGATGGTTCCTCCATCCGCGGTTTCCAGGGCATCGCCGAATCCGACATGCAGCTGATCCCGGACGTTACCACCGCATTCCTGGATACCTTCCGCATGGAGAAGACCCTTGCGCTGAACTTCTCCATCGTGAACCCCCGCACCGGAGACCCTTACCACCGCGATCCCCGTGGCGTAGCCGAAAAGGCTGAGGCCTACCTCGCCTCCACGGGCATCGCCGACACCGCGTTCTTCGCTCCGGAAGCCGAATTCTTCGTCTTCGACAACGTCCAGTACCAGTCCTCCCCCGAGGGCAGCTTCTACAAGATCGACTCCGAAGAAGCGCACTGGAACACCGGCCGCGAAGAAGAGGGCGGAAACCTCGGCTACAAGACCCCCATCAAGGGCGGCTACTTCCCGGTTTCCCCCACCGACAAGCAGGCTGACCTCCGTGACGCCATGTGCGTCGCCCTGGATGAGGCAGGCCTCGAGGTCGAGCGCAGCCACCACGAGGTAGGCTCCGCCGGCCAGGCTGAAATCAACTACAAGTTCACCACCCTGACCCACGCCGCAGACGACCTGCAGAAGTTCAAGTACGTCGTCAAGAACACGGCCGATGCCTGGGGCAAGTCCGTGACCTTCATGCCGAAGCCGGTCTTTGGCGACAACGGTTCGGGCATGCACTGCCACCAGTCGCTGTGGACCAATGGCGAGCCGCTGTTCTACGACGAAAAGGGCTACGCTGGCCTGTCCGACATGGCCCGCTGGTACATCGGTGGCCTGCTGAAGCACTCCTCAGCCGTCCTCGCCTTCACCAACCCGACGGTGAACTCCTACCGCCGCCTGGTCAAGGGCTTCGAAGCTCCGGTCAACATGGTGTACTCGCAGGGCAACCGCTCCGCCGGTATCCGCATCCCCATCACGGGCTCCAACCCCAAGGCCAAGCGCATCGAGTTCCGCGCTCCGGACCCCTCGTCCAACCCGTACCTGGCCTTTGCTGCCCAGCTGATGGCCGGCATTGACGGCATCCGCAACCGCATCGAACCGCCGGCTCCGATCGACAAGGACCTCTACGAGCTGCCCGCCGAGGAAGCCAAGGACATCCCGAAGGCTCCGGGTTCGCTGGAAGAGGCACTGGAGGCGCTGCGCGAGGACAACGAGTTCCTGCAGGCCGGTGGCGTGTTCACCCAGGACCTGATCGACACCTGGATCGAGTACAAGTACGAGTACGAGATCCGTCCGCTGTCCCTGCGCCCGAACCCGTACGAGTTCGAGCTCTACTACGGCGTCTAGCCAGATCCGCGGCTGAACCCGTTCAGTCCGCCAAAGAGTCCGCCCGGGCCGCCAGCATCAGTGCTGCGGCCCGGGCGGACTTTTTTGTCCCAAAGGTGGAGGCTGGCTCCAGACGTGCTGAGACCAGGAACCAGCCCCCTGACATGTGCTCCCCGAGACGAAGACTTTTCAAGCCTTCCCCCCAACAAGGTTTGAAGAACACCGCCAATCCACATGATCGGTCAATGCGGGGCCGGAGGCAATGCCCGGCCGCCGTGTCTGGGCGAATTATCCCGTAAAGCTCCGGTACATGGTCCGTTGCGGTCCGGAACTGCCGCCCAGGTACTGCCCCTGGTCCGCAAAGCCGGCAGTCCTGTACGCGGCCAGCCCGGCGGGGTTGGTTTCGTTGACGGAAAGCACGACGCCGGCCTCGTGGGTTCCACGCCTGGCGGTCAGTTTCGCGGCGGCCTCCACTGCGGACGATGCCGCCAGCGGTCCTAGGCCTTGCCCCTGGTGGCGCCTGTCGATCAGGAAACCGCGTAGCAGCCACGCAGAATCCTCGTCCGGCCAGCCGGCCAAGCGCGCGGCACCGGCCTGGAGGGTCAGCACGCCAACAGCGTAGCCCGCAGCCTCCACGACATAGGGGAACCGCGAATCCTCCTCCAGTCCCGCCAGGACCATGCGGAGCGGGTCACCAACGAAGCTGCTTTGTCCTGGGCCCAGTTCAAGGTTGGCTACCTCACCCAGTTGGATGGCAAGGGCATCACCGTCGAGGTCATCCAGGGCGATGAGCCAAACCGAATCCACCCGGGTTTTCAGGTCGGCTGTCCTTCTGATCCGTCGGGAGCCCCGTCGTCGGCCGATGGACCGGCAGGGTCCATCCAGAGGACCTCCCACAGGTGCCCGTCCGGGTCCTGGAAACTGTGGTTGTACATAAAGCCGTAGTCCTGGACCTCCTGCGACGGGGCGCCGCCGGCGGCCAACGCCTTGCGTACGGTTGCGTCGACGTCTTCCTTGCTGTCCACCGAAAAGGCCATGATGGCCTCGGTGGAACTGGTCGCATCGGCCACGTCCCTGGAGGTGAAGGTCTTGAAGAAGCCCTCTACCAGGAGCATAACAAAGGCGTTGTCGTTGATGATCATGCAGGTCGCGTTCTCGTCGGTGTAGTCCGGGTTGAACGAGAAGCCCAAAGCGGTGAAGAAATCGACGGACCGTTTCAGGTCCTTAACGGGCAGGTTCACGTAAATTTGCGTTGCCATGGCCCCCAACCTAGCACCGCACCTCTCCGGCTGTCTGCAGCCTTCCGGGCAGGATTCAAACAGCCGCTAATGGCCGTAGAAGGCCTTCTCGAACACGCCCCGGGCCCGCCGGCTCAGGCGGAGGTAGTCCTCTTCCAGGGCGGCCGCGTGGCCTGGTTCGTAGCCGCACCAGCGGGCCACCGCCTCCAGGTCCCCCCGTGCGGATGGCAGCAGGTCCGACGCCCTGCCGCTCCAGATGACGTTGGCGGACCGGATCCGGCTGGCGAGCCGCCACGCGTCGGCCAGCAGCTTCGCGTCGGCAGCCGTGAGCAGGTTCAGCGAAGCCGCTGCTTCAAGCGCCGCCAGCGTGGACGTTGTCCGCAGTTCCGGGTGCTTGGCCGCGTGCTGGAGCTGAAGGAGCTGCACCAGCCATTCGACGTCGCTCAGTCCTCCGCGGCCAAGCTTCAGGTGGCGTGCGGGGTCGGCGCCGCGCGGCAACCGCTCCGCTTCCACCCGCGCTTTGACCCTGCGCACCTCCCGGACATCCTGTTCTGAAATCGACTCCGGGTACCTGATCGGGTCGATGAGGGCCAGGAAGTCCTCAGCCAGGGCGTCGTCACCCGCCATGGGCCGGGCCCGCAGCAGCGCCTGCGCTTCCCAGATCAACGACCAGCGGCGGTAATACTCGGCGAACGAATCGAGGGAGCGGACCATGGCGCCGTTTTTGCCTTCGGGCCGAAGATCGGCGTCCATCTGCAGCACCCGTTCGGCCATGATCGCCGGCTTAAGCGGCTGGGTGAGCAGGCTGGACACCTTGGCCACAATCCGGGCCGCCTGATCCTGTGCTTCCTCGTCGGTGAAGCCCGGCAACGCGCGGTGCACGTACATCACGTCGGCATCAGAGCCGTAGCCGATCTCGCGGCCGCCCTGCCGGCCCATGGCCACCACCAGCAGCGCGGTCTTCAGCGGTCCCTCGGCGGAAACGATGCCTTCGGCCACACGCAGGGCGCCAAGCACCGCTGCCCGGTCCGTGTCCGCCAGCGCCGCGCCCACCTGGTCCTGGTTGAGCATCCCGGCAGAATCGGCGATCGCGATCCGGAGGATCTCCCGGCGCCTGATCAGCCTGATCAGCCTGATGGCGTTTTCCGGGTCCGAGTGCCGGGACATCTTGGCCGTGATCTCCTGCCATTGGGCTTCAAAGCCCAACGGCACAAGGTCCTTGTTGGTACCCAGCCATGCCACCGATTCCGGCGAAACTTCCAGAAGGTCCGCAATCAGCCGTGAGTTGGAGAGCACGTGGCATAGCCGTTCAGCGGCCGCCGTGGAATCCCGGAGCATGCCCAGGTACCAGTGGGTGGTGCCGAGGGCTTCACTGACGCGCCGGAACGCGAGCAGGCCAGCATCGGGATCAACGCCTTCGGCGAGCCAGTCCAGCAGGATAGGCAGCAGCTGGCGTTGCAGGGCTGCCCGCCGGCTGACGCCGGCCGTGAGCGCCTCGATGTGCCGCATCGCCCCCTGTGGGTCGCGATAGCCCAGCGCGGCGAGGCGGCCCTGGGCGGCTTCAGGCGTCAGCCTGGCGTCCTCGCTGCTGAGTTTGGCCGCGGTGTTAAGCAACGGGCGGTAGAAAATTCGTTCGTGCAGTTCACGGACAGAGCGTTTGGTCTTCTGCCAGGTGGCCAGTAGCGAAGCCGGCGGCGGCCTGTCATTGGAGAAGGGGCTGAGCACAGCCTTCGCGAGGGCTCGCTGCGCCGCCTCGCTGACGGGCATCAGGTGCGTCCGCCGGAGCTGGAACAGCTGGATGCGGTGTTCCAGGAGGCGAAGGTACCGGTACGCGTGATCGAAAGCGGCGGCGTCGGTCCGGCCGATATAGCCCCCGGCCGAGAGTGCCGCGATGGCCGCGGTGGTATCCCTGCGCCGAATGGTTTCGTCGGATTTTCCGTGCACCAGCTGGAGCAGCTGCACGGTGAACTCCACGTCCCTGAGGCCGCCGCGGCCAAGCTTGATCTGCCGCTGCTCCTCCGCCGCCGGGATGTGCTCGGTAACCCTGCGGCGCATCGCCTGCACGGACTCCACGAACCCTTCACGGCCCGCGGAGCTCCAGATCAATGGGGCCACGGCCTTTTCGTAGCGCTCCCCCAAGTCCCTGTCACCGGCGATGGTCCGTGCCTTCAGGAGCGCCTGGAACTCCCAGCTTTCGGCCCAACGCGCGTAATAGCTTTCATGCGAAGCGAGGGTCCTGACCAAGGGGCCGGACTTGCCCTCCGGCCGTAGGTTGGCGTCCACTTCCCAGAGGCCGGGCTCGCGCGCCACCGAGGAGATGGCCCGGGAAATACCGGTGGCCAAAGCTGTGCCGATGGTGTTGGCACGGGCGTCGTCGAGGTCGCCGGCGTCGATCACGTAGATAACGTCGACGTCGGAAATATAGTTCAGTTCCCGCGCTCCGCATTTGCCCATCCCGATGACGGCCAGGCCAACTGCGGCCACTTCCCCGGCGCTGAACTGCTCAGCGACCTCGGCACGGGAAACTGCCAGCGCAGCTTCGATCGCGGCCCCCGCGAGGTCAGCGAGCTCAGCCCCGACGGCGGGCATAAAGTCCAGCGGGTCAGCGGCGCACATGTCCTTGACCGCCAGGTCCACCACCCCACGGCGGTAGGCCGAGCGCAACGCGGCATAAGCGTCGGTTCCGGTCATTCCCGCCACCGGCCGGGCTGACGCGGGCTCCGCGCGGACGGATTTCAGGAGGACAGATCGGAGCTGTTCCGGATCTGCCTGCAATGGCTCGGGACTGGTCGCGACGTCGAAGGCGTCGAGGTGTTCCGGGTGCCGGATGAGGAATTCCCCCAGCGCTTCGGAGGCCCCGAGTACCCGGTAGAGCGGCTCGCTGGTCTCCGGATCGGCCGCCGCCAGCTCCCGGAGGCCGGGGTGCTTTTCAATCAGCCGCACTAGAGACTGCAGGGCGGTGTCGGGGTTGGCGGCCAGCTGCAGGCCGGCGAAGATCCTGTCCGGGTCGAGGCCGTCCAGTTCCGGGGCAGCAAGGAAGCGCTCACCCTTCTCCAGGTCACTGAAGCCGGCTGAGATGAGGCGGCGTGCGAGGCTCACCGCCGCCTAGAGAATGCCGAGGTTGCGCTGGAGTTCGTAGGGCGTCACTTGGAGCCGGTAGTCCTGCCATTCGGCACGCTTGTTGCGCAGGAAGTGCTCGAAGACCTGCTCACCGAGGATCTGCGGCATCAGCTCCGAGTCCTCCATGGACCTGATGGCATCGTGAAGGCTGGCGGGTAGGGGGTCGTGGCCCATGGCACGGCGCTCGGCGGAGCTCAGTGACCAGACGTCGTCCTCTGCTGCGGCGGGCAGGTCGTAGCCTTCTTCAATCCCCTTCAGCCCGGCCCCCAGCAGGACGGCATAGGCAAGGTAGGGGTTCGCTGCCGAATCAATGCCACGGTATTCGATGCGGGCCGACTGGCCCTTGCCGGGCTTGTACAGCGGGACCCGGACCAGGGCCGAACGGTTGTTGTGGCCCCAGCTGAGGTAGCTCGGCGCTTCGCCGCCACCCCAAAGCCTCTTGTAGGAGTTCACAAACTGGTTGGTCACAGCTGTGAACTCTGGGGCGTGCTTCAGGATGCCCGCGATGAACTGGCGGGCGGTTTTGGAGAGCTGGAATTCGGCGCCCGCCTCATAAAATGCATTGGTGTCGCCCTCGAACAGCGAGAAGTGGGTGTGCATCCCGGAGCCGGGGTGGTCAGTGAAGGGCTTGGGCATAAACGTGGCGTAGGTGCCCTGCTGGAGGGCCACTTCCTTGATCACCGTGCGGAACGTCATGATGTTGTCCGCCGTTTGCAGGGCGTCCGCGTAGCGCAGGTCGATCTCGTTCTGGCCGGGACCGGCTTCATGGTGGCTGAACTCAACCGAAATACCCACGGATTCCAGCATGGTCACGGCCGTGCGGCGGAAATCCTGGGCCACGCCGCCGGGAACGTGGTCGAAGTAGCCACCTTCGTCAACGGGTATCGGCGCCCCGTCGGGCCCGGGCTGCTGGGACTTGAGGAGGTAGAACTCGATCTCCGGGTGCGTGTAGCACGTAAACCCCATGTCCGCGGCCTTGGCCAGCGTGCGCTTGAGGACATTGCGGGGGTCCGCGGCCGACGGTTCGCCGTCCGGAGTCAGGATGTCGCAGAACATGCGCGAAGTCTGTTCCGTCTCGCCACGCCAAGGCAGGATCTGGAACGTGGACGGATCCGGTTGCGCCAGCATGTCCGATTCGAACACGCGTGCCAGGCCTTCGATGGCTGAACCGTCGAAACCGAGCCCTTCTTCGAAGGCACCTTCAACCTCGGCCGGGGCGAGTGCCACCGATTTGAGTGAACCCACGACGTCGGTGAACCACAAACGTACGAACCGTACGTCGCGCTCCTCGATTGTGCGCAGGACAAACTCTTGCTGGCGGTCCATAATGGCCTCTTCTCCGGTCAATCGTTCATGCCCCGGGTCCGCGGAAGCGGCGGCCGGCAGCAGTTCACCTTCACTTTACTAAGCAATCGGCTCCCATGTGGGCGACGGCACCGCACGTAACACAGCGTTAACACAGCAACCATTGACGGCCGCGGTAACCAGTGGCAGAAATGGCCCGTGCAGGCCCCTGAATATGACGCGGATCACGGCCCGCCGGCCCGTCCACGGTGGCTATGCCTGCTGCTGCCGCATTACGCTCTTGCCATGGCCTCAACCAATAGCTCTGAGTCAAGCGCGTCCGCTGAAGTACACGCACCTTACGGAAACGGACCTGCACCGGTGCAGGCGCCGTCGTCGGAAGTAAACGCGAAGCCCGCACCCCGGGTGCGCATCCACCACCTGCAGCAGGCCAAGCGGGACGGCAAACGCTTCGCCATGCTGACCGCCTATGAGCAGTACAGCGCGGAGATCTTCGACCAGGCCGGTATCGAGGTGCTCCTGGTGGGCGATTCGGCATCCAACAACGTTTTCGGCAACGAGACCAGCCTGCCGGTCACGGTGGATGAACTCCTGCCCCTCTGCCGCGCCGTGGCACGGTCCGCAAAGCGCGCCCTTGTGGTGGCAGACCTGCCGTTCGGCAGTTACGAAGTATCGGCGCAGCAGGGTGTGGAAACAGGCGTCCGGTTCCTCAAGGAGGGGCTGGCCCATGCGGTCAAGATCGAGGGCGGACAATACTACGCGGAAACTGTCCGGGCCATGGTCCAGGCGGGCATCCCGGTCATGGCCCATATCGGCTTCACCCCCCAGAGTGAACACGCGCTGGGCGGTTACCGGGTCCAAGGCCGCGGGGATGATGCGCAGCGCCTGATTGACGACGCCGTGGCGCTGGCTGAGGCGGGGGCGTTCGCCGTCCTGATGGAAATGGTTCCAGCGGACACGGCAGCCGCCGTTGACGCGGCGGTCAGCGTGCCGACGGTGGGGATCGGCGCCGGCAATGCCACCACAGGGCAGGTGCTGGTGTGGCAGGACATGGCCGGGTTCCGCGGCGGCAGGATGGCGAAGTTCGTCAAGCAGTACGCCGACCTGCGCACGACGCTCAGTGACGCGGCGAAGGCGTACGGTGATGACGTCCGCTCAGGACAGTTCCCCGGCCCGGAACACTCCTTCTAGCGTCTGACGCACTCCCCAAGCTCGCCAGGGGCCCCTCGCGTGTCAGTCTTGGTCGTCCTGTTTGTCCCAGGCCTCGTTGCGGGCCCGGACCTTTTCGAGGGCATGTTCGGCCTCTTCCCGCGTTTTGTAGGGGCCGATCAGCTGGCTCCAGTCCGAGAGTGCGTCTTCCTCCACCTCGTGGGTGTTTACGTTGTACCAGTACTCAGTCATCGGTGCTCCTCGTTCCGGCTGGCGGCGGCCCGGCCGTGATCCACGTAACTTGAACGTCGATGCGGACAGCTTGGGGCTTCCAGTTACTTGGGCTAATGCGGTGCCTTATATGATCAATCTATGCCTTCCCTAGCCTCGACTGCACCTACCGGCACCCTGACCCGGGGAACCGTCAGCCCGCAGCTCCCCGTCCCCGCGTCCATCCCGCGCCCGGAATACGTGGGCAAGCCCGGACCGGCCAAGTTCACCGGCTCCGAGATCAAATCCGCCGAGACCGTTGAGAAAATCCGGATCGCCAGCCGGATCGCGGCACAGGCCATCGTTGAGGTGGGCAACCACATCAGGCCCGGAGTGACCACCGACCAGTTGGACAAGGTGGGCCACGAATTCCTGCTGGACCACAATGCCTACCCGTCCACACTGGGCTACCGCGGGTTCCCGAAGTCCCTGTGCTCCTCGCTCAATGAAGTGATCTGCCACGGCATCCCGGACAGCACGGTGGTCCAGGACGGCGACATCCTCAACATCGACATCACGGCTTTCATCAACGGCGTCCACGGCGACACGAACCACACGTTCCTGGTGGGTGACGTGGACAACGAATCACGCCTGCTGGTGGAGCGCACCCGGGAATCCCTCAACCGCGCCATCAAAGCCGTGGCCCCCGGCCGGGAGATCAACGTGATCGGCCGCGCCATCCAGTCCTACGCCAAGCGGTTCGGCTACGGCGTGGTGCGGGACTTCACCGGGCACGGCGTCGGCGAAGCGTTCCATACGGGTCTGATCATCCCGCACTATGATGCAGCGCCGGCCTACAACACGGTGATCGAGACCGGCATGGTGTTCACCATCGAACCCATGCTGACCCTCGGCACCGTCGAATGGGACATGTGGGAGGACGACTGGACAGTTGTCACCCGGGACCACAAGCGCACCGCCCAGTTTGAGCACACCCTGCTGGTAACAGAGGCCGGCGCCGAAATCCTCACGCTCCCCTGAAAATTTTTCCGGTCAGCCGTCCGGCCGACCAGCCCGCCCAGCCACGAACGGAACAACATTGGCCAAGAAGGACGAGAAGTCGCACAAGAACGCCCCGCTGATCGGCATTGACATCGGCGGCACGGGAATCAAGGGCGGCATTGTCGACCTGAAAAAGGGCAAGCTCCTGGGTGAGCGGTTCCGCGTACCTACGCCCCAGCCCGCCACCCCTGACGCCGTAGCCGACGTTGTGGCGCAGGTTGTTGCCGAGCTTTCAAGCCGCCCCGAGGCTCCGGCCGCGGACTCGCCGGTAGGAGTCACCTTCCCCGGCATCATCCAGCACGGCGTGGTCCATTCGGCGGCCAATGTGGACAAGAGCTGGCTCAACACCGATATTGACGCGTTGTTCACCGCACGGCTTGGCCGTCCGGTGGAGGTCATCAACGACGCCGACGCCGCTGGTCTGGCGGAAGCCCGTTATGGAGCGGGCAAGGGTGTGGACGGAACTGTCCTGGTCATCACCCTGGGCACCGGAATCGGCTCCGCATTCATCTTCGACGGCCGCCTCGTCCCCAACGCGGAACTGGGGCACCTGGAGATCGACGGCTTTGACGCCGAAAGCAAAGCCTCGGCCGTGGCCCGTGAACGGGACGGACTGACCTGGGAGGAATACAGCGTGCTGCTGCAGCGCTACTTCTCCCACGTGGAATTCCTCTTCTCGCCCGAACTGTTCATCGTGGGCGGCGGAATCTCCAAGCGCGCCGACGAATACCTGCCGCACATGAAACTGCGGACCCCGATCGTGCCGGCCGAACTCAAGAATGAGGCCGGGATCGTCGGCGCCGCCGTCGAGATTGCCGTGAAGCACAAGCTCACAAAATAACCGTGGGCTGACCGGCGCCGAGAGGCAGCCGGTGCCGGTGGTGGCGGCGGCTTCCCCTCCGCGGCCACCACCGGAGTTTAGAGGGGGCTCTTTTCGGAGCTCTTGGCGGACGGCGCCGGGCTTTGCGTGCCTTCTTCCGCTGATTCATGGCGGAGCAGTGCAATGGCGGTCTCGAAGTCCTCGAGGGATTCGAACGCCTGGTACACGCTGGCAAAGCGGAGGTAGGCCACCTGGTCAAGCTTCTGCAGCGGACCAAGGATGATCAGGCCAACTTCATGGGCGTCGATTTCGGCGGCGCCGGAAGCCCGTATCTGCTCCTCCACCTCTTGGGCAAGGAGCGCCAGGTCATCTTCGCTGACCGGCCTGCCCTGGCATGCCTTACGCACGCCGTTGATAACCTTGCTGCGGCTGAAGGGTTCACCCACCCCGGAGCGTTTGATCACCGAAAGGCTGGTGGTTTCGACGGTGGTGAACCTGCGGCCGCATTCCGGGCACTGCCGGCGGCGGCGGATGGCCGAGCCGTCATCGGCCATGCGGCTGTCCACAACACGGGAGTCCGGATTGCGGCAAAATGGACAGTACATGGTGTCCCCTCCCTCGATGTCTTCCGGCGCCGATGTTTCCGGTCCCGGCGGACCTCTCCGTCCCTCAGTTTACGACTACATGTTGCGGAATAACAATCCTGTAATTACCACATGTAGTGGTGACCGCGGCCGGCGATGCATCCGTTGCGTCAACGGCCTAGCGGAAGCGTGCCGTGACAGCTTCACCGTGCGCCGGCAGGTCCTCGGCACCGGACAAGCTCACAATGTGGCCGCTGACTTCCTTCAGCGCGGCGCGGCTGTAGTTGATGACCTGAATGGCGCGCAGGAAGGTGGTGACATTCAGTCCGGAGGAAAACGCGGCCGTCCCGCTGGTGGGCAGGACGTGGTTGGATCCGGCGCAGTAGTCGCCCAGGCTGACGGGACTGTAGTCCCCCACAAAGATCGCCCCGGCGTTCCGGATCCGGGCTGCTACCGCCGGCGCATCCGCGGTCATGATTTCGAGGTGTTCAGCGGCGTAGGCGTCGCACGCGGCGATGCCTTGTTCCAGGTCCTCCACCAGGACCACTCCCGACTGCGGGCCGGACAGTGCCTCAGCTACGCGCGCGGAGTGCTTGGTGCCGGCCGCCTGCCGGTCCAGTTCGGCCCGGACTGCCGCGGCAAGGTCCTCCGAGTCCGTGATGAGCACGGACGCCGCCTGGGGGTCGTGCTCCGCCTGGCTGATCAGGTCTGCTGCCACGAGGTCAGGTTGCGCCGTCGAATCAGCCAGGATGGCGATTTCGGTGGTCCCCGCCTCGGAATCGATTCCCACCACACCTTTGACCAGGCGCTTCGCCGTCGCCACAAATATGTTTCCCGGACCCGTGACCACATCAACGGGCTCCAACGCGGGCCCGGCGTCATTTGCCTCCACGCCGTAGGCGAAAGCAGCGATGGCCTGTGCCCCGCCGATCGCGTAGACCTCGTCGATGCCGAGCAGGGCCGCTGCCGCGAGGATGGTGGGGTGCGGGAGGCCGCCGAAGTCTTTCTGCGGCGGCGACGCCAGGGCGATGGACTGCACTCCCGCGGCCAGGGCCGGGACAACATTCATGATGACCGACGACGGATAGACGGCGAGGCCGCCGGGCACGTACAAACCCACCCGTGAGACCGGAACCCAGTTCTGGCTCACCAGCGCGCCGTCGCCGAGTTCGACGTCGAGATCGCGCGGCCGCTGACCGTCCGCGAAGCGCCGGGCGCGGCTGATGGATTCTTCCAGCGCTCCGCGGACCGCCGGATCCAGCTCCGCCAGCGCCCGGGCAAGCGAGGCTGCCGGGACCCGCGGGTGGACCTGCTGGACTCCGTCGAAACGGAGTGCCAGGTCACTAAGGGCGGTGAAGCCGTCGGCGCGGACGGCCTTGATGATGTCCAGGACCTTTTGTTCTGCATCCGCCACGGTGTGCTGCCGCGCACGGGGAACAGCGGCGCGTAAACCGGCGAGGGTCAGGCCCCTGCCGCGAAGATCGACTGTCCGGAAGCTGACAGCGGCGGCAGTAGGTGTGGCTGGAAATTCAGGAGAAATGGTCACCGGTCCATTTTACGCGCCGGGCGCCCTGCCTTCGGCTACCGGCGTGCCCGTAATCCCGGGACCGCTCCTGAGCAGGTTCACCAGGCTCAGGACAAACACGGACGCGGCGGTCGCGGCCGGCCACAAAACAAGCACGGGCAGGGACCGGAGCGAGAACGCAACGCTGGCATTGACCGACGTGTCTGCGGGTCCGCCCCAGAGCTGGCCCGCAAGGACGCCGGTCAGCCACGCGATCAGGGCCCCGCCCAATCCACCGGCCATGCCCAGGAGAAAGGCCGCCTGCGCATCGCGGCCGCCTTTATCGGTCAGGAAGACGGCCACCAAGCACCCAGCGAACACGCAAAGTCCAGCAAGGGTGAGGTCCCTGGGCAGCCATACGTCCGGATTGGTCCCCGCTGCCAGGGCGGGGTCGCGCGTGATCAGGTTCAAGCCGCCCGGCGCGAGCAGCCACCACAACAGGCCGACAGGAACACCACCGGCAGCAGCAGCGGCAAACCATTTCCACGGCAGCACGGCGGACCGGCGGCTGATGTGTTCTCTCATGAAACAAACCTTAACAAATCCCGGAGTGTCCGGTCAGATGACGTGGGCAGTCTTGACAGATGACGTGGCGGGTCCGGGGATTCCTCCCTGTCCGGCGGGGACTAATACCCTTAAGGCAGAGTCCATTTCAGCCTGCTTTTTCCAGGGAGCCCGTTCAAGATGACAGACAAGACGCCGTTCGAGGGCACTTTCAAGGAAATGTTCCGGCGGCATGCGGCCGGGGTCGCCATCATCACCGTGAATTACCAGGGCGAGCCCTACGGCTTTACCGCCACGTCAGTGGCGTCACTTTCCGCACAGCCGCCGCGGTTCACCTTCAACATGGCCCGCAGTTCAAGTTCCTGGCCGGCCGTGGCCAACGCAACCCACCTCGGTGTCCACATGCTGGGCCTGGAAAACCAGGCGCTGGCGGACCGTTTCGCGCGCACCAAGGACAGGTTCGGCGGGGACCACTGGAAACTTGGCCCGCACGACGTCCCGATCCTTAAAGACGTCGCGGGCTGGCTGATCGGCAAGATCCAGATGCGGCTCTCGTTCGAGAACAATGCCGTGGTGGTTGTCGAGGTTGTGGACGGCGAAGTGGGCGACGACGGCTCGCCGCTCCTGTACCACTCCGGCGGCTATGGCCAGCCGGTCCCCCTGGACTACGAGATCTGACTCTAATTATCCAGGCAGGTTGGGCCCAGGAGCACCTTCAGGTCACCGAAAAGTGACGGACTGGGGTTGACCCTGAGATGGACGGGCAGGCCCATGACTTCCGTCCGGGTGTCCCCCTGCAGGTGCAGCCGGACCTCAGAGTTCCCCCGGTGGTTCCGAAGGACATCGCCGAGTTCGGTGACAACAGCCTCGGTTGCCTTGTGGGTGGGCATCGAAATCAGCACGGGCCCGTTGGTTCCTTCACTGAGGTCCGGAACGGACAGTTCCATGCAGTTCAGCGTTACGGCACCGTCGTCACGTCGCTGCAGGCGGCCCTTGACCACCACGATCAGGTCCTCGGCAAGGACCGAGGCGATGGGGCCATAGACCTGGCCGAAGAACATCACCTCCATCGAACCGCCGAGGTCTTCGATTTCGGCACGGGCATAGGCGTTGCCACTCGCCTTGGCGATCCTGCGGCTGAGTGAGGTGATCATGCCCGAGATGGTGATGATGGCGCCGTCGTGCGGCCCGTCTTCGCCGATGATTGACGTAATGGACTGGTCCGCGTGCTGGCTGAGGAGTCCTTCCAGGCCCTGCAGCGGGTGGTCTGACACATACAAGCCGAGCATGTCGCGCTCAAAGGAGAGCTTGTCCTTCTTCTCCCATTCCGGCAGGTCAGGGATCTCGATGCTCAGCGACGCTTCGGATTCGGCCTCCTCGAAACCGGCGAAGAGGTCGAACTGGCCGATCGCTTCGTTTCGTTTGAGGGTAATGACGGAGTCAATGGCCTCTTCATGGATCATCGCCAGCGCACGCCGGTGGTGATTGAGGGAATCAAAGGCTCCGGCCTTGATCAGGGATTCAATGGTCCGCTTGTTGCAGACCACCGCGGGGACCTTCATGAGGTAGTCCTTGAAGGACGTGTAGGCGCCTTCCTTTTCGCGCGCGGCCACCATGGCTTCGACGGCGTTGACGCCCACGTTGCGGATGGCGCCCATGCCGAAGCGGATGTCGGTGCCTACCGGGGTGAAGTTCAGCGCTGATTCGTTCACGTCCGGCGGCAGCACGGTGATTCCCATGCGCCGGCATTCGTTGAGGTAGATTGCCGATTTGTCCTTGTCGTCACCGACCGACGTCAGCAGGGCAGCCATGTACTCCGGCGCAAAGTGGGCCTTCAGGTACGCGGTCCAATAGGAGATCACGCCATACGCGGCCGAGTGGGCCTTGTTGAAGGCGTAGTCGGAGAAGGGCAGCAGGATGTCCCACAGGGTCTTCACTGCGGCCATGGAGTAGCCGTTGTCCTGCATGCCCTGGGAGAAGCCTGCGAACTGCTTGTCCAGCTCGGATTTCTTCTTTTTGCCCATGGCGCGCCGCAGGATATCTGCCTGCCCGAGGGAATAGCCGGCGAGTTTCTGGGCTACGGCCATCACCTGCTCCTGATAGACGATCAGGCCATAGGTCCCGCCTAGGATTTCAGCAAGGGGTTCCTTGAGCTCGGGGTGGATCGGGATGACTTCCTGGATCCCGTTTTTGCGCAGCGCGTAGTCAGTGTGCGCGTTGGCGCCCATCGGACCGGGCCGGTAAAGAGCCAGCACGGCGGAGATGTCTTCGAAGTTGTCAGGCTTCATCAGCTTCAGCAGGGACCGCATCGGGCCGCCATCAAGCTGGAAAACGCCCAGGGTGTCGCCACGGGCCAGCAGTTCATACGAGGCCACGTCGTCCAGGGCCAGGCTGTCCAGGTCCAGGTCCAGGCCGCGATTGAGCTTGATGTTCTCCAGGGCGTCCGAAATGATCGTCAGGTTCCGCAGGCCGAGGAAGTCCATCTTGATCAGGCCCAGGCCCTCACAGGTGGGGTAATCGAACTGCGTGATCACCTGGCCGTCCTGGATACGACGCATGACCGGGATGACGTCGATGATGGGGTCCGAGGACATAATGACGCCTGCGGCGTGCACGCCCCACTGGCGCTTCAGCCCCTCAATGCCGAGGGCAGTCTCGAAGACCTTCGCGGCCTCGGGATCGCTAGCGATCAGCTGGCGGAAGTCGCCTGCCTCGCTGTAGCGCTTCGAGTCCTTGTTCTGGATGTCGGCGAGCGGGATGTCCTTGGCCATCACGGCCGGCGGGAGCGCCTTGGTCAGCTGCTCCCCCATGCTGAACGGGTAGCCCAACACACGGGAGGAGTCCTTCAGCGCCTGCTTGGTTTTGATGGTGCCGTACGTGACAATCATTGCCACGCGCTCGTCGCCGTATTTCCGGGTCACATAGTCGATGACCTCAGACCGGCGACGGTCATCGAAGTCAACGTCGAAGTCAGGCATGGACACACGGTCCGGGTTGAGGAACCGCTCGAAGATCAGGCCGTGCAGGAGCGGATCAAGGTCCGTGATACGCATGGCGTACGCCACCATCGAACCGGCTCCGGAGCCACGGCCCGG
Source organism: Pseudarthrobacter xylosi (assembly GCF_055412765.1). Classification (NCBI taxonomy): domain Bacteria; kingdom Bacillati; phylum Actinomycetota; class Actinomycetes; order Micrococcales; family Micrococcaceae; genus Pseudarthrobacter; species Pseudarthrobacter xylosi. The sequence continues at coordinate 78,939 of NZ_JBVAYT010000008.1, read as the reverse complement.
ACCGACACGGATGCCGTTTTTCTTCGCCCAGTTGATGAAGTCGGCCACCACCAGGAAGTATCCCGGGAACCCCATGGAGGTGATGACTTCGAGCTCGTAGTCAGCCTGTGTGCGGACTTTGTCAGGGACGCCGCCCGGGTACCGGTAATCCAGCCCCGTGGCAACTTCCTTGACCAGCCAGGACGTCTCGTCCTCGCCCGGCGGGCAGGGGAACCGCGGCATGTAGTTGGCGCCGGTGTTGAACGACACATCGCAGCGCTCGGCGATCAGGAGTGTGTTATCGCAAGCGTCCGGGTGGTCCCTGAACAGCTCACGCATCTCCTGCGGGGACTTGAGGTAGTAGCCGCTGCCAGAGAACGCGAAGCGGGAGCCGCCGTTGTCATACGACGGTTCCAGCAGCGTGGAACCTGACTGGATGGCCAGCAGCGCCTCGTGTGCCTTCGCGTCGTGTTCGTGCGTGTAGTGCAGGTCGTTGGTGGCCACCAGTGGCAGGTTCAGGTCCTTGGCCAGCCGCAGCAGGTCTCCAGTGACCCGGCGTTCGATGTCCAGGCCATGATCCATCAGTTCGCAGAAATAGTTCTCCGCACCGAAAATGTCACGGAATTCCGAGGCGGCTTCCTTGGCCTCGCGGTACTGGCCCAGCCGCAGCCGGGTCTGCACCTCCCCCGAAGGGCAGCCGGTGGTGGCGATCAGGCCTTCGGAGTATGTGTTCAGGAGCTCACGGTCCAAACGCGGCCACTTGCCGAAGACTGCGTCCAGCGAGCCAATGGACGAGGCCCGGAAGAGGTTGCGCATGCCGACGTTGTTGTAGCTCAACAGCGTCATGTGGGTGTAGGAGCCACCGCCGGAGATGTCGTCCTTGCGCTGGTGTTCCTCGCCCCAGCGGACACGGCTCTTATCCGTCCGCGCGGTACCGGGGGTGACGTAGGCTTCGACGCCGATAATCGGCTTGATCCCCTGGTCCGTGGCGCGCTTCCAGAAATCGAAGGCCCCGAACAGGTAGCCGTGGTCGGTGGTGGCGAGGGCCGGCATCCCGAGGCGTTCAGTCTCGTTGAAGAGCTCACCCAAGCGGGCCGCGCCGTCCAACATGGAGTATTCGGTGTGGTTATGGAGATGGACGAACGAGGCATTGCTGGAAGTCACCGCACCATTCTAAGCGCTGGCCGGGCGCCCATGGCCCAGCGACCCAGCCGCTAGGCTTCCCCCGACTCCAGGACTTCGAGGGCAAAGGCCAGATCCTGCGGGTATTCGCTGGTAACGGTGACGCGCTCCCCCGTTGCCGGGTGGTCGAAGCCGAGCTGCCGGGCATGGAGCCACTGCCGGGTCAGGCCCAGGGTGGCGGCGAGCCGAGGATCCGCCCCGTAGGTAAGGTCTCCGGCGCATGGGTGCCGCAACGCCGAAAAGTGGACGCGGATCTGGTGTGTGCGCCCAGTCTCAAGGTGCACCTCCACCAGGGTGGCCTTGCCAAATGCCTCCAGAACCTCATAGTGCGTGATCGACGGCCGGCCGTCTTCGATCACCGCAAAGCGCCAGTCGTGTCCGGGGTGGCGCCCGATTGGTGCATCGATAGTGCCCTCCAGCGGGTCCGGTAGGCCCTGGACCACCGCGTGATAGACCTTGTCCACGGTGCGCTCCTTGAAGGCCCGCTTCAGGGCCGTATAGGCGCGCTCCGTTTTGGCCACCACCATTACTCCGGACGTACCGACGTCGAGCCGGTGCACGATCCCCACCCGTTCGGGGGAACCCGACGTCGAGATCCGGAATCCGGCTCCGGCGAGACCGCCAACCACGGTGGGTCCTACCCAACCGGGGGAAGGATGCGCGGCCACGCCCACCGGCTTGTCCACAACAACAAATTCGTCGTCGTCCAGCAGGATTTTCAGGCCTTCCACAACTTCCTCCACCACTTCGAGCGGGTCCCGTCGTTCAGGCACCGTCACTTCCAGGACATCGCCGACAACCAACCGCGCGGACTTGCCGAGCTTCTTGCCGCGGCTCACCACGTTGCCCTCGGCAATGAGGGTCGCGGCCATCGACCGGGAAATCCCCATCAGCTTGGCGAGCCCGGCGTCCGCCCGTGTTCCGCCGAAGTCGTCGGCGACCACTACACGCTCAGACACCGTCCGTGTCCTTCGGCTGGGCCGCCTCTTTCCGTGGCGCCGCAACGTGCCGTGAGCCATCAAGGGCGATCCCCCGCAACGTCAGGATACAGATGATGACTACTGCTGAAACCACCGCGGAATCTGCGATGTTGAAGATCGCAAAATTTGGCAGCTGGATGAAGTCCACCACGTGCCCCATGCCAAACGAGGGCTCCCGGAAGAGCCTGTCCGTCAAGTTGCCCAGGGCACCGCCCAGGAGAAGTCCCAGTGCCAGCGACCACCAGGCCGAGCCCAGCTTGCGCACTTGGAGCAGGATGGCGATGGAGACGCCGGCCATGATGATGGAGAACACCCACGTGACATTTTCACCGATCGAAAATGCGGCGCCGGAATTACGGATGAAGTACCAGTGCAGGAGCGGCGGCAGCACTGGGATACGTTCACCCTCCACCATCGAGGACGTCACCCACAGTTTTGTCAGCTGGTCCAGGACGTACGCAAAGACCGCGAAGCCGGCGAAGAGCGAGAGCAGGAGTGCCCGCCGGGGGCGGGCCGATGAAGGAGAAGGGTTTGCGGCGTCAGCGGCGAGGTGGTCAGTCATGGTGCTTTCATTTTGTGAAACCGATGTTAAATCCCAAAAACCGGCAGCCGAGGAATCCTCAGCCACCGGTTCTCAGAATACGTGCTTGGCGAACTAGTTCGCTTCAACCTCAGGGGCCGCTACGGAACCGCGGGCGTCAAGGTCGCGCAACTGGCCTTCAATGTAGGCCTTCAGGCGTGAGCGGTAGTCGCGTTCGAAGCCGCGGAGCTGCTCTACCTTGCGTTCCAGGACGGAGCGCTGCTGCTCGAGGGCACCGAGGATCTTCCGGGACTTCTCCTGGGCATCGTTGACCAGGCTGCTGGCCTCGATCTGGGCCTCGGCGATGATCTTGTCCTTCTGCGACTGACCGTCGGCGACGTGACGGTCGTGCATCTGCTGCGCCATAGCGAGCAGCCCTGCAGCGGACTCGGCCGATACCGTGCTCCCAGCGGCTGCGGCGGGCGCAGCAGCCGGTACGGCTGCAACAGGTGCGGCCGGCTCGGCTTCCTTCTTCTTGGCAGCCTCGGGAGCTTTAGTCTCGACTTCAGCCTTCGCCGGGGACTCAACTTTGTCAGCCTTGACGGGGGCGGGAACCTTCTCGACCACGGGGGCGGACGCAGCGGAGCTGGCCGGCACGCCGGAACCTGATTCTGCAAGCTTCTTGCGGAGCTCGTCGTTCTCCTGGTTCAGGCGCCTGAGTTCCACAACGATCTCGTCCAGGAAGTCATCAACTTCATCCTGGTCGTAGCCTTCGCGGAACTTGGTCGGCTGAAAGCGCTTGTTGACAACGTCTTCTGGCGTCAAAGCCATCTGGTCACCTCATTGGTCTAGTTAGTCAGTAGGCCTTCCGGCCGTCAAAACTACGGTACCTAAATTTTGTCTGGTTCCTCTAATTCAACACTGGGTGTCAAACCGGAGATTTCTTCGCGGCCCAGAGGGAGTTCCAATTCCAGGAACTCCGCCTGCGCTGCTAGGTCTTGTCGAAGGTTACGCGAAACCCCTGGTGACCGCCATCGCGATGCTTACGGCGATGAACAGGACCAGAAACCCGAGGTCCAAGGTCACCCCTCCGAGCCTCAACGGCGGGATCAGCCTCCGGAGTCCCTTGAGCGGCGGATCCGTGATCGAGTACACAGTGTGGGCCGCCACGAGGGCAACACCACGCGGACGCCATTCCCTGGCAAACATCTGGACCCAGTCAAAGACAAGCCGGATGATCAGCGCCACGAAGAACAGCAAAAGGGCGATATAGACAAGTCCGAAAACAATTCCCATGACTTAACTCATATCTCCATGTCCATTCCGGATACCGCGGTGCCCTGCCAATGTTTCTTGTCTATTTCAGCACAGATGCCAGACAGGTGTACCTGCCTGGCATCCGGAATAAGCTCAGGGCTAACTTTGATTGAAGAAGCTGGCCTGGGTCTCGCTGACCTTTTTGTCATCGCCAATGACCTCAATGTACGACGGCGACAGCAGGAAAACCTTGTTGGTGACCCGTTCGATGCTGCCCCGGAGTCCGAAAACCAGACCGGCCGAGAAGTCGACGAGACGCTTGGCGTCCGCTTCGCCCATGTCGGTCACGTTCATGATGACAGGGATGCCGTCACGGAAACTCTCACCGATGAGCTTGGCGTCGTTGTAGGACCGCGGGTGGATCGTGGTGATCTGCCGAAGCCCGGACGGTTCTTCGCGGCTCGAGGCCGCACGCTTGATGGGGGTCACTGGTGCGCGGTATTCCTCTTCGGGGGCGTGGGATGACTCGCGGCTGACATCGCGGACGGGTGCCGGTGCACGGCGTTCCTCGCGGTCAACTTCCATCGAATCGTCCTCGTCCTTACGTGTTGTGGTGTGCTCGGACTCGTAGTGTTCATCGCCATCGGCGAGCCCAAGATAGATCATTGTCTTGCGCAGAGCGCCGGCCATGGTCGACTCCTAATCGTGTCCGTAGGCGGGCCGCCCAATGACTTGACAGCCTTGAATCCCCCGCCACTCACTTCCTATGGGTTCGACGCTACCCCACGTCAGGACGCGATCCGAGAATATCGGAACCGATCCGCAGGTGTGTCGCACCGAAACGGATGGCCGCTTCCAGGTCCTGGCTCATGCCCGCCGAGATGGCTGTTGCGCCGGGGTGCTCGGCCACCAACCTCGCCGAGATGGCTGCCAGCTTTTCGAAGGCCGCCTCCGGACTGGTGCCTAGCGGGGCGACGGCCATAACACCCGCCAGTTCCAGTCCTGCCGCGGCCGCCAACCGCTCGGCAAGGAGCGGCACCTCCGCCGCAGCCGCGCCGCCGCGGTGGGCGCCGGCGTCGTCGTCGAGGCTGACTTGGATGAAGCACGCCAAGTCTCCCCGGCCCGTCCGGTCCTGTTCCGCCGCGATAGCGCGCTCCAGGCCATCCACCAGGGCCAGCCGGTCCACCGAATGGAGCGCGCGGGCGTACTTGGCCACGGATTTCGCTTTTTTGCTCTGCAACTGCCCGACAAAGTGCCAGTTGAGGCCGAGTCCTGCCAGTTCGGCGGCCTTCGAGGAGGCTTCCTGATCCCGGTTCTCGCCGACGTCGCGGACGCCCAGCGAGGCGAGGCGCCTGATGTCCGCGGCCGGATGGAACTTGGTGACCACAATCAGCGTGGGCAGTTCCCCCATCCGGCCTGCATCCTGGACGGCGGCTTCAATGCGACGCTGCACGGCGGCGAGGCGTTCCGCCAGGTCAGCCATCCGTGCCGGGTTGTTCTCCACCACGTCCTCATTCATGTGACCACACCAGTCCGGCAAAGCGCCCGGTCGTGTGGGACCTGCGGTAGGAAAAAAGCTCTTCGTGCTCGAGCGTGCACGGACCCGCATATTCAATACCAACGCCGACTGCTTCAAGCTGGCTCTTAGCCCCCGCCGGGAGATCCAGTGCCGGTGTGCGCCACGATGTGGCCGCCCATGTTGCGGGCACCTGGGCTGCCACTTGGGCGCGAAGGCCGGCGGGCACTTCATAGCAACGGCCGCAGATTGACGGGCCCAACCAGGCCCGGATGCCTGTGGCCCCGGCAGAGCGCATCTGCTCCACCGTCGCCGTGAGAATACCGTTTTCTATCCCCGGGCGGCCTGCGTGCACAGCGGCGAGGATCGGACCGTCCGGCCCCTGCCCCACAAGCACCGCGGGGATGCAGTCGGCCACCATGACCGCCAGCGGCAATCCCCGCGACACCATGGCATCGGCGGTCGGCGCAGGCGTGGCCGGCTCCATCATTTCAACGGCTGTGCCGTGGACCTGCTCCATGAACCGGAGGGAACCACGGGCCATGCCTGCCGCGTTCTCCAACGCCTCGCGGCGCTGGAGAACGTCAGCGGCGTTGTCGCCAACGTGCAGGGCGAGGTTGCCGGCCTGGGTGTCTGTAAACGCCACACTCACGCCAGCAGAGACTTCGGCCCGCCAATAGAACAACCCGGGCCCTACTTCAGGAAGTCGGGGACATCCAGGTCATCGGCGCGGTTCCCTGAGAGGTCCGGCTCCACAACTGAGGGCAGGTCGACGTCGAACCCTGAATCGGCGGGAACCGCCGACGGGCGCTGCTGGCCCCAGTTGCTGAGGCCTGACGCACCAACGCCTGCATGAACGGGCTGGACGTTGTGCTGGTGGCTGCCACCCGATGTAGGCGCCTGGGCCGGAGCGGGGGCCGCTGCGGGCCGCTGCGGCGCAACCTGCGGCTGCGACTGGTCCATCGAAGGGGAAGTGGCCTTGACGTCGTCAAAACCGGCGGCGATGACCGTGACACGGGCCTCGTCACCAAGTGCGTCGTCGATCACGGCACCGAAGATGATGTTGGCTTCGGGGTGGGCCACTTCCTGGACCAGGCGGGCAGCTTCGTTGATTTCGAAGAGGCCCAGATCTGAACCGCCCTGGATGGAGAGCAGGACACCGTGGGCGCCGTCGATGGAGGCTTCCAGCAGCGGTGACGCAATAGCGAGCTCAGCAGCCTTCACCGCACGGTCTTCGCCACGGGCCGATCCGATGCCCATCAGCGCCGAACCCGCGCCCTGCATCACGGACTTGACGTCCGCGAAGTCGAGGTTGATGAGGCCGGGGGTGGTGATGAGGTCCGTGATGCCCTGGACACCGGACAGCAGGACCTGGTCAGCGGAGCGGAAAGCGTCCAGGACGGAGACGTTGCGGTCGCTGATGGACAGGAGGCGGTCGTTCGGGATCACGATCAGGGTGTCGACTTCGTCGCGCAGGGCGTCGATGCCGGCCTCGGCGGAGCCCGCTCGGCGGCGGCCTTCGAAGGTGAACGGACGGGTAACAACGCCGATGGTCAGCGCACCCAAGGAGCGGGCGATGCGCGCAACCACGGGGGCGCCACCGGTTCCGGTGCCACCGCCTTCACCGGCGGTGACGAAGACCATGTCTGCGCCGCGGATGACCTCTTCGATTTCGTCGGCGTGGTCCTCCGCAGCCTGCTTGCCAACCTCGGGGTTGGCGCCTGCACCGAGCCCGCGGGTCAGTTCACGTCCGACGTCGAGTTTGACGTCGGCGTCGCTCATCAGCAGAGCCTGGGCATCTGTGTTGATGGCGATGAATTCAACACCCCGGAGGCCGACCTCGATCATGCGGTTGACTGCGTTCACGCCACCGCCGCCGATGCCGACGACCTTGATGACGGCCAAGTAATTCTGCGGAGCTGCCACGTTACGTGTCCCTTGTTCGTGTCCTATTGCGAAAACTGTGGAGTCGGGCTTGAAGCTTCGAACCTTAACCTTCGAGTTGAAGGTTATAGTTATGTCAAGTAACTCATGTCTGGAACGCTATTTCCTATGGTTCAGACATTCAATAACCGGAGCCGCGTGTCGCGGGAATACCGGGTAAATAAAGCGATCAGCGCGTCACCGGATGCCGGGGCGCGCTCACATCGTACACACGGACCGGGTTCTTCGGGTCCGCGGGAACCTTGAGCAGGGCTCCGAGCACCTTGGCTTTGAGCTCCTTCTCCCCCGCATTCCCCCAAATGATGGTCTGGCCGTCCACCAGTTTGAGCTCCACGGCATCCACGGACTGCGCGGACGCGTTGGACAGCTTTGACAGCACATCCAGCGGAAGTGCACCCAGGACCGCTGCGGTGGCCTGGAAAAGGTCCTTGCCGATGGCTCCGGCGCCACCGTCGATCACGGGCAGGGAAACCGTGGCCGGGTCCGCGGGGCTGGCCAGCACCACGCCGTCCACATCCACCAACTGGTACTGCTCCCCCTGCTTGACCAGTGCCACCGGAACCCGCTCATGCACCTGGACCACCAGGCCGGACGGCGGCCGCGCCTGGGTTGAAACGGATTTGATCTGGACGAGGGGCGCCAGGAGGCGGCTGACCTCCTCATCGCTGATCTGGGGCAGGGGCTTGCCCTTCAGCGGTTCCAGCGCGGCCTGGACCTGCTCCGTCGTGACGAGCCGGGTCCCGGACACCGATACGGTGCCTACGGCAAGGGCCGGCGAGAAGATTGCGGCGGCCAGCAGCGCGCAGAGCAGCGCCAGGACAGTGCCCAGCGTCAGCATGATGTTCCGTTTGCGGCGCTTTGCGGGCGGCTCGGGGAACACCAGCACATTGTCAGTGCTTTGCGTAGCTTTGTCGGGACCCTGTGGCGCCTTGTCCGCTGACCGCTTGCTGCCCGCATCCTTCACTTTCTTCCGGCCGGGCAAAGAAGGGGTATCCGCTTCCGGGGCACTCTTGGAGGCCGAGATGACCTGCGGTTCCGCAGGCGCGGGTGGCTGCCGCCTGCCCGGTGAAGCGTAGTTGGGCCGGCGCGGACTACCCACCGAGGGCCTGCACGATCTGGGGCCCGAAGGCTGTGACGTCCCCTGCGCCGACGGTCAGGATGATATCGCCGGGGCCGGCGGCGTCCGCAAGGGCAGCAACCGCCCTGCCCGGCTCCACCAGGCGTCCGCCGGCGGCCAGGTGTTCGCCGATGAGCTGGCTGGTGACACCTGGGATGGGATCTTCGCGCGCGGGGTAGATATCGAGGACTAGGGCGGTGTCCGCAAGGTTCAGCGCTTCCGCGAACTCCCTGGCAAACTCCCTGGTGCGGGAGAACAGGTGCGGCTGGAACAGGACATGGACGCGGTGCCCGCCGGCCACGGACCGGGCAGCCGTCAGGGCGGCCCGCACCTCGGTGGGGTGGTGGGCGTAATCGTCATAGACGCGTACGCCGCGCGCCTCCCCTTTCAGCTCAAAGCGCCGGGAAGCGCCCGAGAAGTTCGCCAGGGCACCTGCGGCAGCGTCGGCGTCGACCCCCAGCTCCAGTGCGACGGCGACGGCGGCGGCGGCGTTCAGCGCGTTGTGCCGGCCCGGGACCTGCAGGTTCAGGGCGAACCGTCCGGCGGGTGAGGAGACTGCCACGTCCCCCGGGCCGCCGTCGTGCAGTACCAGATCCGACGCATCCGAAGTGCCGTACAACACCACCCGGGTGTTGCCGCGTGCGAGCGTGCGCTCTGCAAGGGCCGCGGCCCCCGCGTCATCAGCGCAGGCAATCAGGACGCCGTCGGCCGGAAGCAGCGCCGTAAAGCGGTCGAAGGACTCGTAGACGGCTTCGGCGGTGCCGTAGTGGTCCAAGTGATCGGGTTCGACATTGGTGACCACGGCAATCCTGGGCCGGTAGTTCAGGAAGGACCCGTCGGATTCGTCCGCTTCGGCCACAAAGACCCCGGACGTGCCGTGGGCGGCATTGACGCCGAGCGCAGGCACGTTGGCGCCGATGGCAAACGAGGGATCCATCCCGGCGCCCTGGAGCAGGACGGTGATCATGGCTGTGGTGGTGGACTTGCCGTGCGTGCCTGCCACGGTCACCACAAGGTCCTCCCTCATGGTGGCCGCCAGCGCCTCTGAGCGGTGCAGCACCGGCAGGCCGGCAGCACGCGCGGCCACCAGTTCGGGGTTGTCCGCACGGATCGCCGAGCCGGCCACCACGGTCTTGGCATCGCCCAGGTTGGCTGCGGCGTATCCCACGGCGATCCTCGCGCCGGCGGCGGCCAGTTCCGCCATCACCGGAAGGTCCTTGGCATCCGATCCGCTGACGGCAACTCCGCGGGCCACCATGATGCGCGCCACGGCGGACATTCCCACCCCGCCGATGCCGATGAAATGGACGCGGCCCAGGGATTCCTGGCTGCGGATACTTGCGGGGGTCATGCGGATACCGCTTCCAGGACAAGATCAGCCATGCGCTGATCGGCGTTTCTGATGCCAAGGCGGCGTGAGCTGGCGGCCATGGTGGCCAGGCGGCCGGGGTCTGTGACCAGGGGAATGAGCTGGCTCGCCACCCACTGCGCGGTGAAGTCCTTATCCGGGACCAGGAGTGCGCCACCGGCGTTCACGAGCCCCGCCGCGTTGAGCGCCTGCTCCCCGTTGCCGATGGGCAGCGGGACAAACACTGCCGGCACTCCGACGGCGGCCACTTCGCAGACGGTGGCTGCGCCGGCCCGTGCGAGCAGCACGTCCGCGGCGGCGTACACCTGTTCCATGCCGTCCACATACTCCACCTGCCGGTAGCCCGGTGCGGCGAGGGGGCCGCCGTCGGGCCCCAAAACCGTCTTGCCGCGGCCGGTGATGTGGAGGGTCTGGATTCCTGCCGCGCCAAGGTCCTGGACGGCGGCGGCCACCGCGCGGTTGATGCTCTGGGCGCCGGAGGAACCGCCGGTCACAATCAGTGTGGGCGTGGTGGGATCCAGGCCCAGGGCTTCGCGGGCGGCGGCACGGGCAGCGACCCGGTCCAGGCTGGAGATTTCGGTCCGCATGGGCATGCCCACATGGCGGGCGTGACGCAGGCGCGTGGTGTCGAAGGCGGTGGCCACGTGACGGGTCAGGAACGATCCCACCCGGTTGGCCAGGCCAGGCCTGGTATTGGCCTCGTGGATCACGATGGGGATTCCCCGGCGCCGGGCGGCGAGGTACAGCGGTGTGCAGACATAGCCGCCAACGCCCACCAGGACGTCGGCCGAGGCTTCGTCGAGGATGTGTCCGGACTGCCTGACCGCCCCGGCCAGCCGTGCAGGCAACCTGAGCAGGTCAACGGAAGGTTTCCGCGGAAATGGCACACGATCGATGGTGGCCAGTTCCAGGCCGGCGGCGGGCACCAGCCGGGTTTCCATGCCGGCAGGCGTACCCACAGCAAGCAGCTTGGCACCGGGCGCGGCCGCACGCAGGGCGGCCGCGATGGCCAGCAGGGGGCTGATGTGGCCGGCGGTTCCGCCGCCCGCCAGGACAATGGACAGGTTCTGGGAAGTCATCTGGAGCTACGTACGCTTTCTTGCGGTTGTTTTGGGTGCGGTTGTTTTACGGCCAGCGGTGTTGTGGCTGGCAGTTTTGCGGCCGGCAGGTGTGCGGCCGGTGGCACCCCCGGCCTTCCGGGCGCCGAATTTGAGCATTTTCTTCGGCCGGAGGGCCGGCGCCATCTGTTCGCGGGCCAGCGACAGCACCACCCCAACGGCGCACAGCGACATCAGAAGTGCCGACCCGCCGTACGAAATGAACGGCAGCGGCACGCCGATCACAGGCATCAGCCCTGTCACCACGGCCATGTTGACCGTGGCCTGCCCCAGCAGCCACACCATGATGGTGCCCGCCAGCACCCGGTGGAACATATCTTCCTGAGCCACCACTACGCGGTAAATGGCAGCCCCGAGGATGGCAAAGAGGACAAGCACGACGACGGTGCCCACCAGGCCGAGCTCCTCGCCGATGATGGCGAAAATGAAGTCGTTGTGGGCTTCCGGGATCCAGCTGTATTTCTGCCGGCTTTGGCCGAGGCCGACGCCGAACCAGCCTCCGGACGCGAGCCCGTAGAGCCCGTTGGTGGCCTGGTAGTTGGCGTCAATGCCGTCGGCGCAGGACTGGCCGGTCCACCACGAGGTGATGCGGCACATGCGGTTTGAGCTGGTGATGGCCATGACGGCAGTGCCGGCTGAGGCCGCCAGGGCGGCGAACCCGAACAGGTACAGCGGTACTCCGGCGAAGAAGAGGGCGGCAGCGGTGATCATCATGATGATCATGGCTGTCCCCAGGTCGTTGCCCAGCAGGACCAGGCCGATCACCGCACCTGCCAGCGGAACGGCCGGGATCAGCACGTGGGGCCAGCGCCGCAACAGCTTCCCTTTCCTGGCCAGGACGGTGGCCAGCCACAGCGCCAGCGTCAGCTTGGACGCCTCGGACGGCTGGAAGGTGATACCGCCGAGGTCGATCCAGTTCTTGTTTCCGTTGACTTCGTCACCGACCAGCTGCACCAGGACCAGAAGGACGAGGGCCGCGCCCAGCCCCGGCCAGGCCAGGCGCTTCAGCCAGACCACGTTGATGCGTGAGAGGACAAACATCGTGAAAATGCCGATGGCCGCGAACATACCCTGCTTGAGGGCGTCGCCGTACGGCGATTTTCCGGCAGCTATGGATTCGACGCTTGAGGCCGACAGCACCATCATGATGCCGATTGCGGTCAGGGCCAGCGTGGAACCAAGGATCAGGTAATACGTTGAGCCGTTTTTCGAGGTACCGGTTCCTTCCAGCGTTGACCAGAATGCCCGGTACATGCGTCGAATCCGGTCCGGCAGGGTGATGGTGGACTTTACGGGCGAAGCGGGTTTCCCGGAGTGCGGCCGTGAGGCCGGCGACCGGGTGGGCGTGCTGACCATTGTTACTCCTCGCCGGTCTGGGCCTGCCCTTCCACCAGCTCGCGGACAGCTTCAATAAAGGCGTCGCCGCGGTGAGCATAGGAAGAGAACTGATCCATGGAAGCAGCTGCCGGGGCCATCAGCACGGTGTCGCCTGATGCCGCCAGCTGAGCCGCTGACGCAACGGCCCGGGACATCACGGCCGCACCGGAATCCGGCGAGCTGCCCGTGGTGGCTCCGCCTGTTGCGGCAGTCTGCATATTTTCAGTGTCGCCCGCCGGCGTCGTGATTACGGGGACATCCGGTGCGTGTCGCTGCAAGGCGTCCGCCAGCGCGGCGGTGTCCGTGCCGATGAGCACCACAGCCTTGAGCCTGGCCGCGTGGTCCCGGACCAGGTGGTCGTAGCTGACGCCCTTGGACAACCCGCCCGCGATCCAGATGACGTTCTCAAAGGTGGCCAGTGACGCTGCCGCTGCGTGCGGGTTGGTGGCCTTGGAATCGTTGACCCAGAGCACGCCGTTCTGCTTGGCGACCGGCTGGATGCGATGGTTGCCGGGCACGTAGTCCTGGATCCCCTGGCGCACTGCCTTCGCATCCACACCGAAGGCCCGGACCAGGGCAGCCGCCGCTAGGGCGTTGGCCACCATATGCCGTGGCGCAAACTGGCCCAGGTCGGTCATCGAGGCCAGCTCGGCGGCGCTGTCCTTGCGTTCCTCAATAAACGCACGGTCCACCAGCAGGCCCTCCACCACACCGAGCATGCTGATGGCCGGGGTGAGCGTGGTGAAACCTACGGCACGGCAGCCCTCGACGACGTCGGCGTCTTCAACCATGCGTTCGGTCTCGATCTGCTCCGCGTTGAAGATGCACGCCTTCTGGGTCCGCGCGTAGACCTTTGCCTTGTCCGCGAGGTAGGAATTGTAGGACCCGTGCCAGTCGACGTGGTCCTCAGCCACGTTCAGGCAGACGCTGGCCACAGGCGACAGCGATTCCGCCCAGTGCAGCTGGAAGCTGGACAGTTCAACCGCAAAGGCGTCGTACTCCACGGGGTCCCGGAGCGCGTCCAGGATGGGGGTGCCCACGTTGCCGACCGCGATGGCCTTAAGGCCGGCGGCCTGCAGCATGGACGCGGTCAGGCCCACAGTGGTGGTTTTGCCGTTGGTGCCGGTGATGGTCAGCCAGTCAGCAGTTTTGTGCCCTGCCCGGACACGCAGTCGCCAGGCAAGTTCGACGTCGCCCCAGACCGGAATGTGCGCGCGTGCAGCGGCTGCCAGGAGCGCCTGGTCGGGACGCCACCCCGGGGAGGTCACGATGAGTTCGGGGAAGCTGCCATCGATTTTGGGGATGCTGCTGACGGCGTCCTCGCCCAGGAGCACGTCCACGGCGCCGACGATCTTCAGGGTGTCTGCCTGTGCTTTGGCTGTCTCGGAAGTGGCGGCGTCAACCACAACCACCCGGGCACCGAGTTCGATGAGGGTATCTGCCGCGGCGAACCCGGACACTCCGATGCCGGTGACTGCAACGCGCAGCCCTGCCCAATCGGAATCCCAACTGACCAGGTTTTGCAGGCGGGGGGAAACAGTCACAGGAGCACAACCCATTCAGCGTAGAAGACGCCCAGGCCCACGGCCACGAAGAGCCCGCCCAGGATCCAGAACCGGACCACCACCGTGACTTCTGCCCAGCCCTGGAGTTCGAAGTGGTGCTGCAGCGGGGCCATCTTGAAGACACGTTTACCGCCGGTGGCCTTGAAGTAGCCCACCTGGATGATCACGGAGAGGGTAATCAGGACGAACAGGCCACCGATGAGTCCCAACAGGAGTTCCGTGCGCGAGAGGATGGCGAAACCGGCGATCGCACCACCGATGGCCAACGACCCGGTGTCGCCCATAAAGATCTTCGCCGGGGAGGTGTTCCACCAGAGGAACCCCACCAGGGCGGCGCTCAGGATGGCGGCCAGGAGCGCCAGGTCCAGGGGGTCGCGGACGGAGTAGCAGCCGCTGCCGGCCTCGCGCGGTGATCCACACGCCTGATTGTTCTGCCAAATGCCCATCAGCGTGTAGGCACCGAACACCATGATCGATGCACCGGCAGCCAGCCCGTCCAGTCCGTCAGTGAGGTTCACGCCATTGGTCGCGGCGGTGACGATCAGGTTGGACCAGAGCACAAAGAGGATTGCGCCAACCACCGTGCCGGCGAAGGCCAGGTCCAGCCAGGGAATGTCACGGACCAGGGAGATTTTAGTCGAGGCCGGCGTCAGGCCGTCCGGGTCGGGAAAGTTCAGTGCCAGGACCGCGAAGGCTATGCCCACGGCAGCCTGGAGGATGAGCTTGGCCTTCGCATCGAGGCCAAGGCTCCGCTGCCGGGAGATCTTGATGAAATCGTCCAGGAAACCCACCAGCCCCATGCCGACCATCAGGAAAAGCAGGATCAGGGCCGAGGCCGAGGGGCCTGCCGAATCCGGGTTCATCATCCACATGATCAGGTGGGTCAGTCCGTAGCTGAGCAGGACCGCGCCCACCACCACGGTGCCGCCCATGGTGGGCGTGCCGCGTTTGGTGTGATGGGAGGTGGGTCCGTCATCGCGGATGAACTGTCCGTAGCTCTTGCGCACAAGCAAGCGGATAAACAGCGGCGTTCCCACCAAGGCAAACAGCAGGGCAAGTCCTGCGCCGATCAGTAGTGCAATCACAGCAGCTCGCTCCCTTCATGGGCGGGTTCCGTGGATTGTGGGGGTAATGCTATCCGATCGCCCAGGTGCCGCAGTCCAACACTGTTGGACGACTTGAAGAGCACCAGGTCGCCGGGCTCAAGCTCGGCGTTCAGGAGCGCATAGGCGTCCTCGGCAGTTTCGGCGAAAACGCATTCATCGCCCCAGGAACCCTCCTGGACGGCGGAAACGTAAAGTGCGCGGGCTTCGCGGCCGACGACGACCAGCCGGGAAATGTTCAGGCGGACCACCTGGGTGCCCACAACGGTGTGTTCACGGATGGAATCAGGTCCCAGTTCCAGCATGGCGCCCAGGACGGCCCAGGTGCGCCGTCCGCGGCCAAGGTCCGCCAGGGTGCGCAGGGCCGCCCGCATGGACTCCGGGTTGGCGTTGTAGGCATCGTTGATGATGGTCACGCCGTCAGCACGTTCGGTGCGTTCCATCCGCCAACGGCTTGCTGCTGACTGCGTGCTCAGCGATGCGGCGATGTCCTTGCCGTATACGCCGGCCGCGTGCGCGGCAGCTGCTGCGGCGAGGAGGTTGCCGGTGTGGTGTGCGCCGATGAGGCGGCTGCTGACGTGCAGGCCTGCTTCGCCGCCGGGCAGGATGAGCTCAAATTCCGGGTTGCCCTCGGCGTTTGTGTCCGGATTCACGGCCCTTACGGTCGCGTCAGGGCGTCCTTCGGCCGAGTAACCCAGCACGGTCGCGCCGGTGCGGCTGCGCATGGCAGCGACGCGGTCGTCATCGAGGTTGATAACGGCAGTGCCGCCGGCGGCGAGGGACTCCACCAGTTCGCCTTTGGCCCGGGCAATGTTGTCCACGCCGCCGAACTCCCCGGCGTGGGCAGTGCCGACGCCGAGGACGACGCCGATGTCAGGCTTCACCATGTCGGCCAGGTAGCGGATGTGCCCGATGCCCGTGGCGCCCATCTCGATCACCAGATACCGCGTGTGGGTGTCGGCGCGGAAGACTGTAAGAGGCACGCCCACCTCGCCGTTGTAGGACCCCTGCGGCGCAACGGTGGTGCCCTGCTGGTTGAGGATGCCGGCGAGGAGGTCTTTGGTGGTGGTTTTCCCGGCGGAACCGGTGATTCCAATGACGGTCAGGGCATCGCCTGCAGCAGTCCGGGCCAGGCGGATCCGACGGACCGCTTCGGCGGCCAGGGCGCCCATGGCCAGCACGGCATCCTCGACCAGGACAGCCGGATAGTTAACGCCGTCCGGCCCCGTCACGGGGCGCTCAGCGAGAACCAGCACAGCACCGCGGCTGAAGGCCGCGGCAACGAAGTCGTGGCCGTCGGCGTGCTCGCCAGGTTTCGCCACGTACAAGGACCCGGCGGCGGCCTCCCGCGAATCAGTGACCACCGACAGGGGTGTGATCCCCGGATCGGCGTCCAGGCGGCCGTGTGTGATATCGGCGATTTCCGCCGCAGTAAGTGCAATCATCTCGGTCTAGGACTCTATCCGGTCGTCTCGGAGAACGTTGAATCCCCTGGCTGTCAAGGCGTTCCGCAGTTCCACCCGGTCGTCGAGCGCCAGGTTGACGCCCTTGACTTCCTGCCAGACCTCATGGCCCCGGCCGGCCACCAGGATGGTGTCGCTTGGACCGGCCAGTTCAACGGCTCGCCGGATGGCGGCGTCGCGGGGATAAACCTCTTCGATGACACACCCCGGTGATTCCCGTTCGCGCGCCGACCGTGCGCCCGCCAGCACGTCCGCCCTGATGGCCGCAGGGTCCTCGTCGTGGGGGTCGTCATCCGTGACGATCACGATGTCGGCCATGTTCGCGGCGACGGCGCCCATGGCGGGCCGCTTGCCCTGGTCGCGTTGTCCGGTGGCTCCGAAAACCACGATCACCCGGGAGCCGGGAAGCGGTGACCTGACCGCTTCCAGTGCGCGTGCCAGTGCATCCGTGTTGTGGGCGAAGTCCACTACGGCCGCAGGTTCTTCGGAGACGAGCTGCATGCGCCCCGGGACGGCCACGGTGAAGGGGTCATGGTGGTCCAGGGCGGCCTGCACGGTGGCGGCGTCCACTCCGCTGGCTAAGACCATAACCGTGGCCAGTGCCGCGTTGGCGACATTAAAAGCGCCCGGAAGGCCGGTGTGGACGTTGAGGTTGATGCCCTCAGGGCCCTGCACTGTGAAGTCGGTTCCCAGCCCCCGCGCTGCGGTGGCCGTGACGGCCCAGTCCGCGGCACCCCCGGGTGTCATTGAGAGGGTGGTGACCGGGATCGGTGCCGTGGCGGCAAGCCTGCGGCCCCATTCGTCGTCGACCGTCACCACAGCCCTGCGGGCACGGCCCGGTGTGAACAGTTCCGACTTCGTGGCGAAGTAGTCCTCCATGGTGCCGTGCAGGTCCAGATGGTCCTGTGTCAGGTTCGTGAAACCGGCAACGTCGAAGAGCACACCGTCCACCCGCTGGAAGGACACGGCGTGGGAGGACACTTCCATGGACGCCGCGTCCAGCCCCCGTTCCCGCATGAGGGCGAGCAAGCCGTGGAGATCCGGTGACTCGGGTGTGGTCAGGAGGCTGGGAACCGGCGCTCCGCCGGCCAGGATTTCGATGGTTCCGATCAGGCCGGTCTGCTGCCCGAGCGCACGGAGCAGGGCGTTGATGAAGTACGTGGTGGTGGTCTTGCCGTTGGTTCCCGTCACACCGTACAAGCGCGGCGTCCGCCCGGCTGTTGGCTGGCTCTGGTAGATCAAGGCGGACAGCGGCCCCACCACGTTGCGCGGCCCGTCCACCACAAGCACCGGGACCGATGCTTCGGCAGAGTCCGCCGAAAGCGCGAGAAGGCGTGCGCCGGCGTCGTCGGTCAATACTGCCACCGCTCCCCTGCCGACCGCCTGCGAAACGAAGTCAGCGCCATGGTGGGAAGCACCCGGCAGCGCCACATACAGGTCGCCCTGTTCCACGGTTCGCGAGTTCAGTGAAATTCCCGTGATGCTGACGCCAGCGGAGGCACCCGGGACCTGCACACCGATTTGGTCTCCGATCGTGTCCAGGCGGACCGCAGCAACGGCCGTAGGCCTGAACCGCGCGGAGGCTGGTTCCCCTGCCGGCCCCGCGTTGCTGGCTGATGCGTTCTGGTCTGACAAGGGAATCTCCGATGGTGGTGCTAGTGGATCATGCCCGCGGGAGACTGCTTCCGCTGCGGGCGTTTTGGTAACTGCTGCCTGGCTTGATGCTACTTGGCGTACTGCGGCAGCCTGGCCGGTACACCCGTGGACGGCTGGACGTTGTAGGTGCGCAGGGCCTGGCTCATGACCGAACGGAACACCGGCCCCTGCGTGATGCCGTAGATGCTGCCCTTCGGACGCTGCAGTACCACCTCAACAATAAACCGCGGGTCGTCCATCGGTGCCATACCCACGATAGAAGCGGTGTAGCCGCAGAACCCTGACTTCCCGTCGTCGCACGGAGATTCAGACGTTCCGGTCTTTGCCCCCACCCGGTATCCGTCGATCGCGGCGTCCTTGATCTGGCCTTCGGTCACGGCGCTTTCCAGGATGTCCTGGACCTGCTGCGCGGTGCCGTCGGACACCACCTGGCGGGAAGGCTGCGGGGCAACCGCCTCTTCTGTTCCGTCCGGTGACACGTATGCATCAATCAGGCGCGGCTGGAGCATCACACCATTGTTGGCGATCGTCTGGAAAGCGCGGACCGTCTGCAGTGTCGACTGGGCCACACCCTGGCCGAAAAGCACCGTGTATTCCTGGCGGCCGTCCCATTGGTCGGCCGGGGTAAGAATGCCAGATGCGGTGGCGGGCAGCCCGATGTCCGGCGCTTCGCCGATACCGAATTTCTTAAGCCAGTCGTGCCTTTGGTCTTTGGTGAGCCGGGAGCCGGCCGCCACGGTGCCGGTATTCATGGACCAGCCCAGGATGCCGGCGAGCGTGCGCTCTTCGGTGCCATGGGTAAAAGAGTCCGTGAACGTCTGGCCGTCCACAGTGTACGAGGGACCGAGCGTGAAGGTGTCCAGCGGGCTGGACTTTCCTTCCTCAATCAGGGCAGCCGCGGTGATCATTTTCTGCACCGATCCGGGCTCATATGCGGCAGTCACGGAGCGAACGCCGCGGTCCTTGGCGGCCACACGGCCGGGATCGTTCGGGTCCGGCGCGTTGGTATCGGCCATCGCAATCAGGTTGCCGGTCTTGGCGTCCATTACGATGATGGCACCCCACTCGGCACCGAGTTTGTCCGACTGGCTCTGGATGGCCTGCTGGGCGAAATACTGGAGATCGGAATTGAGCGTGAGCTTCACGTCCTTGCCGTCCTCCGGGGGTGTCAGCTCATCCACGCCGACGGGAATCCGAAGACCGTCCGCGCCGATCTCGAAGAGCCGTTTGCCGTCCTTTCCCCGCAGCAGCCCGTCCTGGGTCTGTTCGATCCCCGCCTGGCCGGTGCTTCCGTCCTGGAGGAAGCCGATAATACCGCCGGCCACGGAACCGTTGGGGTACACGCGTTTGCTGACACCCTCGGTGACGATGCCGGGAATACTCAGATCCGAGACCCTGAGCTCAACGTCCGGCTTTAGGTCCTTAGCCACGATGTGGTATTTCGATTCGCCCGTCACGGCGTTCCTGAGGTCGTCAGTATCCATGCCCAGGACAGCCGCGAGTTCGCTGATGCCCTGCTCCCGACTGACTTCAACCAGCTTGTCGGCGCCTTCCTCCAGACGCCAGAACTTATCGGTCTTCGTGTTGGTGGTCTGGTCCACCACAATGTTGTAGCGGATCACGCTGTTCGCCAGGACCGTCCCGTCGGAGTCCAGGATGCTACCGCGTTCGGCAGGGAGTGAAGTCTCGCGCATCCGGTAATCGAGCGCAGCGGCGGCCATCCCGCCGACGTCGAGTCCTTGGACGAAAAAGAGCTTGCCGCCCACCACCAACAGCAGCGTCAGCATAATGCCCAGGCCGAGGCGCAGCCGTTTTGTGGCGTTAGGGGCCTTGCCGCTTTTTGCCTTGCCGGTCCTCTGCGCCACCGTGATTCCCTTGCTGCTCGCCGTTGTTGCCTGTTTAGTGCCTGACTGGCTGTCCTTCAGCGGCTACCGGTTAGAGCCCGGGCACCTTCTGTTCGGGGACCGGTACCGAACCGCCGTGGAGCTCCGCGGCAGGTGCTGGCGGAGCGGGTGCTTCAACCGGCGGGGCTGCCGCGGCAGGCGCCGCTGCCGGCTCCTGGGTAGCCGGTTTACGGTTCGCCAGCGGCTCCCCGGAAGTTGCCGGAGGAACCACAATGATCATTCCCTCGACTGCCGGGGCAGGAATAACCGACCCAGCCGCGCCACCCTTAACAGCAGGGGTTGCCTTACCCGTAACGGCAAGAGTGGAGAGGTCGATCTGGCCTTTAACCGTCGAAGCTACCATTCCCAGGTCTGAGGCCTTGGCTGCCAGGTTCTGGGGAGCCTCGAAGTTCTGGACCTGCTGTGTCAGGTCCTGGTTCTGCTTGGTCAGCGTGCCCTGCTTGCCCCTCAGTTCCACCAGCTGGTACTGGGAGGTAGAGACTGAGATGTTCAGGACCAGCACGGCGACGAGCGCAACAGCAAGCAGGGCGAAACACATAACCACAAACGGTGCGCGGCGCTTCTTGGGGGCGGAACGGACCACAGACAGGGGCGTGCGCTCCCTGCGGCCGGCGCCCGAGGGCAGCGACCTGATCGCCGGGGCGCTGCTGCCGGAGACGACCGGGAAGTTCTTGACGGCGGCAGTGCTCATGCTTCGCTCCTGGCTCTGATACGTTCCACGGCCCGCAGCCTGGCGGAGGCTGCGCGCGGATTTTCTGCAATCTCGACGGCGGTGGGTACCTCGGTGCCCTTGGTGAGGGTTTTGAGGAAGGCTTTGTGTTCCTCAAGCTCCACCGGAAATCCGAGCGGTGCGGAGGACTTGGAGCCAGCCTGGAAAACTGACTTGACGATCTTGTCTTCGAGGGAGTGGTAGGACATGACCACGATGCGTCCTCCCAGGGCCGTTGCTGCCACGGCTGCCGGAACGGCCCGCTCCAGCACGTCCAGCTCCTCATTCACTTCGATGCGCAGTGCCTGGAATGTGCGCTTGGCGGGGTGGCCGCCCGATTTGGCGGCTGCAGCCGGAACCACGGAGCGGATCTGTTCCACCAGTTCCCCCGTGGTGGCGAAAGGCTTGGCAGTCCTCGCCGCGACAATCCTGTTGGCGATCCGGCCGGCGAACTTCTCCTCGCCCCACTTCCGGATGATCCTGACGAGATCCTCTTCGCTGTAGTTGTTGACCACATCCGCTGCGGTCTGGCCACGGCTGGTGTCCATCCGCATGTCCAGCGGAGCGTCAAAGGAGTAGGCGAAGCCACGCTCGCGCTCGTCCAGCTGCAGCGACGACACGCCCAGGTCCATCAGGATGCCGTGGACCTGCGCGACACCCAGGTCTTCGAGGACGTCGTCGATTTCGTCGTAGACGGCGTGGACCAGGTCTGTACGGGATGCGAAGCGCGCCAGGCGCTCCCCTGCCAGCGCCAGTGCTTCCTCGTCACGGTCGATGCCGATCAGGTGCAGATCTGGGAAACGCTCCAGCATGGCTTCGGAGTGGCCGCCCATGCCGAGGGTCGCATCAATGGCGACAGGGGTTTCACCTCGGAGGCGGGCAGCTTCGAAGCCGGGGGCCAACAAATTGATGCACCGGTCCTTCAGGACCGGCACATGGCGTTCGGACGTTGGCTTCGGGTCATCGTTCATGCCTTCGTCCTTTCTTGCCGTGAGTGTTGGTGTGCTTCTTGAGCCAGATCCCCATCCGCGCCTATCATCCTGCCGGCCTGGCTCCGGGGAAGTGAGGCCAGGTTGACTGTCTGATGGGCGGCTGGAGATCTCGTTCAAGAAGCGGTTTCCGCCTGGCCGTTCAGGTGATCACAGAATCCCCGGAATGGCGTCGTCGGTTTCGGAGAAGGCGGTTTCCTTCTCCGCGAGGTACTCGTTCCAGGCCTGGGCATCCCAGATCTCGGCCCGGGTTCCTGCACCAATGACGGCCAGTTCCCTGCCGAGGCCTGCGTACTCCCGGAGCGCGGCCGGAATGGTTATGCGCCCCTGCTTGTCAGGTACCTCGTCAGAGGCTCCAGAGAGAAAGACGCGGATGTAGTCCCGGGCCTGCTTGGAGGAAATGGGCGCCTCCCGCATTTGCTCGTGGACACGTGCAAATTCCTGCTCACTGAAGACGTAGATGCAACGTTCCTGTCCCCTGGTGAGAACAAGTCCGCTGGCAAGCTCCTCACGGAACTTTGCGGGGAGGATAATTCGGCCCTTTTCGTCCAGACGTGGCGAGTGTGTGCCCAGAAACACTGGCCCACCGCCCGTCTGCCGTCAGGAACTGCAATATCCCCTGTGTTGCAACTACCCTCTTATGTCCTCCACATTACTCCACTTTCCACCACAGTCAACGCGAATCAGGCCAAGAGTCCCCCCTTTTCAGGCCACAATCCCCCGAATAGCGCGGGAGCTGGCGGTGGATGGAAGTGGAGGGTCTGTCGCCGTTTCGGCTCGAACCGTAAGTACCCGACGGCGGCGCCGTGCCGCCGTCGGACTCAAAGCGGGCTCAGGCGGCGCATCCGCGGGCGTCCGGCGGCCCATCCAGATCGCAACAGGGGTTGTTTTGAGCGCGCAAGAGGGCATGGGTGGGCTGCTACTTGCTGCAGGTTAAACGCAGAAGACCCGCCGTGGCGGGTCTTCTGCTGCGGTCATCCTGACCGAGGGGAGCGAAATGGAGGGCAGGCCTGAACCTATGGCCATGGCACCGGCTTTACAGGCCCTGCCTTAGGATTCGTCGCGGCGGCGCTCGTCCCAGCGCTCTTCCAAGTTAGACATGAATGAACTCCGCGGTTTCCCCGACTTACCTGTGCCGGGTGCGGAGCGTTGCTTGCCGCCAGCAGCGTTGCGCATTGTGGCGAAGTACACACCGGCGCCCATAACCACAAAGCCCAGGACACCGACAAAGATGTTCTGGACCGTCACACCGACCAGGAGCAGGGCGATCCCCGCCAGGGTGCAGAGCACACCAATCACGATGTGACGGGTGGACCACGTTCGCCCGGGATCCGAACCCATGGAATTCGCGAATTTCGGATCGTCTTCGTGCAGCTGCTTCTCCAGCTGCTCCAGCAGCTTCTGTTCGTGCTCCGAGAGCGGCATCACGACCTCCTTAAGTAGGCCAACGTCCGGGCTGGTCCCATCCCGTACTACTGCTCCAATAACGACCGGCATGCCCGGGAGGTTCCCGCCCCGCCGGCGATGGCGGAATGCGAACACCGGCATGCAGGGCTTCGGAACTGCAGCATGTCCAAGAAGTCCGGCAATAACTGAAAACTATGTATATATAAGGATAGTTTGTCGGGGGCTGTTCTGAAAGACGGCCATCACCTCCCTGAACCAAACACGCAACGTGCCGACCGCAGCCCTAAGTCCCGTTTCCGGAATCCAGCAGGCTGGCGGGGAGAATCGATTTGCTTCCGAACTTCCGGCTGACCTCGTCCAATGCCTGTTCTGCTGCCCGCCAGTTGTCATCCCTGCGGTCAAAGCTGAGCTGGAGGGACGTGTGGGCGGTGGCTTCGAGCTGCTCGGCCCGGATGCCAACAAGCCGCACGGTCATGGGCCGGCTCCCTAATGATTCCAGGAGCTGCATGGCCACGGCATAAATAAGCTGGGCGCTGTCTACTGGTGTGTGGACAGTGCGGCTCCTGGAGATGGTGGAAAAATCGGCATACCGGAGTTTCAACGCCACCGTCCGTGCCACCATCCCCGAACTCCGCAGCCGTCCTGCCGTCCGGTGCGAAAGCCGCAGCAGCTCACGTGCGATCAGGGCGTTGTCGCCGGTATCCACGGCGAAGGTCTCTTCAGCGCCGATGCTCTTCTCAAGTCTCACGGGGGTCACAGGCCGCGGATCGATCCCCCACGACAGCCGGTAGACGTGTTCACCGGTGGCACCCAGCATTTTCTTCAGGGAGGACACCGGCGTGGCCGCCACGTCCGCCACGGTCCTGATGCCCATCCGGGCCAGGACGTCCGCGGTCTTGGCTCCGATGCCCCACAGCGCCCCAACGGGCAGACTGTGGAGGTAGGGCACGGTCTCGTCGGGTCCGATCTGCAAGAGCCCGTCAGGTTTGCAACGTGTGGAGGCAATTTTGGCTACGAACTTGCTGGCTGCTATTCCCACCGAGGCGGTAATGCCCAATTCGGCGGCCACCCGGCGTCGGATCAGTTCACCGATGTCGCGCGGGGGTCCCAACCGGCGGATGGCGCCACCGACGTCCAGGAACGCTTCGTCGACACTCAGCGGCTCCACCAGATCGGTGATGGACTCGAAGATTTCCATCAGCTGGGCGGAAACCTCGTAGTACAGCTTGTGGCGCGGTTCAATGATGACGGCTTTGGGGCACATCCTGGCTGCGACCACCATGGGCATGGCGGACTTCACTCCGAAGGCGCGGGCTTCATACGACGCCGAGAGTACTACCGAGCGGTCCGCAGGAAATCCGACGATCACCGGTTTGCCGCGGAGATCCGGCCGGGTGCGAAGCTCCACTGCGACGAAGAATGCGTCCATGTCCACGTGCATGATGCAGTTACGCCGGAGCTCACGAAGACCCGCTTCGGTGTACTGGTTGTTCCGCTCAGGCCCCACACCGGCAATTGTATCGGTTGGTACTGACTAAACTGGAGGCTGAATCCGGCAACAACACCAGGAGGACAGTCCCTGTGACCGTCATGAAAAGTCTTAAGCCAACAGGATTAGCGGCACTCGCTGCCGGCGCGATACTCGCCCTCGCTGCCTGCAGCCCCGCGGAGCCTGGAGTGGCATCATCCTCCTCAGTTACATCTGCACCAGCCTCGGGCAGCGCCAGTGTCATCGCCTCCGCCAGCCCAACGGCTTTGCCGGGAACGTCCGCCACTTTGGGGACAATCGTCGAGGGGTTCCCCGAAACGCTGCTCCCCGTGATGACTGGCGCCACAGTGATTTCGAGCAGCTTTGACAAGACGTCAACGCCGGCCACCGCAGCACTTGTGGCCAGCATCAGCGCCCCGACTGCCGCCGTCGTGGATTTCTACACCAAGCACCTTGAAGCGCAGGGATTCAAAGCCGTCCCCGGGGACGCTGTGGGCGCCGTCGCTTCCAAAGACTTCGTCCGGAACGACTCCGAGACAGTCAACATCGCCGCCGTCGAGGCCGCCGGTGTCTCCACGTTCACCATCGGCGCCAACGTGGCTGCTGAGTCTGCCAAGTGAGTGTTCCGGAGCAGTTGCGGACCGAGCAGGCTGCATTCGTTGCCGCTGTTGCCGGTGAGCTGACGGACTTCCTCACCACGCGGCAATCGCTCATGATCGCCATTTCGCCCGATATCGATCCCATTATGGGCTCCATTTCCAATCTGGTGACGGGCGGCAAGAGGCTCCGCGCCCTGATGTGTTACTGGGGATGGCGCGGCGCGGGCGGCGATCCGGCGGCCGAGGAAATCGTGACGGCGGGATCGGCCCTCGAACTCTTCCAGGCAGCTGCCCTGATCCATGACGACATCATTGACCGCTCGGACACGCGGCGCGGCGGGCCAAGCGTGCATCGCCGCTTCAGCCAGCTGCACCACGCGCAAGGCTGGGCCCTGGACAGCGAGCGGTTTGGGCAGGCAGCCGCGATCCTCACAGGGGATCTATGCCTCTCCTTCAGCGAGGAGGCCTTCACCGACATCGGCGAACAGGCGGCTGCGGGCAGCAGGGCGCGGCTGATCTTTAACCTCATGCGTGCCGAGGTGATGGCGGGGCAGTATCTTGACATCCTGGAGGAAGTGGCCGGTCCTGTCCGGGACCGGGCCGGAGCGGTGACGAGAGCACAGTCCATTATCAGGTTCAAGTCCGCTAAGTACTCCACTGAGCACCCGCTGGCGCTTGGCGGCGCTTTGGCGGGCGCTCCGGACGACCTGCTCCGGGGCTACTCAGCCTTCGCGCTGCCGCTGGGCGAGGCGTTCCAACTGCGCGACGACGTCCTGGGCGTCTTCGGAGACCCCGTCACGACAGGCAAGCCGGCAGGCGACGATCTCCGCGAAGGAAAGCGGACGGTACTCATTGCCCTCGCGCTGGGCCAGGCATCAGCCGCAGAATCGGCATTTATCGACGCGAAGCTGGGCAGCCCTGACCTGGGCGACGCCGATGTGGCCGAGATCCGCCGGATCATCGAAGAGTCGGGGGCACTCCAGGCAACTGAAGTGCTGATCAACGAGTTCGGGGCCGCGGCGTACGACGCACTGGAACAGCTGCCCCTGGACGAACTGCCCAAGACTGCCCTGCGGAAGCTGGCGGAAGCCACGGTCAGCCGCGCATCCTGAGGTTAGCGCTGGTCTCCGCCGCTTCCGCGGGCCCGGCGCCGGCCGGGCCCTTTGTGCTGTTTACCAGGCCAGGGTCTGTGCCCGGCGCCTGATTTCCGTCTTGCGGCCTTCCCGCAAGGCATCAATCGGCCGGCCGCGGAGCGATTCGTCGGGGGTAAACAGCCAGACGATCAGGTCCTCGTCGGAATAGCCGGCGTCCGCCAGGACAACAATGGTCCCTTTGAGGCTGTCAACAACCTGGCCGTCCAGGATAAATGCGGCTGGAACTGAACGTATCCGCCGCTCCCCGACCCGCAGGGCCGCCAACGCGCGTTCATCAATAAGGCCATGGACTCTCGTAATCGAAACGTCCAACAACTGCGCGACATCAGGCAGGGGCAGCCACTCGCCCACAAGGCTTTCTACGTTACTCACGGATCAAGGTTGCCACGGCCGGAGCCCTGCCGCATAGTCGTGATTCGCCGCCACTGCCGCGAATCACGCGACACTCCATAAAACTCTTTATTCTGCGTGGGGCCGAATTCTTGTGCTATGCGGACTTTCATGAGAGATTCACATAGATCACATTTGTAACAGCAATAACTTAAGTAACACTAGTATCAATAGTCACATCGCATGTCCCGGCCCCCGGCAGTTGAAGAAGAGGATTCTTTCCATGACGACGTCCCGCTCGCCAAAGCAGCCCCCCAGGCAGAGCCTGCCCATGATTGCGGTCACCACGGCGGCGCTTCCTGCGGTTGTGTTGTCGTCATTGGCCTTCGCCCAGCCAGCTGCCGCAGAGGCACCTGCCCGTGCAATCCCGGCAACCCTTGCCGCCGCGATGAAGGCCCAGGCCGCCGAGGCGAAGGTTGCCCTGATCCCGGCGGCCTCGGTGTCCACCACTGTTCCGGCTGCCTTCCAGCCCATGCAGCCGGCAGCGCCCGCGGAGTACACCATTGCCCGCGGCGATACCGTCAGCGGAATCGCTGGCAAGTTCGGGCTGGACGTCTATGAGGTCCTTAAGCTCAATAACCTCCAGCCGAACACCATCATCTACCCCGGCCAGAAGATAAAGCTGTCCGGCTCGGGTTCCGCCGCCGCGCCTGCGCCGGCGGCCCCGGCCGCGGCTGCTCCAGCCAACACCGGAGGCAGCTACACGGTAAAGGCCGGCGATACTCTCGGCGCCATCGCGGCCCGGCACAACGTCAGCCTGTCCGATGTTTTCAGCTGGAACAGCCTGAACATGCGCTCCATCATCTACCCGGGCCAGAAGATCAACGTGGGCGCGGGCGCCCCCGCGGCCCCGGCTGCGGCCGTCCAGCCCACTTCCGCTCCCGCAGCACCAGCTCCTGCCGCTCCTGCTCCCGGCGGTTCATACACGATCAAGTCCGGGGACACCCTGTCAGCGATCGCCTCCCGGCACGGCGTCAAGCTCTCGGACATCCTGGCCGCCAACCAGCTGAGCATGACTACTGTCATCTACCCCGGCAACAAGCTGGTCATTCCCGGCGCTTCCATCCAGCCCGCTTCCTCCACCCAGCCCGCCCCGGCGGCCCCGGCCGCCCCCGCCGCTCCGCTGGTCCCGAGCCACTTCCTCGGCTTCACTTACCCCGCGGCCGTAGTGAGCTCCGCCAACGAGAACAAGGCCTTGCTGAACGCCTCCCCCGTACCGTCCCGCTCTGAGATGCGCACAATTGTGGCCGACACGGCCCGCCAGATGGGGGTGGACCCCTCCCTGGCCCTGGCCTTCGCGCACCAGGAGTCCGGCTTTGACCAGCGTGCTGTGTCACCGGCCAACGCGATCGGCACCATGCAGGTCATCCCCTCCTCCGGGCAGTGGGCCTCGGACCTCGTTGGGCGCAAGCTCAACCTGCTGGACCCCTACGACAACGCAACGGCCGGCGTGGCTATCATCAAGCGGCTTATCGCCACCAGCACGGACGAAGAAACAGCGATAGCGGGGTACTACCAAGGCCAGTACTCCGTCAGCAAATACGGCATGTACGACGACACCAAGGCTTACGTAGCTGCCATCAAGGCGCACCAGAAGAACTTCGGCTAGGCCTCCGTGCCGCAGGCTTGCTGACGCCAGCCCGGGGATAACGATAAGGGTCCGGACCGCACGTCGGTTCGGACCCTTTTCCATGCGGGATTAGGATCGTAGGGTGCAGGAACAAGTGTCAGACCGTCTCGTTGGAACGCTGGTGGACAACCGCTACGCCGTCCGCTCCAAACTCGCGCGCGGGGGTATGTCCACCGTATATCTGGCAACGGACCTCCGGCTGGAGCGCGATGTTGCCCTCAAGGTCCTCCATCCCCACCTCGCCACCGACGAGACGTTCCTGGACCGGCTGGGCCGCGAGGCGAAGGCCGCCGCGAAGCTGTCCCACGCCCACGTTGTGGGAGTCCTGGACCAGGGCAACGACGGCCAGACGGCGTATCTGGTAATGGAACACATCAAGGGCCACACCCTCCGGGACGTCATCAGATCCAAAGGTGCGCTGCCTCCCCGGCTGGCCCTTGCCCTGATTGATCCGGTAGTGCAGGGCCTCGGCGCGGCGCACGCCGCGGGGCTGGTTCACCGGGATGTGAAACCGGAGAACGTCCTGATCGCGGACGACGGCCGGATCAAGATCGGCGACTTCGGGCTGGCCCGTGCGGTGACGACATCCACCAGCACCGGGACCCTGATCGGTACCGTCGGTTACCTCTCCCCCGAGCTTGTGTTGGGAAAACAGGCTGACACCCGGAGTGATATCTACTCCGTGGGCATCATGCTCTATGAGATGCTGACCGGCCAGCAGCCGTACGACGGCGAGGTCCCCATCCAGGTTGCGTACAAGCACGTGAATGAATCGGTCGGTCCGCCTTCGGCCTTGGTGCCTGGCCTCGCCGCTGAGGTGGATGAACTCGTCCAGTGGTGCACCGCAAACGATCCCGAGAACCGCCCGGTGGACGGCAACGCCCTGCTGCAGGAACTGCGCCACATCCGGACCAACCTCACGGACGCCGAACTGGACCTTATCCCGCCGGCAGCGGCGCCGGAAGGACAGCAGAACCACACCGAGGTCATCGCCCGCACCAACAATCCCACCGCCGTGATGTCGTCCTTCTCCCGGCCCCAGCCACAGCACCCACCGCAGGCTCTGCATGCCCTGTTTCCGCCCGACCCCGACTTCCGGCCGGGCGAACAGTACCGGCCGGAAGCGCATGACAGGCAGCAAACGCAGCACGGGCCCGATGATCAGACGGCGGCCCGGGATGCGGTCCCCCTTAGCAAACGGGCCCGTCGCAAGCTCGACAGGGAGGACGAGAAGGCAAGGGCGCGGGCTGCGGCGACACCGGTCCGGAACCTGCAGGAAGGCAACCCGCGGCGCCGCGGCGTCCTCTGGGTGGTGGTCCTGGTCATCATCGCTTTGCTTGCCACAGGGGCCGGCTGGTTCTTCGGCATGGGTCCCGGGTCGCCGGGCACCATTCCGGCGGTCGCCAACAAGTCAGTGGCCCAGGCCCAGCGACTGCTGGACGAGGCGGGGTTCCAGTCACGGACCAACGATGTCTTTGACGACGACGTTCCCTCCGGCCTCGTAGTGGGCTCCGACCCGACTGCCGGCACGGAGACCCGGAAGTTCCAGCCGGTGTCCTTGTTTGTTTCCAAGGGCCCCCAACTCTATGAACTCCCGAAACTGACCGGCGGAACGCTTGATGACGCGAAAAATGCGCTGAACCAGGGCGAAATGGCGCTGGGCACCGTAACTGAACAATTTGACGACACCGTTGCCGCCGGCGTCGTGCTCTCGCAGGATCCGGCAGCCGCGACTCCCGCGCGCCACGGCACCCCGGTGAATCTTCTGGTCTCCAAGGGGCCGCAGCCGATCCCGGTCCCGTCAGTGGTGGGACTGGCGGAGAACGCCGCCGTCGACGCCATCGAAGCGGCCGGCCTCAAAGCCGAAGTCGCGAAGGACGAAGTCAACGACAGGAACGTGCCCAAGGGGTCAGTTGCCGCACAGTCACCCGCTACCGGCACCCTGACCAAGGGCGGCACAGTGACGCTGACGATTTCCGACGGACCCAAGCTCGTTGAAGTTCCCAGCTTCATCGGCAAACAAGCCAAAGAAGCCGAAGAAGCGCTGCGTGCGCTGGGCTTCGAGGTACGGGTAAACAATATCCTCGGCGGCTTCTTCGGCACGGTTCGTGATCAGGACCCCGTGAAGAAGAAGGTGCCTGAAGGCTCCGTCGTTACCCTGACTGTGGTGTAGCCGGCGCACTGCCGGCCACACCACCACGGAAGCCCGGCTCCCGTGCCGGGCGGTCAGTTCTTGGCCAGTGCTCCAGCCACCAGGAACGCCATTTCCAGGGACTGCATGTGGTTCAGGCGCGGATCGCAGACCGACTCGTACTTGTCGAGGAACGATTCCTGATCCACCGGATCGGCACCGCCCAGGCATTCCGCGACGTCGTCACCGGTCATCTCCACATGGAGGCCACCGGGAACCGTGCCCAGGGCCTGGTGCACTTCGAAGAACCCGCGTACTTCGTCAATGACGTCGTCGAAGTTGCGGGTCTTGTAACCGTTGGGCGAGGTGACTGTGTTGCCGTGCATCGGATCGGTGACCCAGAGAACCTTGGCGCCGGAGGCAGTGACCTTCTCCACGATGGCGGGAAGCTTCTCGCGGATATTGCCCGCGCCCATGCGCGTGATGAACGTCAGTCTGCCCGGCTCCCGCTCAGGGTCCAGCTTGTCGATGAGGCGGAGGGCGTCGTCGCCGGTTGTCGACGGACCCAGCTTCACGCCGATGGGATTCCGGACGCGTGAGAGGAAGTCAACGTGCGCGTGGTCAAGTTCGCGCGTACGCTCCCCGATCCACAGGAAATGCGCCGAGGTGTCATACGGGAAACCGGTCCGCGAATCGATGCGGGTCAGTGCACGCTCGTAGTCCAGCAGCAGGGCCTCGTGGCTGGCGAAGAATTCCACCCGCTTGAGTGCTTCGAAATCAGCGCCGCAGGACGCCATGAACTTGATGGCGCGGTCGATGTCACGGGCCAGCGACTCATAGCGGGCGTGCGCCGGGTTTTCGGTGAAGCCCTTGTTCCACTGGTGCACGGACCGCAGGTCCGCGAAGCCACCCTGGGTAAAGGCCCTGATGAGGTTCAGGGTGGAGGCGGACGTGTGGTAGGCCTTGAGCATCCGGGCGGCATCATGGCCACGGGACTCGGGAGTGAACTCGTAGCCGTTGACGATGTCGCCGCGGTACGCCGGGAGGGTCACGCCGTCGCGGGTCTCGTCATTGGAAGAGCGGGGCTTGGCGAACTGGCCGGCCATCCGGCCCATCTTGATGACCGGCATCGCTGCACCGTAGGTGAGTACCACTGCCATCTGGAGGATGGTCTTGACCCGGGCGCTGATCTTATCCGCCGTTGCGGCTTCAAAGGTCTCAGCACAGTCGCCACCTTGCAGAAGGAAGGCTTTGCCCTCCGCCGCAGCTGCCAGCCGTTCACGGAGAACGTCCACTTCGCCGGCGAAAACCAGCGGCGGGAGCACGGAAAGTTCCCCGACAGATGCGTCGAAAACGTCCTTGTCCTGCCAGCTGGGCTGCTGGGAAACGGGAAGGTCACGCCAGTCATCAAGGCCAGGATAATTGGCTGCTCCGCTCTGGGCGGTGCTGGACAGCGAAAAGGCAGGTTTTGCAGATAGCTCAGTCACTATCTAAGACTAATGTGCGCGGCTGGCTTCAGGACACCTGACCGTCACGCGTAGCGAGAGCGCCGTCACAGTCAGCCGGTTGCAGGATCCTTACCCTCGTTCTCAGTGCCCTCAGCACCGTCTTCGGATTCGACGGGTTTCGCGGAGGCACCGCCAGCCTCGGTTGCCGGTGTTCCCGCAAGGCGGAGCTTGACCACGGCCGCATACTCGTCCACGTACTCCTGGCCGGAGAGCCTCATCAGCTCGAACATGATCTCGTCGGTGACCTTGCGCTGGACCAGCCGGTCCTCCGCCTGGTCCGCATACTGGCTGAAATCCAGCGGAGCACCGAAAATCATGCCGATCCGCCGGATATTCGGCATCCGCTTGCCGATGGGCTGAACCTTGTCCGTGCCGATCATTGCGACGGGAATCACAGGCACCCCGGCCTCCAGAGCGAGCCTGGCGACGCCCACCTTGCCCCGGTAGAGGCGTGCGTCAGGGCTGCGGGTCCCTTCAGGGTAGATGCCCAGCAGACCACCGCCGGTCAGGACATCCATGCCGGCATTGAGCGACACGGCCGATGCCGCGCCGCCGGACCTGTCCATGGGCAGTTGGTTGGTGAGCCTGAAGAACAAGGCCGTCAGCCTGCCTTTGAGGCCGGTTCCGGTGAAGTACTCGGACTTGGCAAGAAAAACCACAGGCCTGCGGACCATCAGGGGCATAAAGATGGAGTCGGAGAAAGACAGGTGGTTCGAGGCGATAATCGCCGCCCCCTGCGCCGGAACGTTGTCCAAGCCCTTGACCCAGGGACGGAAAAGGAGCCGTAGCACCGGCCCCAGGAAGATCCTCTTCATGACCCAATAGAACACGTGATGAACCCCTCCGGAAGCCGGCCGGCCGGCCCTTCGTCGGGCCGGGCCAGCACTTCAATGCAACCCTACTCTAGTGAGATTTGTCCCGAACAATGACACGATGGTGTCATGACAGAAAGCAGCATCGCGCCCCGGCCTGCCGCTTTCAGCTACCCCGGCCACGGACCCAATGCCACCACCGGGATCGCCATCTGTCATGGCTTCACCGGCAGCCCCTTAAGCGTCCTGCCCTGGGCAGAGCACCTCGCCGCGCAGGGATTCGCGGTGTCGGTGCCGCTCCTGCCTGGCCACGGTACGGATTGGCGGCAGCTCGCGCGCTCGAACTGGCGTGACTGGTACGGGACATTCGAAGCGGCGTACCTGGAGCTGAGCACCCGGACGGAACGCTGTTTTGTGGCCGGCCTCTCGATGGGCGGCGCCATCGCGCTGCTGACGGCCGCCAGGCATCCCGTTGCTGGCGTCTCTTTGGTGAATCCCGGCCTCAGCTTCTATGACCGCCGCGTGCGGGTCATCGGAGTGCTCAAATATTTCCAGCGCACCACGTTGCCCATCCAGGAGGAACAGCCGACGGCGGGAGTCACCAATGACGGCGACTATTCGCGGACTCCGTTAGCAGCCGTGCATGAGCTCAAGAAGCTTTTCGGCACAGCCACCCGCGGACTGCACCAGGTCTCCGCCCCGGTGCAGGTCTTCAAGTCCCAATCGGACGTCGTGGTGCCGGCCACCTCGCTCCTGACGCTGCGGCAGCGTTTAGGCCCACGGCTGGTGGAAGTAGTGGACCTGCCCAACAGTGGGCATGTGGCCACCCTGGATGTTGATGCGCCCGAGATTTTTGCCCGTTCCAGCGCCTTCTTCCTTGCCCATACACCCAGCACTGCCCCGTCAGCCCGAACCGCGGCCACACCTCACACCACCTCGGAGACTTCATGACCGGCATACCGGACCACAGCCCTTTCAGCAGCACCATCAACGGCGACGGAGCCCGGATCGGGGTGGTCCTCTCACACGGATTCACGGGCAGCCCGCACGGGCTGCGCGGGTGGGCCCAGTCGCTCGCCGACGCCGGCTTCGCCGTACGCATGCCGCTGCTGCCCGGGCACGGCACCAGCTGGCAGGACCTTGGGCGCACGCGCTGGCCCCAGTGGCATGGCGCGCTGGACGACGCTTACCTGGACCTGGACTCCCACTGCGACCATGTCTTCGTCGCCGGGCTGAGCATGGGCGGTGCGCTGGCGCTGAGAATTGCGGCCACCCGGCCCGTGGCGGGCGTGATCGTGGTGAACCCTGGCCTCGTCATCGATGATCCCCGCGCGCCCCTGGCCGGCATCCTGAAACTGGTACTGAAGAGCACCCCGGCCATT
Organism: Pseudarthrobacter xylosi; assembly: GCF_055412765.1. Taxonomy (NCBI): domain Bacteria; kingdom Bacillati; phylum Actinomycetota; class Actinomycetes; order Micrococcales; family Micrococcaceae; genus Pseudarthrobacter; species Pseudarthrobacter xylosi. The sequence goes on along the minus strand of NZ_JBVAYT010000008.1, from coordinate 44,689 downwards.
GCCAACGACATCCTCAAACCCGGGATGGACGAGGGAGCTTACCCGCGAACGCCCGTAGCTGCGGCCCATGAGCTGAACAAGATGTTCAAGGACACCATCCGGCTGCTCCCCCGCATCACTGCGCCTGTGCGGGTCTTCCGATCCACCGTGGACCACGTGGTCTCGGACACGAGTGTGGCAGCGCTGCGCCGCGGCCTGACCAACGCTCCGCTGACACTGACCACGCTGGATAACAGCTACCACGTGGCAACGCTTGACAACGACGCCGAGGAGATCTTCCGGGGATCCGCCGACTTCATCCGGGCGGTGGTTGCCGGCACAGCAACAGCCCACGTCCAGGAGGGTACCGCCCATGAATAGGCCCGGTTCCGGTTCACCGGACCAGAGCGCAAACCAGGACGATGCCGTGTGGCTGGACCTGGTGGCCCGGCTGGAAGAAGAGCCCGGAGCCCCTACCGGCACAGACGCGGCAGGTGCCATCTCCACCGGCCCGAATGCCCCGGGCCCCGACGCCACGGGTGGCGAAGCTAAAACTGCAGATCCAGGGGACGCGGACGCCGTGGCCGGGTCTGGCAGGTCCGCGACGTTCCGTGACTTTGATCCGCTCGGCCTGGCGGGCACAGCCCCCACCGAACTGTCCGCGGCCGAACGGCAGGCGGCAACGTCCGGCGCCAGTGACGGTGCGAAGGCCACCGAGGGTACCGCTGGTTACGGCCAGGGCGGCACCGAGGCCTTCGGCCCGCGAGACTATGCCGTCGAGGACGACGCCGGGGACTTTGTGCCGGAAGAACCGCCGAGCCTTGCCGGGACGGATCCCCTGACCATGCTGGCCTGGCTCGGCGCTATTGGTGCGCCCCTTGCCTTGCTCCTGGCCGTTATGTTCTGGCGGTCCGCACCACTGCTGGCGATAGTGGGCATGGTGGCAGTGTTCATCCTCGCTGTTGTCTACCTGATCATGAAGCTGCCCCAGGAAAAAGACGACAACGACGACGGCGCCCGCGTCTGAGGAGCACGCGTCACCGCATGCGGCTGCTGACGCGGGATAGATCGGCCGCTCCGATGAGCCCCGCGTTTGGTCCGAGCGCTGCCAGCTCGATGCCGGCCGCCGGACGGAAGCCCCGGCCGGTGAGGTTCCGGGCGAAGGCCTTACGGGCGGGCTCCACCAGCAGGTCCCCTGCCGAGCAGAGTCCCCCGCCGATCACAAACAGTCCAGGATCCAACGATGCCGCCAGGTTCGCCAGTCCCAGGCCCAGCCATTCGCCCACTTCATCAAGGAGTTCGCGGCAGGCCGCGTCGCCGGCGAGTGCCAGTTCGGTGACAATCGCCCCGGTGATCTGCTCCGCATCACCGCCGACGGTGGCCAGCAATTCCTGGGCAACCGGCGAATTGGCGCGCGCCAGGATCCTCGCTTCCCTGCCGAGGGCGTTGCCCGACGCATACTGCTCCCAGCACCCCCGGTTCCCGCACTCGCAGCGCTGCCCGCCGGGCATGATGATCTGGTGGCCGAACTCGCCGGCCACACCAAACCGGCCGCGCTCCACCCGCCCGTCCATCACCATGGCGCCGCCGATACCTGTACCGAGGGTGATGCACACCAGCCGGTCCTCCCCCTGCCCCGCACCAAAGCGCCATTCCGCCCAGGCCGCGGCGTCGGCGTCGTTCGTCAGCAGCACAGGGCGTCGCAGGAGGCGCTGAAGGTTTGCCCGCAACGGCTCGTTGCGCCAGGCGAGGTGCGGACTGAAAAGCACGGTTCCGCCGTCCAGGTCCATCCAACCGGCCGCACCGATGCCCACTGACCAGACCCTGTGGCCTGCTCCCAGTTCGTCCACGAGTTCCACGATGACCTGCTCGACAGCGCGCGGGTCGCTGCCGGGCGTGGACCGCCGGGCCTCGCTTAGAATCCTTCCGTCAGCGTCCACCACGCCGGCGGCGACCTTGGTGCCGCCGATATCGATGCCGATGGCCAGCCCCTTGCGCCCGAGCCGGAGGTGCTCGCGGAACGTTTCCACCTGCCTGGGCCGGGCCTTCAATCCCAGCGGCCGCCGCCGCCAGGGGGCTGGACGTCGGGGCGGTGCGGCCGGCTCGCCGGGGGGCGTTACATACATAGTGCTTCATTCTAGGGCGCCCCGGGCGGGCAGCACCGGAAGCCGGGGCCCCTGGCCTTCACACTCCTCTTTGACTCCTATGTTACTGGCCAGTAGGTTTGATTCTGCACGGCCAAGTTACAGGCGTATTAGTCTTTAGGCATACCCTGTGCGGGTCTATGGATATCAAAGGAGCTATAGTGCGCGAATTCAGTGTTCCGCCCCTGGTTGTTGTCCCACCGGAAACCAACATCACCGATCTTGTGCTTCGGCAGGCAGCCAAGCCCAGCAACCCGGCACTCTTCTCGCGGCTGGACTCCGCAGGCGCCTGGCGGGACGTCTCCGCCACAGACTTCCTTGCGGACGTCCAAGTTCTTGCAAAGGGCCTGATGGCCAGCGGCGTGGGAGCCGGCGACCGGGTGGGCATCATGTCCCGCACACGCTACGAGTGGGCGCTCATCGACTTCGCCATCTGGTTCGCCGGCGCCGTCTCGGTGCCCATCTACGAGACCTCCTCCCCGTCACAGGTCGCCTGGAACCTCGGTGACTCCGGGGCCGTGGCCGCATTCGGCGAGGCCACCCACCATGAGGACATCATCCGGCAGGCCGCCACCTCCGAAGGCCTCACCGCGCTCCAGCACGTCTGGCAGCTTGAAGGCGGCGGACTGGACGCCGTCCGTGAGGCCGGCCGGGACGTCAGCGACGCGGACCTTGAGGCTCGCCGCAGTGCCGCCAACCTTGACGACGTGGCCACCATTATCTACACCTCGGGAACCACAGGCCGGCCCAAGGGCTGCGAACTCACGCATGGCAACTTCGTTGAGCTCTCCGACAACGCCCTTGCCATCATCGGCGAGATTGTGCACGAGCACGCCAAGACCATCATGTTCCTGCCGCTGGCGCACGTGTTTGCTCGCTTCATCTCCGTCCTGGCCATGGCCGCCGGAACCACTGTGGCCCACACCCCGGACATCAAGAACCTGCTGGCTGACCTGCAGAGCTACGAGCCCACATTCATCCTGGCCGTCCCGCGCGTCTTCGAAAAGGTGTACAACTCGGCCCTGACGAAGGCAGAGGACGGCGGCAAGGGGGCGATCTTCCACAAGGCCACAGAGACCGCCATCGCGTTCTCCAAAGCCCGGCAGGCAGGGCACGTCGGCCTGGGCCTCAAGCTCCGCCATGCACTGTTCGACAAGCTGGTCTATGGCAAGCTACGTGCCGCCATGGGCGGGCACGTTGCCCACGCTGTGTCCGGCGGCGGGCCGCTGGGAGAGCGCCTGGGCCACTTCTTCCAGGGCATCGGTCTGCAGGTGCTCGAGGGCTACGGCCTCACCGAGACCACGGCGCCGATCACCGTGAACACCCCGTCCCGGATCAAGATCGGATCAGTGGGCAAGCCGCTGCCTGGCAACTCGGTGAAAATCGCCGAAGACGGCGAGATCCTCGCCAAGGGCGTGTGCGTGATGCACGGCTACTATAAACGCGATGACCTCATGGCGGATACGTTTGCCGAGGGCTGGTTCCGCACCGGTGATATCGGCCGCCTGGACGACGACGGCTTCGTCTGGATCACCGGCCGCAAGAAAGAAATTATTGTCACAGCCGGCGGCAAAAACGTGGTTCCCGCCCTGCTGGAGGACCAGATCCGGGCGGACGCGCTGGTCTCCCAGGTCCTGGTGGTTGGCGACAACCGGCCGTTCATCGGCGCCCTGGTGACCCTGGACCAGGAGGCCTTGCCGGGCTGGCTCCACCGGCACGGGCTGCCCGCCACCACAACACTTGACGAGGCGGTCGAGAACCCGGTGGTCAAGGCCGCCGTGCAGGACCTCATCACGCAGGCAAACGCCTCGGTGTCACAGGCGGAGGCCATCAAGTCGTTCCGGATCGTCGCTTCGGACTTCACGGAAGCGTCCGGCCACCTCACGCCGTCCATGAAGGTGAAGCGGGCCCAGGTGATGAAAGACTTCGAGACAGTCATCGAGGAAATGTACGGCGCGCCGCGCGCGTCCTGAGCAAACAGCAACGCGGGGTCACTTACCGCCCATGGGATGGCTCCCAATGGGCGGTAAGTGACCCCGCGTTGGTTTAAGTGGGGCTACTCCACGACCAGGAGAAGGTCCCCGCCCTGGACCTGCTCCACGGCTGAGATAGCGAGCCGCGCGACTTTGCCTGCCGTCGGCGTCGTAATGGAGGCCTCCATCTTCATCGCTTCGATGGTAGCCACCGTGTCACCGGCGTTGACCGTGTCGCCGGCCTTGACGGTCACCGTGACGGCGCCGGCGAACGGCGCGGCAACGTGGCCGGGTTGGGCCGGGTCTGCCTTCTCGGCGGCCTTGACGTTGCTCACCACGGAGCGGTCACGGACCACTACGGGGCGGGACTGGCCGTTGAGCGTGCACATGACCGTGCGCATGCCCTTTTCGTCTGGCTCGGACACGGCTTCCAGCGAGGCGATCAGCCGGACACCCTTTTCCAGCTGGATCTCGTGCTCGGCGCCGCGCTGAAGGCCGTAAAGGTAGTCACGGGTGTCGAGGACTGAAATGTTGCCGTAGGTCTCCACGCTCTTGAGGTAATCCTTGGTGGGGCCCTCGAAGAGCAGGCGGTTCAGCGTGCTCTGACGGGTTTTGGAATCACCCTGGAGCGCGGCGCTGTCCTCGGCGCTGAGTTCGACGTCGCGGACCTTGATGCTGCGGCCTTGGAGCGCCTTGGTGCGGAAAGGTTCCGGCCATCCTCCGGGCGGGTCTCCGAGTTCGCCGGACAGGAAGCCGATGACGGAGTCGGGGATGTCGTAGTTCTGCGGGTTTTCGTTGAAGTCCGCGGGATCTGCGTTGAGGCCCACGAGATGCAGGGCGAGGTCGCCCACCACCTTGGACGACGGCGTGACCTTCACCAGGCGGCCGAGGATCCGGTCCGCCGCGGTGTACATGTCCTCGATCGCTTCGAAGCGCTCCCCCAGACCCAGAGCCATGGCCTGCTGGCGCAGGTTGGAGAGCTGGCCGCCCGGGATTTCATGCTGGTAGACACGGCCGGTGGGGCCCGGAAGGCCTGACTCGAACGGCGCGTAGACGCGGCGCACGGCTTCCCAGTACGGCTCAAGGGAGCTGACTGCGTCAAGGCTCAAGCCGGTGTCCCGCGGGGTATGCGCCAGCGCCGCCACGAGGGCGGAGGCGGAGGGCTGGCTGGTGGTGCCGGCCAGCGAGGCGGAGGCAACGTCAACAGCATCCACGCCGGCGTCAACTGCCGCCAGCAGGGTGGCCAGCTGACCGCCGGCCGTGTCATGGGTGTGGAGGTGGACCGGGAGGTCGAAGCGTTCGCGCAGTGCAGCCACCAGTTTGGCGGCCGCTGCCGGGCGGAGCAGGCCCGCCATGTCTTTGATCGCCAGGATGTGCGCGCCGGCGTCCACGATCCGCTGGGCCAGTTCCAGGTAGTAGTCCAGCGTGTACAGCTTCTCGTCCGGGTTCAGCATGTCGCCGGTGTAGCACAGTGCTACTTCAGCCACTGCTGTGCCGGTAGCCCGGACAGCGCGGATGGCGGGCGCCATCTGGTTCACGTCGTTCAGGGCATCGAAGATGCGGAAAATGTCGATTCCGGTGGCGGCGGCCTCGTTGACGAAAGCCACCGTCACCTCCTCCGGGTAGGGCGTGTAGCCCACCGTATTCCGGCCGCGCAGCAGCATCTGCAGGCATACGTTGGGCAGCGCCTTCCGCAGGGCGGCCAGCCGGTCCCAGGGGTCCTCGCCGAGGAAGCGCAGTGCAACGTCGTAGGTTGCGCCGCCCCAGGCCTCAACGGACAGGAGTTCCGGCAGGAGGGCAGTGACTGCGGGACCGGCGGCCACGAGGTCGCGGGTCCGCACCCGAGTGGCCAGCAGGGACTGGTGGGCGTCGCGGAAGGTGGTGTCGGTGACAGCTACGGCGGTCTGCTCACGCAGGGCCTTGGCGAATCCTTCCGGGCCAAGCTCCAGCAGGCGCTGGCGCGATCCCGGTGCGGCCTGCCCCTCGCCGACGGCGGGGAGTTTGGCTGCCGGATCCGAGTGCACTTTCAGCTCACCGTTGGGCTTATTGACGGTGACTTCGGCCAGCCAGGTCAGGAGCTTGGTGCCGCGGTCGGCGGAGACCCGGGCCTTCAGCAGCTGGGGACGCTCGTCGATGAAGTTCGTGGCAACGTTGCCGGCAATGAAGTCGGCGTCATCGAGGACGGCCTGGAGGAAGGAAATGTTGGTCGACACACCTCGGATGCGGAACTCCGCGAGGGCACGGCGGGCGCGGGCCACGGCGGCCGGGTAGTCTCGGCCGCGGCAGCTCAGCTTCACGAGCAGGGAGTCAAAGTGGGGACTGATTTCGGCACCCGAGTAGACGGTGCCGCCGTCGAGCCGTACACCGGCGCCGCCGGCGGAACGGTAGCCGGTGATCTTCCCGACGTCCGGCCGGAACCCGTTGGCCGGGTCTTCGGTGGTGATGCGGCACTGCAGCGCTGCGCCTTTGAGCTGGACAGTCTCCTGGGAGAGGCCGAGGTCCGCGAGGGTCTCGCCGGAAGCGATCCGAAGCTGCGCCTGCACCAGGTCAACGTCCGTCACTTCCTCAGTGACGGTGTGCTCCACCTGGATGCGGGGGTTCATTTCAATGAAGACGTGCTGTCCGGCGCGTTCGCCGACAGTGTCCACCAGGAACTCCACGGTTCCGGCGTTGACGTAGTTCAGGGCCTTGGCGAACTTCACCGCGTCACGGTAGAGGGCCTGACGGATGCCTTCGTCCAGGTTGGGCGCGGGAGCGATCTCAATGACCTTCTGGTGACGGCGCTGGATGGAGCAGTCACGTTCGAAGAGGTGGATGACGTTACCCTCGGCGTCGGCCAGGATCTGCACCTCGATGTGGCGCGGGCGGAGCACTGCCTGCTCCAGGAACATGGTGGGGTCACCGAAGGCGGCATCGGCTTCGCGCATGGCGGCCTGCAACGCCTCGGGAAGGGCTTCCCTCGTGTCGACGCGGCGCATGCCGCGTCCGCCGCCGCCGGCGACGGCCTTGGCGAAGATGGGGAAACCGATCTCGTCGGCCGCGGCGATCAGCTCATCCATATCCTTCGAGGGTTCACTCGATTTCAGGACCGGAACCCCGGCCTCACGGGCAGCCTTCAGGGCTGCCACCTTGTTGCCGGCCAGCTCAAGCACCTCAGCCGGCGGGCCAACAAAGGTGATGCCCGCTTCCTGTGCTGCGCGGGCCAGGTCAGGGTTTTCCGAAAGGAAGCCGTAGCCGGGGTAGATGGCGTCGGCGCCTGCCTCCTTGGCCACACGGACCACTTCGGCAACATCCAGGTAGGCCCGGACGGGATGCCCCTCTTCGCCGATCAGATATGCCTCATCTGCCTTCTGGCGGTGGATCGAGTTTCGGTCCTCATTGGGGAAGACAGCAACGGTCTTGGCGCCCAGCTCGTAGCTGGCGCGGAAGGCCCGGATCGCGATTTCGCCGCGGTTGGCCACCAGAATCTTGGAAAACATACTTCTCCTGCATCATCGCGGGTGTATCGGTAAGTGGTCACAGTGTCTAAGACCCGCGCTCAGAAACACAAATCATTGTGGCCACAGTCACAGAAACTTCCGTCATGTCCCGCATGCATCCACGGAGGCTGGCAGAACCGGCCACCCATACCAATGCCGTGCCATGCCGCGTCCCCATAAGGCGGGATTCACCGGCGCAGCCACATATGATGAGTAAGGCGGCTCGAGCCGCCGGCTTCGGCAGTGCCGGAGCAAACATTACCCCCAACACGGCAGCCGGCGTTAGGTTTTGGTCTCACAAGTGCAAGTAGTCAGCATCAGCAGCCTCAAGGGCGGAGTCGGCAAGACTTCCGTCACCACAGGATTGGCGTCTGCGGCGCTTGCCGCGGGCATCCCCACACTGGTGGTGGACCTCGATCCGCATGCGGACGCGACCACTGCCCTGGGCGTCCAGGCCGGCGACCAGCTGGACATCGGCAGGATGCTCAAGAGCCCCCGCCGCGCCAAACTGGCGGACAATGTCGCAGGCAGCTCCTGGACGGCAAGGGCGCACACCAACGGATCCGGACCGGCCGTACTGGACGTCGCTGTGGGTTCGGCCTACACCGGCATCTACGACCGCCCCGACCTGGGCCGCCGCGACCTCCGCAGGCTTTCCGCAGTCCTGGCCGGCGCCGACCGCTACGAACTGGTTCTCATAGACTGCCCGCCGTCGCTGAACGGGCTGACCCGGATGGCCTGGTCCGCGAGCGACAAGGTGGCCCTGGTGGCCGAGCCCGGACTTTTCTCGGTGGCGGGAACCGAGCGGACCATGCGCGCCATCCAGCTGTTTAAGCAGGAATTTGCGCCGAACCTGTCTCCCGCCGGCATTGTGGCCAACCGCGTGCGCACAGGCTCCTCCGAACACACCTACCGGCTCGCGGAAATGGAATCGATGTTCGGCGACCTCCTCCTGAGCCCGCGCATCCCCGAACAGGCGAACTGGCAGCAGATCCAGGGCGCGGCCCACCCGGTGCACCACTGGCCCGGCGAGTCCGCGAAGTCATCCGCTGCGCTGTTCGACGCACTCCTTGCCAACCTCCTGGCGACCGGAAGCGGCCTGCGGAACCGAACCCAGCGGTAACACCTGGCTGCAGTGCCCCGCTGCAGCCACAGGTTCCGCGGACAACGAGAAGAGGCCACCCCGCCGGGGTGGCCTCTTCTCGTTGTTTTTGTGTCAGCCTGTGGTGTCAGCCGATCTTGCGGGCAGCGCGCCGCTTGCTCAGTTCGTCGTCGGGAAAGGACTGTTCGACGGCGTGTTCGCTCGGCAGGGAAGCCAGGCTGCCTTCCACTTCGCGCCAGACCCTGCCCACGGCGATGCCGAAAACACCTTGGCCGCCCTGGACAAGATCGATAACCTCGTCTGCAGACGTGCATTCGTAGACGCTCGCGCCATCGCTCATGAGCGTGATCTGCGCCAAGTCCTCCACTCCGCGTTCGCGCAGGTGTTCCACCGCGGTGCGGATCTGCTGAAGGGAAACGCCGGTGTCCAGGAGCCGTTTGACCACTTTGAGGACGAGAATGTCCCGGAAACCGTAGAGCCGCTGTGAGCCTGAGCCGGCGGCGCCGCGGACTGCGGGCTCAACCAGCCCGGTCCGTGCCCAGTAGTCCAGCTGGCGGTACGTGATGCCGGCCGCCTTGCAGGCCGTGGGGCCGCGGTATCCAGCGTCCTCATCAAGGACGGGCAGGTCTTCGGTAAACAGGAGGCCCTGGGCACCGGTCGCGGGCACAGCCACACCAGCCGTTGTGGGCTGCTTCAGCCCGCCTGCTTCGCCTTTGGGACTCACCTGGATCCTCCTTCGTATAAGCTCCCGGGGGACCACTGCATCAGCCGGTGCACGCATGAAGTCCATGCATGTAATTTCGCGGGGGTCGTACTTTTACAGTGTGACTTGCGCGGCTGCCGGAAGCAATGGGAGCTTGGTACCTTCGACGTTAGGCCCGCCGCGCCCCAAGGTCAAAGATCTAGGCCCCTTGGTGCAGGCGTGTCGGAACTTTCAGGCTCAACTTTAACCTTAACGTGACCTCAGCTGTCGAAGTCTTCCGGCTCAACGTCGTCCAGGAACTCTCGGAACCGCCGCAGTTCGCGCTCCTCGTCCACCGTGGGGCCCGGATTAGTGTCCTCCCCCTCGTCATGCTCGGTGATACGGACTCCGGCTTCATCCATCACGGAGTCGGCACACCAGATACGGCATTTGGCCCGCAACGCGATCGCGAGGGCGTCCGACGCGCGTGAACTGACGGTGGTACCGTTCTCGAATTGGAGCTGGCCATAAAAAATATTGTCCTCAACGGCCACAATATTGACGCTGACAACCGAGTGGCCCAGGGATTCCACCACGTCAACCAGGAGGTCGTGGGTCATCGGGCGCGGAGGCACTACCCCTTGCTGGGCCAGGGCGATGGCGCTTGCCTCCGGAGTCCCGATCCAGATGGGCACGTGGCGTTCGCCATGGATCTCGCGCAGCAGGACGAGCGGCTGGTTGGACGGCAGTTCGATGCGAACGCCTACGATCTCCACTTCGATCATCAGATGTCCATACGTGAGATACGGTCCTGGACCAGGGCCCGGTGCAGGACCAGGCAGAGGTCGCTGATTTCGCGGGCGGCTTCCGCAGCCCGCGCCTGTGACGCGGAATCGCGCCTGGACGCGAGCGGCGCAACTGCCCGCTCGACGAGCCCGAATTCACGTTCCGCGGCGGCCTGGAACGGCCGCAGGTGGCGCGGTTCAAGGCCGTGGCTCTCCAATTGCACGCAGGCGCGGGCAACCTGGAGGGCGTGCTCGTCGAACTTGCCGTTGCTGTGGCTGATCAGCCCGAAGCTCAGCAGGGATTGGAGCAACGCAACGCTGGCACCGGATTCAGTCCGCAGCTGTTCCTCGCTGAATTTCCGGCCGCGGTTCTGAAGCTCCGCGGCCAGTTCATCCGAAACGATCCGCGGCGAAACCACGACGCCGGGCGGCAGGTTCTCCGGCCGTTCTCCCCGGTCAATCGCATCAAGATAGTCCTTGATGACTTTCAGTGGAAGGTATTGGTCCCGCTGGAGCGCCAGCACAAAACGGAGACGCTCGACGTCACTGTCCGAGTACTGCCGGTATCCGGCCGGAGTGCGGCGCGGATTAATCAGGCCTTTTTCCTCCAGGAACCTGATTTTCGACGCGGTCATACCCGGAAAGTCGCCGCTGAGCTGCGCGAGGACTTCCCCGATGTTCAAAACTTGGGGCCCCCGGCGCTCCGGTTGTGCCATTGCCACAGGCAAGTGTCCCGGGATCAGGCGCGGCCTGCTGCGCGGGCAGGGCTCAGGTAGAAGGTGAGTCGGAACTTACCGATCTGGACTTCGTTCCCGGACTTCAGCTCAACACTGTCGACGCGGTCATGGTTAACGTACGTGCCGTTGAGGCTGCCGGTATCCACCACTTCAAAGCTTCGCGCTGTGCGGCGGAATTCGACGTGGCGCCGCGATACGGTGACGTCATCGAGGAAGATGTCGGCGTCAGGATGACGGCCGGCCGTGGTGGTGTCCGTGTCAAGCAGGAAGCGGGCACCCGCATTCGGGCCGCTGTGGGCAACCAGGAGCGCGGAACCGGCCGGCAGTGCCTCCACGGATGAACGCTCGTCCATGGACAGCTTGGGGGCGATCGTGGGCTCGTCGGGGACGGGGGTGAGATGAATCGAGGTGGTCTCCGAAGCCCTGGCTGCACCTGTGCCGTGCTCGCCTTCGGCAGGGTCCTGTTCGTGGCCAACCATGGATTCCTCCTCTTTCGCTGCAGCTCTCACGCCTGCAATCAACATTTGCCCTGCGGATCCGCCTCGCGGATCCGTTACCGGGCCCGGATCCGGCCACTGACGTGCGAAGACGCCGTTTGGCCGGACCGGATGAACCCGTTAGCTTCAGCCTACCTGCTGTTCGTACTCGGATGCACTGAGCAAGGATTCCACGGCGTCTGCTTCGGCAAGCCGGATCTCGATCAGCCAGCCGTCGCCGTAAGGATCGGAGTTGATCAAAGCGGAATCGGTATCGAGGGATTCGTTGCGTGCAACGACCTCGCCGCTCACAGGAGCATAGATATCGCTGACGCTTTTGGTGGATTCGACCTCGCCAACTACTTCGTTGGCGGTGATTTTAGTACCCGCTTCCGGCAGCTGGGCGTAGACAACATCTCCGAGTGCGTCCTGCGCGAAGTCGGTGATGCCCACCCGGACCACGCCGTCGGCGCTCGGTGCGGATACCCACTCGTGCTCGGCAGTGTAGGACAGGTCTTCGGGAATGTTGCTCATCAGGGGCCTTTCATCGGGTCAATCACCAATGTCAACGGGGCCTGGAAAACAAGCCGCCGCTGAAAGTATAGGCACAACTCCACGGGCGTTCGAGGAGGATTCTGACATGATGAGACGCATGAGAACACACTCACAGGAATCGCCCGCAAAAAAGGCGAACTGGGCTGCGCGGATCATCCTCGTTGCGGCGGCGCTGGTGGTACTCGCCATCGCATACTTTGCTTTCGCGGCCATTCTCCCGGTCTGGTGGGCGAACGTTATCCGCAACCAGGTCCAGGGCAACCTTGGTGCGGGCATCCTGGTGGGAATGTTCTACGGGTTCGTTTTCACGTTCGTCCCCCTCCTGGTGGCCTGGCAGGCAACCCGCAAATCCGTGGGCTGGCCCTGGAAGCTAGCCATCCTCCTCGCCGCTGTGGCCCTCGCGTCCCCAAATCTACTGACCGCCGGAATCATGTTCGGCAGCTCGCAGGCCGCCCACAACGGACAGCGGATCCTTGGCACCGAGGCCACCTGGTTCCCCATGTGGACGCAGATCTCAGCCATCGCCGCCGCTGTCATCTTTGTGGTTGGCCTGGTCCTGTGGAGGGTCTGGCGGCAGCGCGGCAAAAAGATGAAGGCGCTTAAGAAGGCAGATGCCGAGCGCTCCCTGGCGGCGAAGGCGGCCAATGACCCTGCGGCCAGCTCGCCTGTCCCTGAGGCACGGGCCGCCACCCACAGCCAGACTCACCGCAGGTAAGCCGTGCCGGAGCTACCTGAGGTTGCAGGCCTGGCCGGTTTCCTGGACGAGCACCTGCGCGGGGCGGTGGTACGAAAGATCCAGATCGTCTCCTTTGCCGTGCTGAAGACGGCGGATCCGCCCTTCACCGCGTTGGAGAACTGCACCATCCGCGGCGTCAGCCGGTTCGGAAAGTTTGTCAGCCTTGACACCGACGGGCCTTCGTTTGTCTTCCACCTCGCCCGGGCAGGGTGGGTCCGTTTCACGGACTCCCCCACCGGCACCCAGCTCCGGCTGGGAAAGGGCTACATCGCTGCCCGGCTGGCGTTCAGCGGTCCGGACGGTGCCCATGGCATGGATCTCACGGAGGCGGGGACCAAAAAGAGTCTGGCCGTGTACGTGGTGCGCGATCCCCAGGATGTGCCGGGCATCGCGACCCTCGGGCCGGACCCGTTCAGCGCAGCGTTCGACGCGGACATGCTGGCGGAAATTCTGGGCTCCACGTCCCAGCAGATCAAAGGCGTCCTGCGGAGCCAGAGCGTGATCGCAGGGATCGGGAACGCCTACAGCGACGAGATCCTCCATGCTGCACGGATCTCTCCCTTTGCCACAGCCAAGTCCTTGGACCGCGACACAGTGCAGGTGCTGTACGACGCCATCCACAGCGTGCTCGGAACTGCCCTGGCCGAAGCCGAGGGCAAGCCACCCAACGAGCTCAAGGACGTCAAACGCAGCCACATGCGGGTCCATGCCCGGACCGGCGAGGCGTGCCCGGTGTGCGGCGACACAGTCCGGGAGGTGTCGTTCGCCGATACGTCCCTGCAGTACTGTCCCACGTGCCAGACAAAGGGGAAGATCCTGGCGGACCGCAGGACGTCGAAGTTCCTGAAATAGGCAGGGTGACGAAACCCGACGGAACGTCTAACAGGACGGCACAAAACGGAAGCGTCCCGGAGAAAATTCTCCGGGACGCTTCTGTTTTGGTCGGGCTGACAGGATTTGAACCTGCGACCCCTTGACCCCCAGTCAAGTGCGCTACCAAGCTGCGCTACAGCCCGTTAGTTCCGCCGTTCTCCGCTGCGTTTACTCCTGATGTTAGCCAGGATTTCAACTCAGCAGTCCGGCCGAACCACCTTGAAAAGCTTACACGATTCCGGAGGGTGCAAGTGACACTTTGCCGCCTGCACGCCGCCGGCGTGTCCTAATTAACGCTTCTTGCCACGCTTTTCGCGGACGCGCATGTTGACCTCGATGGGCGTGCCCTCGAAACCGAACGTTTCGCGCAGCCTGCGGGTGATAAAGCGGCGGTAGCCCGGGTCCAGGAATCCGGTGGTAAACAGCACAAATTTCGGCGGCCGGCTGGACGCCTGCGTGCCGTACAGGATGCGCGGCTGCTTTCCGCCACGGACCGGGTGCGGGTGCGCCGCCACAAGCTCGCCGAGGAAGGCATTGAGCTTGCCGGTGGGGATGCGCCGGTCCCAGTTCTCCAAGGCCAGGTCCAGGGCCGGAACCAAGCGGTCCTTGTGCCAGCCGGTCAGCGCGGAAATGTTGACCCGCGGTGCCCAGGCCACGTGGGCCAGGTCCTGCTCGATTTCGCGCTCCAGGTAGGTGCGGCGTTCGTCGTCCAGCAGGTCCCATTTGTTGAACGCCAGCACCAGGGCGCGGCCCGACTCGATGGCCAGCTGCAGGATGCGGACGTCCTGCTCGCTGAGGACTTCATCAACGGCGAGAAGAACGACGGCGACCTCCGCCTTCTCGAGCGCTGCCTGCGTCCGGAGGGAGGCGTAGTAGTCGGCGCCCTGTGCCATGTGCTGGCGGCGGCGGATGCCCGCCGTGTCCACAAAGCGCCACGTGCGGTCGCCGAGTTCAATGAACTCATCCACCGGATCACGGGTGGTGCCGGCAGTGTTGTCCACTACGACACGCTCGGAACCTGCCAGCTTGTTCAGCAGTGATGATTTGCCCACGTTCGGGCGTCCGATCAGTGCGATGCGGCGGGGTCCGCCCGAGCGTTCCAGGCCCTCAATCGTGGAGAACTCCGGCAGGGTGTCCATCACGTGGTCCAGGAGGTCGGCAACGCCGCGTCCGTGCAGGGCCGAGACGGGGTAAGGCTCGCCGAAGCCGAGGCCCCACAGGGTGGCGGAGTCCGCTTCCTGGGCGAAGTCGTCCACCTTATTGGCCACCATGATGACCGGCTTCTTGCTGCGGCGGAGCATCTTCATGACACCCTCGTCCGTTGCAGTGGCGCCCACCGCGGAGTCGACGACGAAGAGCACGGCGTCAGCCATTTCTACGGCCATTTCCGCCTGCTCGGCCACCCGGGCGTGGATGCCGCGGGCATCGTGCTCCCAGCCGCCGGTGTCCACGACCGTGAAGTTGCGCCCGTTCCAGTGTGCGGAGTACATCACCCGGTCCCGCGTCACGCCGGGAGTATCCTCGACCACTGCCTCGCGGCGGCCCAGGATACGGTTCACAAGGGTGGATTTGCCCACGTTGGGACGGCCGATGATAGCAAGCACCGGATCGAGCTTGACCGGACCGTCAAAGTCCTCGTCGTCGAACTCCCCGCTCAGTAGGGCGGCGTCTTCATCGTCGAGCTCGTAGTCGGCCAGGCCGGCGCGGAGCGACGCGGCGCGCAGCTCCGCTTCGTCGTCGTCCAGGGCTGCCAGCCGCTCGGCCACCTGGTCCGTGCCGGTGGGCGTGTATTCGTCTTCGCCGGCGCCGGAGTGGCCGGAGGTTTGAGTCGTATCGCTCATTGCACTTTCCTTAGTGGTCATCTGCCGGCGTCCCGGCTACTGCTGTGAAGTTCGTGCGGAAATCCGCGTGGGGCAAAGGCTGCCCACTGTGTTGGATGGTCTCTTGGACGTGCCCCGCCAGCGCAGCGCGGATTTCCATTCCCGCCCTGTCCATTGAAGCACGGCCCGTTTCGCCGGGGTTTCGGCTGAGGGTCAGTGCGTTGCCGAAGCTGACATGGAACCGCCGCCCCGGCCTGGGTACTGTGTCGAGATGTTCGTTGCCCGTCCGGGTGCCGAGGATCGCCACGGGAACCACCGGGGCGCCAGAGTTCAGCGCCAGCCAGGCCACCCCGTTGTTGATGTCCGTTGCCGCACCGCTCCCCCGCGTACCTTCCGGAAGAATCCCGATGCAACGGCCGGCGTCGAGCATGTTTTTGCCCAGCAGCAGCGCTGCCCGGTCCCCGGAGCGGTCCACCGGCAGCTGGCCGGAAGCCCGGAGGACCCGGCCCAACAGACCCTTGAACATCTCCTTCTTGACCAGGATGTGCATGGGACGCGGCGACGCGCCGAACATCACCGGCCCGTCCAGGAAACTGATGTGGTTGCCGGCGAAGATCACCGGCCCGCCTGTAGGCACGTTGTCCCGGCCACTGACGGACGTCCGGTACACCACATGGTCAAGGAGCCAGCCGACCGGCCGGCTCCATGTCATGGTCCAGCCGGAGGGAAGACGCGCGCCGCCGTCAGTCACGGTTAAGCACCTTCGTAACGATCACGAGCGCCGCGTCCACGGTCTCGGCGAAGTCCAGATCGGACGAATCAAGGGTGACCACACCGTCGGCAGCCTGGGTGAAGTTCACCACCGTGGAATCCTTGGCGTCCCGCTGGGTGACCTGGGCGGCGAGCTGCTCCGCATTCTGCGTGCCGCCCAGCTGGATGCCGCGGCGGCGAAGCCGGGCTTCCTCACTGGCCGTCAGCAGCATGCGGACTTCAGCGCCCGGCGCGACGACGGTGGTAATGTCCCGGCCCTCCACCACGATGCGGCGGTGGTGCTTTTCAATAAGCTCACGCTGCCGGCGGATCAGTTCGGTCCGCGCACCTAGGGTGGTGGCCACCGTACTGACCGCCGAAGAAATTGCCGGTTCGCGGATGGCGTCCGTGACGTCAGCCCCGTCCACGCGCACGTAGTCCTCCCGCGGTGTGGTGCTCAGTTCCAGGACCAGGTCCCGGGCGGCCTGCTCCACGGCGGCGGCGTCACTGAGGTCGATTCCGGTGGTGACGCAGAACCAGGTCAGGGCCCGGTACATGGCGCCCGTGTCCAGGTAGGCAAGGTGCAGCCGGCGGGCCACTTCCTTGCTCACGCTGGACTTGCCGGAGCCTGACGGCCCGTCGATGGCAACCACCAGGGGCCTGCCGACGCGCAAGGCCGGAAGGGTGTCAAGAAGTTCTTGTGTCATTACTGCAATACCCGCCATCCGCGGTCGTTGAGTGCTTCGATCAGATGGTCATGCTTGTTCGGCAGCACGGACAGTTCCACCATGCCCACGTTCTGGCCCGAGGAATGGTCCAGCCGCAGGTCTTCCACGTTCACGCCGATCTCACCGATTTCGGTGAGGAGCTGCGCGATCTGTCCTGGCCGGTCATCAACCAGGACCGTGAGCCAGGAGTAGGCCTGCGGCGGCCCACCGTGCTTGCCCGGGATACGGGCCTGCCCGGCATTGCCTTCGCTGATCAGCTGGGCCAGGTCAAGCCTGGCGCCCGGCGCCAAGGGTTCCTCGAGCGTGCCGATGAGCCTGTTCAGATCCTCGCGGACCCCGTAAAGGATTTCCACGACCTTCCCCGCGTTGCCGCCCAGGATCTGGACCCACAGCGTGGGATCGCTGGCGGCGATCCGCGTGACGTCCCGCAGCCCGTTGCCGGCAAGGGACAGCGCGTGAAGCGGCGTCCCCTGCAGCCGGCTGGCCAGCAGCGAGGACATGATCTGGGGCAGGTGCGACACCAAAGCCACGGCTTCGTCGTGTTCGTCGGCAGTGAACTGGGAAACCACAGCTCCCAGGTCGGCCGCCAGGGAGCGCGCGGTCTGCACGGCCGCCGCGGATGACTCCGGGCCCGGGCAAACCACCCACGGCATGGACGTGAAAAGCTCGCCGCGGGCCGCAACCGGCCCGGACTTTTCGCGCCCGGCCATCGGATGGGTGCCCACATAGCGGGTGAGGTCCGCGCCGCGGCCGCGCAACTCCGCCAGGATGGCGGCCTTGACGCTGGCGATGTCAACCACCACGGAATCCGGGTAGTTGGCAAGCGCACGGGCCACGACGTCGGCGGTCACGTCGGGCGGTGCTGCCACTACCACAAGCTCCGGTGCCCCGTCCCCGAGTTGGTCCAGGGGCTGGCCGGCACCGATATCAACGGCCACCGCCTGGTTGGTCGGCGACGGATCAAACAGGAACACGGGCACGCCGCGTCCACGCAGGCCCAGCCCGATGCTGGCACCGAGCAGGCCGGTGCCAATCACCACGACCGGCCCGTTAAGGTGTCCCCGCCCGTGGGAGCGAAATGCGGACATGCCTCAGAGTCCTACGGATGCCAGCAGGTGGCCGACTTCCTGCTTGCCAAGGTTGCGGATGCTTCCCTGGCGCTGGTCGCCCAGGCCGATGGGGCCCACCTTGACGCGCACCAGGCGCAGGACCGGAAATCCGACGGCATCGAACAAACGCCGGACAATCCGGTTCTTGCCCGAATGAAGGATGACTTCGATCAACACGTGGCCCGGAGTGGAGTCCACCAGCTTGAAGGAGTCAACGGAGGCAAATCCATCCTCAAGTTCCACACCTTCCCGGAGCTGGGCGCCGACTCCCTGCGGGAACGGACCACGGACCTGGACCAGGTACGTCTTGGGAACCTCGTAGGACGGGTGGGTCAGCCGGTTGGCCAGTTCGCCGTCGTTCGTCAGCAGCAGCAGACCCTCGGTGGCGACGTCCAGCCGGCCAACGTGGAACAAGCGTTCGCCTTGGTGGGTCTTCCGCACAAAATCGCTGATGCAGGGACGGCCGTCGGGGTCCTCCATGGTGGACACCACGCCCTTGGGCTTGTTGAAGACCATGTACACGAGGTTTTCATCCAGCTGGATGCGCAGGCCATCAACGTGGATGACCGCTGTCTTGGGGTCAATGCGGACACCAAGCTCGGTGACCACCTGGCCGTCGACTTCCACCCGGCCTTCGGAGATCATCTCTTCGCAGACGCGGCGCGAAGCCACGCCGGCCTGGGCCATGACCTTCTGCAGGCGAGTGCCATCGGCGTCGTGCATTTCAGACTGCGGAACGGAACCGCGGGGTCCGCGCTTGCGGGCAGGTTTCCGCACGGGGCCAAGGTTCTGGCCGAAACGTTCGCTGCCAAACGCGCGTGAGGCCGCGGCTCCGGGCTTGCCGGTGCGTGGCTTGGGCTTGAGTGCGCCCGGGGTGCCGGGAGCTTTGTTGGCGCCCGGCTTGCGGGCGGCAGGCTTGCGCGCCGAGGCGCTGGCAGCGGGCTTCCAGTCGGAGGCACCGCGGCTGGCCGGCGGCGACGCCGGAGCATCGCCCGGATCCACAAATGGCTCCTCGCGCGGCCTCGGGGCCTTGTACGGCCGGTCCCCGCCGCCGAATCCGGCGTTACGCTTGCCGGCGCCGGCGCGGAAACCGCCGCCTGCCGTGCTCGGGCGGCCGCTGCCGCCCTGTGCAGGGTTACGGCTGGCGCCACCCTGCGCCGGATTACGGCTGGCGCCGCCCTGTCCGGCATTGCGTTCTGAACTGTTACGTCCCGAACTGTTACGTGGTGAACCCTGGCGTCCCGCCTGTGTCATGACCCGTCCTTCGTTATTTGGCCGGCTGGTTGTCCAAGAACAACCCTAGCCAGCCATGCAGAAATTATCTGCCCTTATGAATATTCGTGTGCGCACGCGGGATTTCCCGCCTACATTCTGTCGGCGTCGTAGAACTCCGCGATCCCCTCAAGCCCCGGAAGATGGGGTGAAAGCTGGGGCAGTTCCGCTACGGAGCCGATTCCCATGCGTTCCAGGAAATACGACGTGGTCCGGTAGAGGATGGCTCCCGACTCAGGATCATGTCCCGAATCTTCGATCAGCCCGCGCTGCGTCAATGTCCGTACGACAGAATCGACATTGACTCCTCGAATTGCAGACACCCTGGCCCTGGAGACGGGCTGGCGGTATGCGATGACAGCCAGTGTTTCCAGAGCCGCCTGCGTGAGCCTGGCCGTCTGACCCTCAAGCACAAACCGTCCGACAATTTCGGCGAAGTCTGCGCGGGAGTAGATCCGCCAGCCACCGGCGATGTTCCGCAATTCGAAACCCCGGGGGGTGGCACTGAAACCAGCATCGCTGGCACGGTCCACGTCCGGGGCTTTAACAGTATAGCCGCTATACTCCCGCTGCAGTTCCGCCAACAGCTCCTCGACGACGGCGACGGTCAGGTTAAGCCCGCTGGCCAGCTCAGTAGCACTGGCCGGTTGGTCCAGGACCATCAGGACCGCCTCCAGTGCAGCCTTGGCACCGCCGGGCAAATCCCGGACGTCCGTGCCCGGCTCCGCCCCAGGCTCCGGAAGTTCTTGGCTCACGACAGTTCCTCGTATTCTTCGCTTAGGTTTTCGGTTGACCAGTCCCGGCCATCCACTGCCCAGTGCACGGTGAGATCGCCCAGCGGCGATACCTGGTCAAAGGACACTGCCCTGTCCCGGAACATCTCCAGCAAGGCCAGGAACCTGGCCACCACCACGAGCGTGGAATCGGCGTCGGCGATCAGCGCACGGAAAGTCAGGGGCTTCCCCAACTGGAGCCGGAGCCCCAGGATCTCGGCCTGTTCCTTCACGCTGACGGTACTGCCGTGCAGATGGGCAAGGCCCACCTCCGTGGGCCTTGGCGTCCTGGGCTTCAGGGCTGACTCTGCCAGGCGGGCGAACTGCTCCGGCGAGTGCTTCCACACGAGTTCCGGAAGCATGGCGGCAAAATGCTCCTCCAAGGCAACCTGACGTGGAAACCGGCTGGCTTCCTGTTCCAGGGTTCCAGCCATCAGGGCCGCCACCTGTTTGAACGCCTTGTATTGGAGAAGCCTCGCAAAAAGGAGGTCCCGCGCTTCCAGCAGGGCGATGTCCTCATCGTCCTCGACTTCACCGGCAGGCAGGAGCCGAGCCGCCTTGAGGTCCAGGAGGGTGGCGGCGATGACCAGGAATTCACTGGCTTCATCCAGCGCCCATTCCTCGCCGAGCTTCTGGAGCTTCCTGATGTACTTGATGAACTCATCAGTGACGGTGGCGATGGCCACCTCGGTAATATCCAGCTGATGCTTGGCGATCAGGCCGAGCAAAAGGTCGAACGGGCCGGTGAAGTTGGCCAGCCGCACCTCAAAGCCGGGTTTGGACTCGGCCACGGCGTGGCTAGGGTGCGCCGCCGCGCGAAATCAGCTCTTTGGCCAGGCGGCGGTAGGCATCGGCGCCGATGTGGCTACCTGCGTAGCTGGTGATCGGCTCGGCCGCGACGGTGGCGTCCGCGAACTTGATGGAGCGTTTGATGACGGTCTCGAAGACTTTGTCACCGAAGGCTTCCACTAGGCGGGTGATGACTTCGCGGCTGTGGAGCGTACGGGCGTCGTACATTGTGGCCAGGACACCATCAACCTGCAGGCCGGGGTTCAGCCGGTCTTGGACTTTGTCGATGGTTTCCACCAGCAGGGCTACTGCCCGTAGTGCGAAAAACTCGCAGATCAGCGGGATGATCACGCCGTGGGCGGCGGTCAGTGCGTTGACTGTCAGCAGACCCAGTGAGGGCTGGCAGTCAATCAGGACGACGTCGTAATCGTCTTCCACTTTTTTCAGGGCCCTGTCCAGGACCTGCTCACGGGCTACTTCGTTGACCAGCTGCACTTCTGCGGCGGAGAGGTCGATGTTGGCCGGCAGCAGGTCCACGTTTTCGACGCCGGTCTGGTGGATGGCGTCGCGGATGTCCACCTTGCGGTCCATGAGGACGTTGTAGACCGTCAGGTCCAGTTCGTGCGGGTTGATGCCGAGGCCCGCGGACAGAGCACCCTGCGGATCGAAGTCCACCAGCAGTACCTTGCGGCCGTATTCGGCAAGCGCCGCTGCCAGGTTGATGGTGGACGTGGTCTTACCGACGCCGCCCTTTTGGTTGACCATGGCGATCACGCGCGCGGGACCGTGGGACGACAGCGGGGCTGGTTCAGGAAATTCACGGTGGGGGCGCCCGGTGGGACCCATCACGGCGTCTTCCAGATCGAGTTCCGTGCCTTCCAGAGTTGCCGAACCCTGTTCGCTGCTCACGTATCTATCCACACTTTCGATGACGGTGATTTCCTGCCGCTGGAGCTCCAGCGCCGATCCTGCTTTCACCCTAGGCTACAGGCCCCGACACGGTATTTGAGGGAACTTGACTTTGGGCGGATTCTGAGCCTTTACCTTCTAGTAGAGGTCGAAGGTTGGGCCGCCGCACGCAGGAACCGCCCGCACAGCCGGGGCTGTGCGGGCGGTGGTTGCACCTCGTCAGGTCCGCGGGTCAGGCATGCGCCGGCTCCGCGGCGGTGCCGGATGTGGTTCCCATGCGGTCGCCGTGGCCGGCCATCATGGTCTGCTCATCAAAGGGCAGCTGTCCGGAGAGGACCCGTTCAACCTGCCCGCCGTCGATCTCTTTCACCCAGGTGCCGATCAGGACGGTGGCGACGGCGTTGCCGGTGAAGTTGGTCAGTGCGCGGGCCTCGGACATAAAGCGGTCGATGCCGACAATCATGCCCACGCCACCCAGCAGTTGGGGCGCGTGCGCTTGGAGACCGGCGGCCAGGGTTGCCAGGCCGGCACCGGTCACGCCCGCGGCGCCCTTCGAAGCAATGATCATGAAGATCAGCAGGGAAATCTGGGCTCCGAGATCCATCGGCGTACCCATCGCGTTCGCCACGAACAGCGACGCCATGGTCAGGTAGATGGCGGTGCCGTCCAGGTTGAAGGAGTAACCGGTAGGCACGGTGACGCCCACGACGGGCTTGGAGACGCCCAGGTGTTCCATCTTGGCGATGAGCCGCGGAAGCGCGGCTTCCGAAGAGGACGTAGAGAAGATCAGCAGATACTCGCGGGCCAAGTACTTCATCAGCTTGAAGATGTTCACTCCGGCAACCACCTGCAGGAGTCCGCC
Organism: Pseudarthrobacter xylosi; assembly: GCF_055412765.1. NCBI lineage: Bacteria > Bacillati > Actinomycetota > Actinomycetes > Micrococcales > Micrococcaceae > Pseudarthrobacter > Pseudarthrobacter xylosi. The sequence goes on along the minus strand of NZ_JBVAYT010000008.1, from coordinate 22,156 downwards.
GAGGATGACCACGATGAACAGTGCGCACGTGATGTAGAACGCCACCATCAGGGTTAACATGCTCACGATCGCCTGGAAGCCGGTGGCGCCGACCACCGCGGCGATGGCGCCGAAGGCACCCACGGGGGCCAGCCACATGATCATGATCAGGATGCGGAACACCACGGCCTGGCCGTAGCCGATTGCCCTCAGGATCGGGGCGCCCTGCGGGCCCATCTTCTGCAGTGCGAAGCCGACCAGGATCGCGGCGAGCAGCGTTGGCAGCACGGGGATGTCACCGGGGATGATTCCGAGCAGGAAATCGACCGTACTGTCCGTAGCAGCCTTCTTGTTAGGGTCGTACGGCGTGAGGTTCAGGCCTTCGCCCGGGTGGATGAGGTTGCCAACCACCAGGCCGATGGCCAAGGCGAAGGTGGACATGACGACGAAATAGCCCAAGGCCAAGCCACCCACCTTACCCACAGTGGCGGCTTTGGCGATGGAACCGATGCCCAGGACGATGGTGCAGAAGATGATGGGGCCGATCATCATCTTGATGAGCTTGATGAAGCCGTCCCCGAGCGGCTTCAGTGATTTGCCGACCTCGGGGAACAGCAGTCCGACGACGGCGCCCAGGATCACGGCAGCTATAACTGCCATGTAAAGGTAGTGGGATTTGTCCAGGCCCTTGCGGGCGGCCTTTGCAGGCGCTGCTGACTCTCCTCGTTGAGAAGCCATGATGTGTCTCCTTCTATGGATAATCTGATAGACGCTGCGGCAAAGTCTCTGGGCCCATCGCGTCGGTCCGGTGTGATATCCATCATTGGCCCTGCCGTGACTTAGCTCACTGTTGCGTTCATATTGGTCATGGGAGGTGCTGATGATCCACCGCTGGAGTATTGCCCGCCGGCTGTTTGTGGCTAATTTGCTGATTGTGCTGGCTTTTACGACCATCGTCGGCACAGCCGCGTACCTCGACGCCCGGGACCGGAGCTACGAGGAAGCCGGCCGGCGGATGACCGGCGTAGCTGCGACCGTTGCCGCCGCCCCCCTGGTCCTGCAGGCTGCCGACGCCCCTGACCCGACCGCGTTGCTGCAGCCCTTCGCGCTGAACGTTATGGCCGCATCGGGTGCAGACTTCGTGACCATCATGGCGCCGGACAGGACCCGCTGGACGCATCCCCGGGACGAAGAGATAGGCAAGCAGTACATCGGTTCGATTGAGGCTTCGCTGCGTGGGGAGGTGTTCACCGAGGTCACCGCAGGAACGCTGGGCCCGTCGGTGCGGACGGTGGTTCCGGTCAAGGATGCGGCAGGAAACGTCAGGGCACTGGTGGCGGCCGGCGTAACGGTGCGGACTGTGGACGTTGCCCTCTCCGGCCGGTTGCCGGCGCTGCTGGCCATCAGCCTGGCACTGCTGGTGGGCGGATCCCTGGCCTCATTACTGCTGGGCCGCTACCTGCGCCGCGTGACCAGGGGCTGGGGTCCGGAGCAGCTGGCGCAGCTGTTCGCCTACTACGAATCGGTCCTGCATTCCGTGCGCGAGGGGCTGATCCTGATCGACACCAGAGGGAGGGTGGTGATGTACAACGACCAGGCCGCCGAGCTGCTGGGGCTGGCACCACGCGATTCGGGCGCTGACCCGTCCAATCCCCCACTGTTGGCGGACCTCCCGCTGGCCCCCAGCCTGAAGAGTCTTTTTGAATCCGGCCGCACGTCACACGATGAAATCCATCTGACCGGCCCCCGGATCGTAGTGGTCAACCAGGGACCGGCTGTAGGCACGGACTCCCCGGGCCACAGGCCACCGGCGGTGTACGGCACCGTGGCCACCATCCGCGACCGCACGGAAATAGAGTCACTGGGCAGTGAACTGGAAACGATGCGGACGCTGTCAGACGCCCTCCGCGCCCAGACACACGAGCATGCCAACCGGCTCCACACCATGGTTTCCCTGCTGGAACTGGGACGGACCCGGGAGGCTCTGGAGTTCGCCACCAAGGACCTCGAACTGAGCCAGCAGCTCACCGACAAGATGGTCCGTTCCGTGGACGAGCCGGTCCTCAGCGCCCTGATCATGGGCAAGGCCGCCGAAGCGAATGAGCGCGGGGTGAACCTGGCGGTCTCCGTCCAAGGTTCCGCATCCGTTGCGGGCCTGGCCGTCCAGGACCTGGTCACCATCCTGGGGAACCTCTTGGATAACGCCATCGACGCCGCCGCGGACGGCGAGTCACCAAAGAAGGTGGAGCTGACCGTGGAGTCTGACGCCGAGGGCCTGGACATCATGGTCCAGGATTCGGGCCCCGGCGTAGACCCGGCCGACGTGGACCGCATCTTCAAGCACGGCTACAGCACCAAGGGTTCCAGTCCTTTCGGGCGGGGAATTGGCTTGGCCCTCGTTCGCCAGGCCGTGCAGCGTCTGGACGGTACCATGACCATCACAGGCAAGGACGGCGCACGCTTCCATGTCTTCCTGCCGGCCATGGCCGGCGGAACCGACAAAGAGGAGCAGTTCCAGTGACCGATATCCGCGTCCTCGTCGTGGAGGACGAACCGGTGGCATCGGCCGCGCACGCAGCCTATGTGGGCAGGATGTCCGGATTCACTTTGGCCGGGACGGCCCCGAACGGCCAGTCCGCTCTCAGGCTCCTGACGGATCTGGTGGCCGCCGGCCAGCCGGTGGAGCTGGTCCTGCTCGACATGAACCTGCCGGACCTGCACGGCCTGGACATCGCCCGGCGGATGCGGGCGGCAGGAATCCTGGCGGACATTATTGCCATCACAGCGGTCCGGGAAGTGGCGATTGTCCGGAGCGCCGTGGCCATCGGCGTGGTCCAGTACCTGATCAAGCCCTTCACTTTTGCCACGTTCGAAGACAAACTCTCCAGCTACCGATTGTTCCGGCAGCAGCTCGCCTCCCCCGGGTCCGGGGCCGGGAGGACCGGCGCGTCCCAGAGCGAGGTTGACCAGGCCTTCGCAAGCCTGCGCGCGCCATCGGAAATGCCCCTGCCGAAAGGCCTCTCCGTCTCCACGCTGGAATCGGTCCGGGACTACCTGAAACAGCACTCGGGATCCGTTTCGGCCACGGAAGTCATGGCGGCGCTTGGAATGTCCCGCGTGACGGCCCGCCGCTACCTCGAATACCTCGCCGACGCCGGCATCGCCTCCCGGGCGCCCCGCTACGGCACGCCCGGCCGGCCGGAAAACGAATACGGCTGGAAGCGGCCCTGAAACTACAGACGTGTTTCCGGAGAGCCCGCGGCTAGGCAGAGGAGATGGCTTCCTTCAGAGCCCCCAGCACCAGGGTCACTGATGCGGCGTTTGCGTTGGGGCCCATCAGCCCGATCCGCCAGATGCTGGAAGCGTACTTGCCCGCCCCTGAGCCAATCTCGATGCTGAAATGCTCCAGAAGATGATGGCGTACGGCCGCGGAGTTGACGCCGTCCGGGACCTTGACAGTGGTGAGGCTGGGCAGCCGGTGGCCTTCGGCCGCGAAGAGCTCCAGTCCCATCTGCTGGAGCCCCGCCTGCAACGCCGCCCCTGCCGCGCGGTGGCGCGCCTGGACGGCGTCCAGTCCCTCGGCCAGGATTCTTTGCAAGCCCGCCTCCAGGCCGGCGATCATGGTGACCGGCGGCGTGTGATGGTAAGTTCGACCGCTGCCGCTGGCGGCGCCGACGTAACCGCCCAGCAGGCCGACGTCCAGGTACCAGGAGCGGGGATCCTTGATCCTTCGTTCGAAGGCCCTTCCCGTCATCGTGAACGGCGAGAGCCCCGGCGGCACGCCGAGGCATTTCTGGGTGCCGGCATAGCCGACGTCGATTCCCCAGTCGTCTGCGCGGAGTTCGAGCCCGCCGATGGATGTCACGGCGTCGACAATCAACAGGGCATCGCCCTTGTTCTGCCCGAGCGATGCGACGTCGGAGAGGACGCCCGTTGACGTTTCGGCGTGGACTGCCGCAATCACCTTCGGCCGCGGGTGAGCCGTCAGAACGCGTTCGACGTCGATGGGCGTACCCCATTCGTGGTCAACCCGAACCACTGTGGCGCCGCAGCGGCGGGCCACCTCACACATACGCTCACCGAAGAGCCCGTTGACGGCGATCACTGCCACATCGCCGTCGTCAACGGTGTTCACAAAAGCCGCTTCCATGCCGCCTGAACCGGTGACGCTCAAAGGCAGCGTGCGGGCATTCTGAGTTCCCCAGACCGTGCGGAGGCCCTCGCAGGTGTTGTCGAGCCGTTCAATGAAGACCGGATCCAGGTGCCCAATCACCGGATGCGCCAACGCGGCGGTCACTTCCGGGTAGCAATTGCTCGGTCCCGGACCGAACAGGAACCGTGAGGTCAAAGCCTGTGGCATTGGAACTCCTTCGTCAGTCAAGCATTCTTTGCGTCCGGGCTACTGCCGCGGGTATTAACGGCGCCTTCCGGCCGGAGCACACCCAGCAACTGCCCGATCACCTCGGGATCCTCAATCGTAGAGGGCACAACGTAATCGTCGCCGTCGGCAATCTGGCGCATGGTCTTGCGCAGGATCTTCCCTGACCTGGTCTTGGGGAGTGCTTCGACCACTATGGCGTGCTTGAAGTCAGCCACCGGCCCGATGTCCTTCCTGACAAGGGCGATCAGCTCGCGGACCACCTCGTTTTCGTTGGCGGTCACGCCTGCTTTGAGCACCACGTACCCGCTGGCGCGCTGACCCTTGAGGGGATCCGCCACGCCAATCACGGCACATTCGGCGACGGCCGGGTGGCTGGCGATGACCTGCTCAATCGCACCGGTGGACAGCCGGTGGCCCGCCACGTTGATGATGTCGTCGGTCCGGCCCATCACAAAGACATAGCCATCGGCGTCCCGGTAGCCGCTGTCGCCTGTGGCGTAGCTGCCTTCAAACGCCGCCAGGTACGAGGACACATAGCGGTGGTCGTTCTGCCACAGGGTGGTCAGGGTACCGGGAGGCAAGGGAAGCTGCAGGACAATGTTTCCCTCCTCCCCCGGCTGCACCGCAGCCCCTGAGCCGTCCACAATCTTCAGTTCGAAGCCGGGCATGGGCACGGTGGGTGACCCGGGCTTGAAGGGGAGGTCATCCAGCCCGCGCGGGTTGGCGCAGATGGCCCAGCCGGTTTCGGTCTGCCACCAGTGGTCCACCACGGGAACACCCAGGACCTCACCTGCCCAGCGGTAGGTGTCCGTGTCCAGCCGCTCGCCGGCGGCAAACAGCGTTCGCAGGGTGGAGATGTCGTAGTGGGCCAGTTCCGCAGCCTGGGGGTCTGCCTTGCGGATCGCGCGCAGGGCGGTGGGCGCGGTGAACAGGACGTTGACTTTGTGGTCCTGTACGACGCGCCAGAATGCTCCGGCATCAGGGGTCCCCACGGGCTTTCCCTCGTAGAGGACCGTGGTGGCACCGGCCAGCAGCGGGCCATAAACAATGTAGGAGTGCCCCACCACCCAGCCGACGTCGGACGCGGTCCACATCACGTCACCCGGACCGACGTCGTAGATGTTTGCCATGGTCCAGCTGAGCGCGACGGCATGGCCGCCGTTGTCGCGCACAACGCCCTTCGGTGTGCCGGTGGTGCCGGAGGTGTACAGGATGTAAAGGGGGTCGGTTGCTGCGACGTCCACGGGTGCCGCCGGGGCGGCAGCGTCAAGGCACCGGTCCCAGTCCAGCCAGTCCGGATACTCGGAGCCCGAATGCATAAAGCCTTCCCGGTCCTTGACGATGACGGGCGTCTGCCTGGCGCCGGCGAGTTCGAGTGCTTCGGCGACCGCCGGAAGATACTCCACCCGGCGTGAGGGCTCTATCCCGCCGGACGCCGTCACAATCGCGGCCGGACCGGCATCCTTGATGCGGGCGGCGAGTTCCTTGGGTGCGAACCCGCCGAAGACCACCGAATGCACGGCCCCGAGCCGGGCCGTCGCCAGCATGGCGATGGCCGCCTCGGGAATCATGGGCATGTAGATAACCACCCTGTCCCCTTTGCCGACTCCCTGCGAGCGCAGCACACCCGCGAACCGCGCCACGAGGTCCGTCAGTTCGGCGTAGCTGTACGTGCGTTTGATCCCCAGCATCGCGGAGTCATAGATGAGCGCAGCCTGGTCCCCGCGGCCGGCCTCAACGTGGCGGTCCAGGGCGTTGTAGCTCGTGTTGAGCATGCCATCGGGAAACCAGTGGAACAGCGGGGCGGCCGATCCATCGAGCGCGGTTTCAGGAGTCCTGGACCAGGTCACGCCTCCCGCGGCCTCGAGCCAGAAGGCATCCTTGTGTTCGATGCTGCGCGAATATGCTTCCCGGTAATTTCCGCTGACCGTCATGGGCTCCCGTTCACGTCGCTGTGTTGCCACCATGCTATGCGGCCCACCCGTCCCAGACAAGGTCTGTGTATACATACATGCACCCATGTCGCTGATGATCCGGTTTTTCTGGGCTATTCGGCATTACATGTATACACTGGTGCCCATGAGCAGATTGACGGGAGGAACCATGCGGGCCAGCGACAAAGCCTATGCAACGCTTCGGGAAGACATTATCGAATGGCGCCTGACGCCCGGAACGGTCCTCGCCGAAGTGGAGCAGTCGGAGCGCCTGGGCGTCTCACGCACCCCGGTCCGGGAGGCGCTGAGCCGGCTCAGCGCAGAGGGGCTGACGACGGCGGCAGGCGGCCGCGGCGTCGTCGTCACCGACATCTCACTGGAGGACATCGATGAGATGTTTGAGCTCCGCGAAACCCTGGAGGGCAAGGCCGCTGCGCTCGCGGCCGTTCGCGGCGAGCGCACTGTCTTTGCGAAGCTCCACACCGATCTTCTGCGGGCGCAGGAGCTGATCAGCGACACCGATCCTGCCCGGCATGAGTACTACGCCCTGGTGGGCCGGCTGGATGAGGCGATCGACGCTGCCATCTCAAACTCCTACCTCGCCCAGGCGATGCGCAGCCTGCGGGTCCATCTGGTCCGGGTCCGCCGTCTCGCTGCCGATGACGCACCGCGACTGCACGCGGCCGCCGTCGAACACGCGGCCATTGCCGAGGCCATCGCCGCAGGCAATGCCAGGCTCGCCGAAGCAGCCACCACCCTGCACCTGCACCGCAGCCTTTCCCACGTCAAAGCTACCCACCCACAGCACTAAGAAGGAGCACCATGGTTAAGCTCAACCACGTCCGCGTCTACAAGAGCGAAGAGAACCTCGCCCGTGAAGACCAGCTGGCCCACAAGATCGCAGCCGTCGCCGCCGACGCCGTCGAGGTTACGCCCGAGGTTACCGAGATGGTCATCAACCGCGTCATCGACAACGCCTCCGTGGCCATCGCTTCCCTGAACCGCGGCCCGATCGTGGCTGCCCGTGCCCAGGCGCTGACCCACGCACCGACCACCAACGGCAAGGGCTCCGGCGTCTTCGGCATCACGGACCGCGTCTCCCCCGAGTGGGCAGCCTGGGCGAACGGCGTGGCCGTCCGCGAGCTCGATTACCATGACACGTTCCTGGCGGCGGACTACTCCCACCCGGGCGACAACATCCCGCCGATCCTCGCCGTCGGCCAGCACGTCGGCGCGAGCGGCAAGGACCTGATCCGCGGCATCGCCACCGGCTACGAAATCCAGGTCAACCTGGTCAAGGCGATCTGCCTGCACAAGCACAAGATCGACCACGTAGCGCACCTCGGCCCGTCCGCCGCTGCCGGCATCGGCACCCTCCTGGGCCTGGACGTCGAAACCATCTTCCAGTCCGTCGGCCAGGCTCTGCACACCACCACCGCCACCCGCCAGTCCCGCAAGGGCGAAATCTCCACTTGGAAGGCGCACGCACCGGCGTTTGCAGGCAAGATGGCTGTGGAAGCCGTGGACCGCTCCATGCGCGGCCAGACCTCCCCCGTGCCGATCTACGAAGGCGAAGACGGCGTGATCGCCTGGATGCTGGACGGCCCGGACGCCTCCTACGAGGTCCCGCTCCCGACTCCCGGGGAGGCTAAGCGCGCCATCATGGACACCTACACCAAGGAACACTCCGCCGAATACCAGGCCCAGGCCTGGATCGACCTCGCACGCAAGCTGCACACCGAGCACCCGGAGGCCACCGACCCCACCAACGTAAAGTCGGTCCTGATCAAAACCAGCCACCACACGCATTACGTCATTGGTTCCGGCGCCAACGACCCGCAGAAGTACAGCCCCACGGCCAGCCGGGAAACCCTGGACCACTCCATCCCGTACATCTTCACCGTGGCACTCCAGGACGGCTCCTGGCACCACGTTGACTCCTACAGCCCCGAGCGGGCCGGCCGCGCCGACACCGTGGAACTGTGGAACAAGGTCAGTACCGTTGAAGACGCCGAATGGACCCGCCGCTACCACTCGCTGGACATCGCCGAGAAGGCCTTCGGCGGTTCCGTAGAGATCACCCTCACCGACGGCACGGTCATCACCGACCAGATCGCCGTAGCCGACGCCCACCCGCTCGGCGCCCGGCCCTTCGCCCGCCAGCAGTACATCAACAAGTTCCGCACCCTGGCAGCCGGACTGGTCGCCGAGGCGGAAATCGAGCGTTTCCTCGCAGCCGCGGAAAGCCTTCCGGACCTGGGCCCGGGCGAACTGGACCAGCTGAACATCACCGCCGCCCCGGGCGTCATCGACCTCAGCAACGCACCGGCCGGCCTCTTCTAAGCTCTGCCTACCCACCCCGCACAGGAGAACCAGATGCTTTATTCCAAGACCACCCCGGAACAGAAGCGGATCGCGTTGCGCGACATGCTCGCGTCCGGCACCATCCAGCAGTTCCCCGGCGCGTTCAACCCGCTCTCCGCCCGGCTGATCGAGGAAAAGGGCTTCGCCGGTGTTTACGTCTCCGGTGCCGTACTGGCCAATGACCTTGGCCTGCCGGACATTGGGCTGACCACCCTCACCGAAGTCGCCACCCGCGCCGGGCAGATCGCCCGCATGACCGACCTGCCCACACTGGTGGACGCGGACACCGGCTTCGGCGAGCCCATGAACGTGGCCCGCAGCATCCAGGAACTCGAAAACGCCGGCCTGGCCGGCTGCCACATCGAAGACCAGTTCAACCCCAAACGGTGCGGACACCTGGACGGCAAGAACGTGGTGGACCAGGACACGGCCACCAAACGCATCCGCGCCGCAGCCGACGCCCGCCGCGATCCGAACTTCCTCATCATGGCCCGGACCGACATCCGGGCCGTGGAAGGAATCGAAGCTGCGAAGGACCGGGCACGGGCCCTGGTGGATGCCGGCGCGGACGCCATCTTCCCGGAAGCCATGAGGGACCTCTCCGAGTTCCAGGCCATCCGCGACGCCGTGGACGTGCCCATCCTGGCCAACATGACCGAGTTCGGCAAGAGCGACCTGTTCACCGTGGACCAGCTCCAAAGCGTAGGCGTCAACATGGTCATCTACCCGGTCACGCTGTTACGCATTGCCATGGGCGCAGCAGAGCGTACTCTGGAATCGATCAAGGCCACAGGGTCGCAGGAATCACAGGTGGAGAACATGCTCACCCGTGCGCGGCTTTATGACCTTGTGGACTACGAGGCCTACAACCACTTCGATACCGGCGTTTTCAACTTCCACATTCCCGGCGTCCGCTAGGGCCCGGGAGCCACCAAGGAGACTGCAAGCATTCCGGCGCATCCGGGCTTGCCCAATGAACGAAGGAGGACAGCATGGAAGCTGTCGATATTAAGAAGGGCCTGGCCGGCGTCGTGGTGGACTACACCGCGGTTTCAAAGGTCAACTCGGATACCAATTCGCTGCTGTACCGCGGCTATCCGGTCCAGGAGCTCGCGGCCAAATGCAGCTTCGAGGAAGTGGCCTTCCTGTTGTGGAACGGCGAACTGCCCACCCCTGAAGAGCTGTCCGCGTTCTCTTCCCGCGAGCGCGCCGGCCGGGCCCTTGATCCTGTGGTGAAGCAGATCGTTGACACAATTCCCACCACTGCCCACCCGATGGATGTCTGCCGGACCGCAGCGTCCGTCATGGGCGCCCGGCACCCCCTGGCGGAAGACTCGTCGCCCGAGGCCAACATGGCCAAGGCCGTGGATCTCTTCGCAGCCATGCCCGCGGTGGTCGCCTACGACCAGCGGCGCCGGCGCGGCCAGGAAGTGGTTGAGCCCCGGGATGACCTGGGCTACTCGGAAAACTTCCTGTGGATGGCGTTCGGCGAAGAGCAGGTCCCGGAAGTCGTGGAGGCCTTCAATGTCTCGATGATCCTGTACGCCGAGCACTCCTTTAACGCCTCCACGTTCACCGCCCGGGTGGTGACGTCCACATTGTCCGATCTTCATTCCTCCGTGACGGCGGCCATCGGCGCGCTCAAGGGCCCACTGCATGGCGGCGCCAACGAAGCCGTGATGCACACCTTCGACGAGATCGGCATCCGGCCTGAGGAATCACTGGACGAAGCCGCCACCCGCGCCAAGGCCTGGATGGAGGACGCACTGGCCCAGAAGAAAAAAGTCATGGGCTTCGGCCACCGCGTCTACAAGCACGGTGACTCCCGCGTCCCCACCATGAAAGCCGCGCTGGACAAGATGATCGCCCACTACGGCCGCCCGGAGCTGCTGGGTCTCTACAACGGCCTCGAACAGGCCATGGACGAGGCCAAGGCCATCAAGCCGAACCTCGACTACCCGGCCGGCCCCACCTACCACCTGATGGGCTTCGACACCCCCACGTTCACTCCGCTGTTCGTGGCCAGCCGAATCACCGGGTGGACCGCCCACATCATGGAACAGGCAGCCAGCAACTCCCTGATCCGCCCGCTGAGCGAATACAACGGACCGGAAGAACGGCACGTACCCTGACCCTCCCCACCGGCTCCCAAACCTCGCAAGCTCGGTTCGGGTCCCTCGCCGGCGTGGGCCCAACCGTACGACGGCGGGCCGGTCACCTTTGAAGGTGACCGGCCCGCCGTTTTGAGCGTCGGCCTCAGCGGGTCGAGTAGTCCTGCACTTCGCGGACGGTTTCGTTGTCATCGTTCAAAACCACTGTCAGCCGCAATAAAGACCCGCCCAGGACCAGCGGCAGCCAGTGCGCCGCGTCCTGCCACATCCGGTCCACCGGCAAGGCGCCGACGTCGAACCATTCCGGCCGGATCTCGGCACTTTCGGCTGGCTGCCCGGTCCAACGCGCTGCGACAAAGAGCCGGGTGCTCATGTTCCATTCCGGGCGGGCCGGGAAATCGAAGGTGACCACGCCGGCGTCGTGCAGATCCTCCTGCCGGACCACCAGGCCTGCTTCCTCGTGGACTTCACGGCAGGCAGCCTCTTCATCCGTCTCCCCCGGTTCAACATGGCCGCCAAGCCCCACCACTTTGCCGCGGCCGAAGCCGGTTTTCTTCAGGCCGAGCAGGACCTGTGGCACCCCGGCGGACTTACGGGTGAGGAAGCACAGCGTGACAGGGGTGAACGTCATGCCCTCAACCCTATAGCCGGTAACCTGGCCGCGGACGTTAACCCAGCGCGCGGGGGTGGGCTGCTGCGTAGATTTCCCTGAGGGTGTCAGCGGTGACCAGCGTGTAGACCTGCGTTGTGGTGACCGAGGCGTGCCCCAGCAGTTCCTGCACCACGCGGACATCCGCGCCGCCTTCGAGTAGGTGCGTTGCGAAGGAATGGCGGAGTGTGTGCGGGGAGACATCCTTCGTGATGTTGGCTTTGTCCGCGGCTGCCTTCAGGATGGTCCAGGCGCTTTGCCGGCTGATTCTTCCCCCGCGGGCGTTCAGGAACAGGGCGGGAGTGCCCTTGCCCTTCGCCGCCAGCAGCGGACGTCCGCGGACCAGGTATGCGTCCACAGCCCGCGCCCCATAGGATCCCAGCGGCACCAGCCGTTCCTTGGATCCCTTCCCGAACAGGCGGACCACGGCGGGCCCGGCTTCGGCTTCCTGCAGGGCAATGTCGTCAACGTCCAGGCCCACGGCCTCGCTGATCCGTGCACCAGTGGAATAGAGGAATTCAAGCAGGGCACGGTCCCTGAGCCCTGTGGGAGTGTCCGTACCCGCGGCTTCAAGGATCCGGGTGACTTCGTCCACGCTGATGGCCTTGGGCAGCCGCTTGCCCGGCATTGGCGGGTGGACGTCGCTGGCGGGGTCCGTCGTGGTAATCCCCTCCAGGGCCCAGAACTTGTGCAGTCCCCGGACGGCCACCACGGTCCTGGCAGCAGACCTGACACCCAGGGCCGTGCCACCGTCGGATCCGTCGTTGAGGGCCATCAGAAACCCCGTCACGTGGTGGCGGGTGATCTGGTCCGGGGCGTGGCAGCCCTCCGATGTCACGTAGCGGGAGTACCGCGCCAGGTCACGGCGGTAGGCCGAGAGTGTGTTGGCGGCCAGGCCGCGTTCCACACCCATATGTTGCAGATACTCGGTGATGGCGAGGTCGATGGCAGTCAGTGGCCGAACCGGCGGCGTCGGGGCTTCCGCCTCAGTAGTCGCCGTCATCAACGCTGGCTGGGGTGCGCGGGCCAGGGGGCATCCGCGGGACGCAGTCCGCCAAAGCCGTCAGCCTTCGCCGCAGCGGCAGCCAGGATTCCGACGACGGCGGACGGGTTGTGCAGCCTGCCTTCCAGGACCGAGGCCACGGCGTCGTCCAAAGCGATCCAGTGGAACTCAATCTCGGCTTCCTCATCGGTCCTCTTATGGCGTTCGTGGTGAGGGACCTCGGTGAGGCCGCGCGCAAGATATATGCGGATGGCCTCGCTGGAGGAGCCCGGCGAATTGAAGAAGTCCACCAGGACATTCCATTCGCCGGCCGCAAGGTCCGCCTCCTCGGCGAGTTCGCGGGCGGCACCCACCACAAAATCCTCGCCTTCCACATCCAGCAGGCCGGCTGGGATCTCCCAAAGGTCCATGCCCACAGGGTGCCGGTACTGCCTGATCAGCAGCACCTCGCCGGCATCGTTCATGGGCAGGACGGCCACGGCGCCAGGATGGTCGATGTAGTCGCGGGTCAGGGACTCCCCTGTCTCGCTCAGCTGGAAGCTGTCGCTCACCACATCCCAGATCCGGCCTTCATAGACCTTCTCCGTAGACAGAAGACGGCGCGGGCTCGGTGCGTCCGAAACCTGCCGTGCAGCTTGGGGGGTTTCAGGTGTGCCGGGCATCGCGCCGTCCTCTACTTATTCGGTTTTATTTCGCGGCAACCGTACGCAACGGCTTGGCGGCCGGCGCGTCCTGTGCGTTCTGATGGTCCAGGGCGGCCTTAATAAGCCCGGCGAAGAGCGGGTGCGGCCGAGTGGGCCGTGAGCTCAGTTCGGGGTGCGCCTGGGTTGCCACGTAGAACGGGTGGACCTCCCGGGGCAGCTCAACGAATTCCACGAGCTTGCCGTCCGGCGACGTTCCGGAGAACACGAGGCCCTCGGCAGCGATCTGGTCGCGGTACTTGTTGTTGACCTCGTAGCGGTGCCGGTGCCGTTCGCTGACCGTGGTCTTGCCGTAGGTCTCTGCGATGACCGAGCCGTCGTCGAGCTTGGCTTCGTACAGGCCCAGGCGCATGGTGCCGCCAAGATCGCCCTTGCCGTCCACGATGTCCAGTTGCTCTTCCATGGTGGCAATCACCGGGTATTTGGAATCCGGTTCGAACTCGCTGGAGGAAGCGCCTTCCAGGCCCACAACGTTGCGTGCATATTCGATCACCATGCACTGCAGGCCCAGGCACAGTCCCAGGACCGGCAGCTTGGATTCGCGGGCGTACTTCAGGGCGCCCAGCTTACCTTCGAGGCCGCGGATGCCGAAGCCGCCGGGTACGCAGATGGCGTCCACGCCGTCCAGGGATGCCACGGCTCCTTCATGGGTTTCGCACTCATCCGAGGGTACCCAGCGGATCTTGACCTTGGTGTCGTTGGCGAAGCCGCCGGCACGCAGGGCCTCGGTAACGGACAGGTAGGCGTCCGGCAAGTCGATGTACTTGCCCACCAGTGCGATTTCCACGTGGTGCTTGGGGTTGTGGACTGCTTCGAGCAGCTTGTCCCAGCTGGTCCAGTCAACGTCCTTGAACGGCAGGTCCAGGGCACGGACAATGTAGGAATCCAGTCCCTGCGTGTGCAGGGTCTTGGGGATGTCGTAGATGCTGGGTGCATCCGGGCACCCGATGACGGCTTCGACATCGACGTCGCACATGCGGCCGATCTTGGCGCGCATGGGCTCGGGGACTTCACGGTCCGAGCGGATCACGATTGCCTCGGGCTGGATGCCGATCGAGCGCAGGGCGGCCACGGAGTGCTGCGTCGGTTTGGTCTTCAGTTCCTGCGAGGGTCCGATGTAGGGAACCAGGGAGACGTGGACGAAGAACACATTGCCGCGGCCGATGTCCTGGCGGACCTGGCGGGCCGACTCGAGGAAGGGCTGCGACTCGATGTCACCCACGGTGCCGCCGATTTCGGTGATGATGACGTCCGGCGCGTTTTTGCCTTCGGCCGGAAGCCGCATCCGCCGCTTGATCTCATCGGTAATGTGTGGGATGACCTGGACGGTGTCGCCGAGGTATTCGCCGCGGCGTTCCTTCGCGATCACCGTGGAGTAGACCTGGCCGGTGGTCACGTTGGCCGAGCCCTCGAGGTTTTCGTCGAGGAACCGCTCGTAGTGTCCGATGTCCAGGTCCGTCTCGGCGCCGTCGTCAGTGACGAAGACTTCGCCGTGCTGGAAGGGGTTCATCGTGCCCGGATCCACGTTCAGGTAGGGATCGAGCTTCTGCATAGTTACAGACAGGCCGCGTGCCCGCAGGAGGTGACCGAGGCTCGAAGCCGTCAGCCCCTTACCGAGCGAGGACGCCACACCACCGGTTACGAAGATGTGTTTGGTCGTCTTGGACGAGCCCGGGAACCGGGAATTTACACGGGAATTTGATCGCTGCACCACGGAATTCGAGCCTATCATCAATTGAGCCTTTCCCGGATCAGGAACTGTCTCCCCAAATGATCCAGTGTGCAGGGCGAGGCGCCCTGCGAGCAAGGGGTGCAGGCGGTCAGGCTCGCTGCGGCAGCAGTTTTGCGTCGTCCAGGAGCTCCTGGGCGTGTGCCTGGGCCGATTCTGAATCCTCCTGGCCGGCCAGCATCCGGGCGAGCTCCCGCACGCGCTCCGGGCCGTTGAGGAGGCGAACGTCACTGGACGTGAACCCGGTGGCGGTGCCGCCGTCGGCCCCTCTGACGGATGTCTTGGTGACGGTGATGTGCTGGTCCGCGAAGGCGGCAACCTGCGGCAGGTGTGTAACCACCAGAACCTGAACGTGCTGTGCCAGCATGGCCAGCCGGCGGCCAATTTCGACGGCGGCACGCCCGCCGACTCCAGCGTCCACCTCATCGAACACAAACGTGGGCACCGGATCCACCGCGGCGAGCACCACCTCGATGGCCAGCATCACACGGGACAGTTCGCCGCCGGAGGCGCCCTTGCCCAGCGGACGGGCCGGGGCTCCGGAGTGGGGCTGGAGCAGGAACGTGATCTCGTCCGCTCCATGCGGTGTCAACTGAGCCGCCGCCTCACGGGTAATCACCAGGGTGGCGTCCGCCATGGCGAGTGCCTTCAGCTCCGCGCTCACCCGGCCGGACAGGTCCTTGGCGGCCTTGGCCCGGATTTTGCTGACGGCGCCCGCCTGCTTCTGAAGTTCCGCTTCGGTTCGGACCACGTCGGCGTCCAGGGCTTCGATCCTGGTGGAGTCGTCCTGCAGCTCGTCGAAACGGACCCGGGCGTTTTCCGTCCACACCAGGACTTCGTCGATGCTCGGGGCGTACTTGCGGACCAGTGTGGCCAGGGCGGCCCGCCGGTCCTCGATCTCGGCCAGGCGTTCGGGGCCCTCCGAGTCCAGGCCGGCCTGGTAGCTGGCCAGCTCCGTAGCGATGTCGTTGAGCAGAAAGCCCACTTCGGCCAACCGGGCGGCGGCGGACCCCAGCTCGGCATCGTGCTCGGCCACGTGCTCCAAAGTTCTTTTCGCAACGTCCACGAGGGTGGTGGCGTCGCCGGAGTCCCCGTAGTCCTCCGCGATGAGCGCCTGGTGCGCCGTGTTCGCGGCAATCCTGAGCTCTTCGACGTTGGCCAGTTTCACGGCCTCGGCTTTGAGGGACTCGTCCTCCCCCGGCTGCGGATCCACGGTGCTGATTTCGGCCAGCGCGACTTCGAGCGACTCTGCTTCGCGGAGCCTGTCACGCGCGGCGCTGCGGAGGGCTTCCAGCTCCGCCTGGCTGGCCTTCCAGTGGCTGTAGAGCGCCTGGTAGGAGGCCAGCGGGCCAGCCAGCGCATCGCCGGCAAATTTGTCCAGGGCACCGCGCTGGGCGGCCGCCCCCTTCAGCCTGATCTGGTCCGACTGGCCGTGGACCACCACGAGGGTTTCACCGATCTCCGCGAGGACGCCCACCGGGGCTGCCCGCCCGCCGAGGAAGGCCCGGCTGCGCCCGTCGGCACCGAGGCGACGCGCAAGGATGAGCTCAGTGCCGCCGTCGAACTCCTCTACGTCGGCACCGGCCTCCACTGCCCGGGCGATCGCCGGGTGCCCGGCATCGAGCTTGAGCACGGCCTCCGCCGTGGCGCTCTTCGCACCGTTCCGGACGGCCCCGGCGTCGGACCTTGCACCCAGCAGGAGGCCGACGGCGGTGACCACCATCGTTTTGCCGGCACCGGTTTCGCCGGTAACGACGCTCAGCCCGGGGCCCAGCGGCAATGTGGCGTCGGTGATGACGCCCAGATCGCGGATTCTCAGTTCTTCAAGCATGGTTCACTTTGCGGTCGCGGGATCGGTGTCGTCCTCCGGCTGGTCGCCGGAGGAAAGCTGGAGCGGCGGCCTGGGCCCAGGCGTCCGGACGATCGGGATGGGTCCGGTGTGGATGGTCTCCGACTGCGGCACGGGCCCGCGCCAGCCGTGAATGGGGAGTTCGAATTTGCTGACCAGCCGCGCTGAAAACGGCGTCTGGTGCGTCCGGGCCAGCCGGACCGGTGTGGCGGACTTGGTCACTTCAACCCTGGCGCCGGGCGGGAGGTCCACGGAGCGCCGGCCATCGCACCAGAGCACACCCTGGGCACCGGTGCGGGTGAGGACTTCCACGGCAAGCCGGGACCGCGGCGACACCACCAGCGGTTTGGCAAAGAGCGCGTGGGCGCTGATGGGAACAATCACCAGGGCCTCGACCTCCGGCCAGACCACAGGTCCGCCGGCGGAAAACGCGTACGCGGTGGAACCTGTGGGAGTGGCCACCACTACACCGTCGCAGCCGAAAGACGTCAGTGGGCGCTCGTCCACTTCGGTCACCACCTCGATCATGCGTTCGCGGTTGGCTTTTTCGATGGCGGCCTCGTTCAGGGCCCAGGTGTGCCAGATCTTCTGGCCGCGGACCCAGACCTGGACGTCGATGGTCATGCGTTCTTCCACCGTGTAGTCGCGGCGGGCAATCCATTCCACCGTCTGGGCCAGGTCTGCCCGCTCGCTCTCGGCCAGGAAGCCGACGTGGCCAAGGTTGACACCCAGCAGGGGAACGTCAACCTCGCGCACCAGCTCTGCGGCGCGCAGGATGGTGCCGTCACCGCCGAGGACCATCACCAGTTCGACGTCCGGTAACTGGACGTGGTCGTGCAGGATTTCCACCGGCTGGGTGAGCTGCCCGAAGAATCTTTCCATGTCACGCAGTTCAGATTCCTGCATGACCGGGACGATGCCGGAGTCATGGAGTTGGGCGCAGGCTTCCCAGGCGGCCTTCAGTGATTCCTCGCGGCCAGTGTGGGCAAGGACAAGTACTCGCCTGCTCATCGGGTTCCGCTTTCTAGTGGTTCGGCCAGATTCGGCCAAGCAAACCGTCAATGGCTGCGAGGCGCTCTTCGATCTTAGGCAGTTCTTGGGCCATCCTGCGCTTTATCCACAGGAAG
The DNA here is from genome assembly GCF_055412765.1 of Pseudarthrobacter xylosi. Classification (NCBI taxonomy): domain Bacteria; kingdom Bacillati; phylum Actinomycetota; class Actinomycetes; order Micrococcales; family Micrococcaceae; genus Pseudarthrobacter; species Pseudarthrobacter xylosi. The sequence goes on along the minus strand of NZ_JBVAYT010000008.1, from coordinate 4,329 downwards.
TATTCGACGTTTCCGTCCTGGCCAGGTAGCGGGCTGGCCGCTAAGCCGCATAAGTCCAGCCCGGCGTCGAGCGCTGCATTGGCCACTTTTTCCACTGCCATCCGGCGTTCGCGCTCGGACGTGACCACGCCGGTACGGCCCAGCCGGTCCTTGCCGATCTCGAATTGGGGCTTCACCATCAGCACCAGGTCACCGCCAGGCTGCGTGCACAGCGCCAGGGGCAGGACCACCAGGGTCAGGGAGATGAAGGAGAGGTCGGCCACTGTGAGTTCAGCCTCCCCGCCGATGTCCGCAGGCGCCATGTAGCGCACGTTGAGGCCCTCGTGAACGGCTACGCGGTCATCGGCGCGGAGCTGGGGGACCAGCTGGTCATGGCCGACGTCGACCGCCACCACGTGTGCCGCACCGCGCCGCAGGAGCACCTCGGTGAAGCCGCCGGTGGACGCCCCGGCGTCCAGGCACCTCTTGCCCGCAACCGTGACTTCCGGGAATACGTCCAAAGCACCCGCCAGCTTGTGACCGGCACGGCTGACGTAGCTGTCCGCTTCCGTGTGCTCGACCGACAGGTCCTTGCCGTCGTCAACCTGCAGGGACGCCTTGGACAGAATCTGGCCGGCGGAGCTCACCTTGCCCTCGGCAATCAGCGATGCTGCGTGGGTCCTGGATCTGGCCAGGCCGCGGGCGACGAGCGCCTGGTCCAGTCGTGCCATGCTCAAGCTTCTCCTTCGCCGTTTGGGGCCTCGTCGTTCAGCGCATGCAGCAGGGCATCGTGGAGGTCGCTGTAAACGGCTTCATGCTCAGATACGGGCAGCCCCTGGATGCCGTCCAGAACGGCCATTAGGGCCGCAACGGACGGATCCGTGGCGGCCGGCGCAGCTTTGTCAGGCCATTCCGGGGTTGGCTGGGCTGCTTCCGGATGTACTTCGTTCAGCTCAGTCATCGGACCAGTCTAATGATTGCGCCACTCGAGTTTGGGCTCGGTGGCCCGGTCTGCGTCAGGGACCGCAGTCCACCAAGCGGCACAGGCGGCCCGCCACGAATCCAGGTCGCTCTCGCTGCCGCTGATCTGGACGGTGTCACCGCTGACCCGCGCGGTGGCGGCTCCGCAGCGGTGCATTCCGTCAGTGTGGTCCACGGCCGGGTAGGGACGGTGGAGGTCGCTGAGGGAATTGATGATGTAGTCAGGACGCTCGGCCGTACGCGCGGCAAGGATGCTGGCCGTGGTGTCGACGCCGGTCAGCACCGCCACGGTGGCGAACCCGGCGTTGTTGCCGCCGAGGATGTCCGTGTCCAGGCGGTCGCCCACCACCAGCGGGCGGTCAGCCGCGAGCCGTTTGGCGGCGGCGTGGAACAGCGGAGCCTCCGGCTTGCCGGCAACCCGCGGAGTCTGACCGGTGGCGGCGGCGACTGCTGCCACCAGGGTGCCGTTGCCCGGGGCGATGCCCCGGGCCTGGGGAATGGACATATCGGTGTTCGTAGCAATCCAAAGTGCACCGGCCGACACGACGTACGCCGCCTCGGCCAGATCTTTCCAGCCGATCCCGGGGTTGAATCCCTGGACCACGGCCACCGGACCCTCATCCTGGCTGTAAACAGGGGTCAGTCCCACTAGCTCGATTTCCTGTGCCAGGGCGGGGCTGCCGGTGATCAGCACCCGCGCTCCGGGGGCGACGAGTGATGCCAGGAGCTCAGCCGCGGCTTGCGAGGAACTGACTACCTGTTCGTCGTCTGCCGGTGCACCCAGTTCACGAAGATGCGCCGCCACCTGCGCCGGAGTGCGGGAGGCATTGTTGGTGACATACCCCAGGCCAATGCCCAAACCCTCCAGTTGTTGCAGCGAATCCACGGCGCCCGGGATAGCGTGCTGGCCGGCGTAGACAACGCCGTCCAGGTCCGCCAAAAGGGCGTCGAACAGGGAAATCAGTGGCACTTCAGTCATAGCGGGCTAGCTGTCCCGTCCGTCAGAGTGGGTATCGCTGCCGTTGTTGTTGTCGTCTGCGCCGCTGGGCTCGGCGTCGCGCTCTTCGTCATCTTGCTCGGCGTCGCCGGCTTCCAGCTCGTCTGCTTCGACGGAATCCTCGTCAGTTTCGGCGTCATCGGACTCGAAGAAATCCGATTCCACGTCATCGATGGCTGCATCCACGCCGGCGGCCTCAACAACGGTCTTGTCCGCGGCTACCTCGGAACGGGCAGCAGGCGTGGAGGCACTGGTCTCGGGGTCTGCGGCAGCGCGCTCGAGCAGGCGCCGGCGCTGTGCTTCCTCGCGGGCTTCCTCTTCCTCGTCCCAGCCAAGGTCCACGATGTCCGGTTCCTCATCGGCACCAATGCCCAAGGCATTTTCAGCCACAACGGCCTGCCTCTGCCATTTTGCTGCTTCATCTTCGCGACCGACGGCGGCCAGGGCGTTTGCGTACGCCCGGAAGAGCCTTGGACTGTAAGAGAACGCCCGGTTGATGTCCAGCTGGGCAATTTCAAGTTCCGCCACGGCAGCGTCCAACTGGCCGAGGTCAGAGCGCGCCCCGGCTGCAACGATGGCCAGTTCGACTTTGCCGGGCGCGTCCAGGTCATTGGCTTCCTCGGACCGCACCACGTCGAGGGCGCGGTCAGGCCGGCCCAGTCCGCGTTCGCAGTCGGCCATCACGGGCAGGTGGACGTTCGAACCGCTGATGCGGCGGTAGGTCCGGAATTCGCGCAGGGCTTCGCCGTAGTGTCCTGCGGCGTAAGCGGTGAGTCCGACGGCTTCACGGACGGCAGCCAAGCGGCCACCACGCCGGCTCGCGGCGAGGGCGTGCTGGAAGGCCAGCTCGGGCTCTTCGTCGATCAGGCGTCCGGCCATTACCAAGTGGCGGGCCACCCACTCGGCGCTGTTGTCCTCGAGGGTCTTGATCTGGTGCTGCGTGGCGCGGTCCAGTTCCTTGCCCGTGACATCGTCGTCGATCTGCGGTGAACGCTCGCGGTCGGGACGGTTGGCGCTGCGAAGATCACGCGCGTTGGGTACACGGACCGGGCGGTCTTCGGCACGGTCCCTGCCGAACTGGCGGGGGCCGGTATCTCCCCGCTCGAAGCTGCGGGGGGCACGGTCCTGGCGGTCGCCAAACGGCTTACGGTCACCGCCGCCGAAGCTGCGACGCTCGCCGTCACCCTCACGGCGCGGGCGGTCACCGAAGGACTTGTTGTCACGGTCACCGAAAGGCTTCCGCTCGCCACCACCGCTAAACGGCTTACGGTCACCGCCGCCGAAGCTGCGACGTTCGCCGTCGCCCTCGCGGCGCGGGCGGTCACCGTAAGGCTTACTGTCGCGGTCGCCGTAGGGCTTGCGCTCTCCGCCACCGCTGAACGGCTTCCGCTCGCCGTCACCCTCACGACGGGGTCGGTCACCGAAGGACTTGTTGTCACGGTCACCGTAAGGCTTCCGCTCGCCACCACCGCTAAACGGCTTACGGTCACCGCCCCCACTGAATGGCTTGCGGTCACCGCCGCCAGCGTAGGGCTTGCGGTCACCGCCGCCGAAGCTACGACGTTCGCCGTCGCCCTCGCGGCGCGGGCGGTCACCGTAAGGCTTACTGTCGCGGTCGCCGTAGGGCTTGCGCTCTCCGCCACCGCTGAACGGCTTCCGCTCGCCGTCACCCTCACGACGGGGTCGGTCACCGAAGGACTTGTTGTCACGGTCACCGTAAGGCTTCCGCTCGCCACCACCGCTAAACGGCTTACGGTCACCGCCCCCACTGAATGGCTTGCGGTCACCGCCGCCAGCGTAGGGCTTGCGCTCTCCAGCACCGAAGCTACGACGTTCGCCGTCGCCCTCGCGGCGCGGACGATCACCAAAAGGCTTACGTTCACCGGAGCCAGGCGCCCGCTTCGGCGCCTCAGAGTTACGGTCGTCCCGGGAACGGAATCCCCGCGGCTCGCCGCCGGAATTGTTATTGCCGCGGAAAGGACCGCGGTCGTTACCGCCGCGGTTGCCGCCGTTGTGCTCAGCCATGGGGATTCCTCCTGTTATGAGCCGACCACTGGCGCAATCGCAGCCGCTCGTTCCGTGTTTCGTTATGCTACGCAACCCGAAATCAAGCGCTTCGAAGTCCGTACATCTCAGTCAATTCTAGGCGAGAGCCCATCGACAGGTGACATGGATCCGCCTCCAGGCCGCCGTCGTGGGAATGTTCACACTCCCAGCGGTGCGTCTCGCAGTTTCTGCGGGGTTCCCGGGACACCATTGCGGGTCCTTGGGTGTGCGGGGTGTTTGGGTGGTTAAAAGGGAGTGCCCCCCAACACGTGTGTGTTGGGGGGCTCTCGACCGTTAATGATGTTCCGGCGGTGACCTACTCTCCC